>CAYUOK010000055.1:0-1709 GCA_964446395.1 uncultured Gemmatimonadaceae bacterium | reverse complement strand
TGCACGAAGGCATCCTTGAGGAAGGCGCGGTTGTCCTCCCCGAGGAGGGGCATCCCGTCGCTGTGCTTCAGGCGGTCGCTCGGGAGGTCGTAGATGATCCCGGTCTTTCCCAGCGCCAGGAAATCGAACACGGTGCTCGACGCCTCGCTCAGCAGGGTGTCGGCGGCGGCCATCCACGGCACGATGTTGTACTCCTCCATCGGCACCAGGGTCGCGTGCGAATACTTCCGGACCCGCCGCTCGAACATCCGGTGCTGCTCGTGCGGCGCGTACTTCCCCATCCAGCTGTAGTGATGGAGCTTGACGACCAGGTTGCAGCGGTCCTTGGTCGCCTCGAACACGGCGTCCTTCACGTCGTACATGCAGGTCGGCTTGTAGGTCGGCGCGAAGAGGACGGTCGGCTTGGCGGGGTCGAGCCCGCGGGAGGCGAGGAGCCCCGCGCGGTCGGCGTAGCGGCCCTGGAAGATGCCGTCGAGCTTCGGGAGGCCGACCACGTGCACTTCGCTCCGGCCCTGCGTGCCCGACTCCCGGATCTTCTCCTCGCGATACCGTCCCTCCACGTAGATCTGGTACCGCGTCTCGCGGTGCTGCGCGAGGTTGCGGTAGAGGATCGTCTTGATCCCGGTGCCGTGGTTCAGGAAGCAGAGGAGGGTGCGGCCGTACGCGGCGGCGTCGCGGATGGTGTCGCCCGCGATGACGACGTCGAAGCCGCGCTTGTCGGTGGTGAAGCGGTACCCCTGCTGCACCCACTGGTCCACGATCGGCGGGCGGTAGGGGAGGTTGAAGAGGCCCCAGCGGCGGATGCGCTCCTCGTCGAGCGCGAAGTAGACGTCGTAGCGGTCGTCGGACAGGAACTGCTCGATGACCGGATCGAACGCCGCCTTGTGATACACGAAGCCGATCTTGAACAGCAGGCGGGTCCGGGCCATGGGGCGCCGCTCCTCAGGCGAAGGTGGCGCGCCGGGTGAGGGCGTGCTGGTAGCTCTCCGGGGTGTCGATGTCGAGCCAGGCGGCGCCCTTCGGCAGGAGGACGGTGCCGAAGCCCGGCCCGTTCACCAGTTCGCGCACGCCGTCGCTGATTCCCTCCCGGCCCTGTGCCACCGCGGTCTCCAGCGCCGAGCGGAACCGCTGGTCCAGCCGGAAGACGCCGCAGTCGAGCACGTCGTAGTCGGTGATGTCCTTGCCGATGTCCACGATCCGGTCTCCCTCGCGCCGCACCTTCGTGGCGTCGGGAAGGTCGAAGCACTCCGAAATCCGCGGATCCACCAGGAGGAGGTTCAGCCCGGACGGGGCGTCCTTCACGGCGGCCAGCGCGGCGGGGCTCACCACGTGGTCGGCCATGGAGAGGATGACCGGCTCCTCGGGCGCCAGGTAGGCCAGCGCGCGGAGCACGGAGATGCCGTTCCCGCGGTGCCACTCCGGGTTGTCGAGCAGGTGGACGTTCATCCCGAAGTCGGCGTGGTCGCGGAGGTGCTGTGCGATGAGGTCGCCCCGGTACCCCGTCACGATCACGAAGTCGCGGATCCCCACCTGGGCAAAGTTGTGGAGGATGGCGGAGAGGATCGAGCTCTCGCCGAAGGGGAGGAGGGTCTTGGGCTCGCGGCCCGTCGTTTCCCAGAGGCGGCTGCTCTGCCCCGCGGCGGTGATGATGGCCTTCATGGGACGGAAGTTCGCGCCACCCGGGCCGCGAGCGCAATCGCGTCGCCCGC
>CAYUOK010000054.1:0-7527 GCA_964446395.1 uncultured Gemmatimonadaceae bacterium | reverse complement strand
TTCATGGGACGGAAGTTCGCGCCACCCGGGCCGCGAGCGCAATCGCGTCGCCCGCCTCGGCGCCGAGGGTGTCGCGGGCCGGTGCGACGAGCTGGGTCAGCGCCAGGGCGGCGGAGGCGGGGTCGCCCGCCTGGAGCTGGGCCGTGGCGGCGGTGAGCGCCCGGCGGAGCGGGGCGGGGAGGGTCAGGCTGGCGAGTCGGCGCTCGAGGGCGGTGGTGCGGCGGCGGCGTGCCCGGTCGGGGAGTGGCGGCGTGAGCCCGAAGTCGAGGGCCACGCGCACGGTGAGCCAGAGGGCGTAGACGCCGTCGCGCTTCGAGCCGCGCGCCGTCCTGGGCAGGAGCTCCGAGAGGGCCACCGCGGCGGGCTCCCAGGGGCGGGCCAGCGGGCGGTCGTCGGTCATGCCGCCTCCAGCGCGGCCAGTGCCGCCTGGACCGCGTCCGGCAGGATGCCGCGCAGGCAGTCGTGGTGCCCCAGGGGGCAAGCGGGCCCGCCCATCCGGCTGCAGGGCCGGCAGGGGAGATCCCGCTCGAGCACGCGAGCCCGGGCACGGTAGGGGAAGAAGCCGAAGGCCTCCACGGTCGGCCCGAAGAGCGCCACCACCGGCGTGCCCACGCCGGTGGCCATGTGCATCACGCCGGTATCGCCGGACACCAGGGCGCGGGAGCGCTTCAGCAGCGCGCCGGTGCCCTGCAGGCCGAAGCGCCCCGCCACCGCCACCCCTCCCGGCGCCGCCCTGGCCACCACCTCGGCGGTGTCGGCGTCCTCGGGGCCGCCGACGACGACCACCGGCCGCCCGCGTGCAGCGAGTGAAGCGGCCAGCGCCTTCCAGTGCTCCACCGGCCATCGCTTGGTGGCGTGGGCGGCGCCGGGCGCCAGCGCCACCAGCCCCCGGGAGGGGTCGAGCCCCGATTCGGCCAGGAATCCATCCACTTCGCCCACAGCGGCCGGCGACAGGAAGAACTCGGGCGGCCCGCCGTCCGGGGAAACGCCGAGGCCGGCGGCCGCCTCGAAGTACCGCTCCGGCACCGGCGGGGTTCCGGCGGGATAGCGGTTCTTCCGGGTCCGGATCAGGAGGGCGCGCGCCACCCGGTGCTTCCGGTAGCCGCGCCAGTGCCCGGGGAGGAGGAGGCGCAGCGTACGGCTCCGGAGGCTGCCGTGCAGGTCGAGGCGATGCGTGTAGTGCGCGCCCCGGAGCCGGGCGGCCAGCGCACCGAGCGATTCGTCCGGCTCGGGAAAGAGCACGGCGCTGAGATGGGGGTTGTCGGAGAGGAGCGGGGCGAAGCCGGGCTTGGTCAGCGCGTCGATCCGGGCGCCCGGATGGCGCGCCCGCAGGGCGCGGATCAGCGGCGTCGTGAGGAGGATGTCGCCGATGGAGCTGAAGCGCACCAGCAGGACGCGTGGCGCGCTTTCGGGGCCGGAGTGTGACACGGCGGGAATGTAGGCCGCGCGGCCGGGAGCCGCCAGCGCGTTGTGCCGTGCCGCGAGCGGCGGTTAGGTTTGGGTCATGCCGCGCCCCAAGAGCATCCTGTGGGTGGACGACGAGGTCGAGAGCCTCACGTCCCACATCCTCTTCCTCGAGGAACACGGGTTCACGGTGGACAAGTCGCCGCACGGGGACGACGCGCTCGTCATGCTGCAGCGCCAGCCGTACGGGGTCGTGCTTCTCGACGAACAGATGCCGGGCCGCCGGGGACTGGAAATCTTCCAGGCCATCCGGGCCGTGGACCAGTCGATGCCGGTCGTCATGGTCACCAAGAGCGAGGAGCAGGACACGCTCAAGGACGCCATCGGCGCCGAGATCAGCGACTACCTCATCAAGCCGGTCAACCCGCGCCAGATCCTCTCGGTGGTCACCCGGCTGCTCGAGGGTGACCGCATCCGCCAGCAGCGGCTTTCGCGCGACTTCGCCACCCGCTTCCGGGAGCTCGATACCCGACGCGGCGAGGCGATGAAGTGGCGGGAGTGGGTCGAACTGATCGTCGAACTCGCTGAATGGGAGGTCAAGCTCGGCCGCGCCGACGAGCCGGGGCTGCAGGACGCGCTCCGCACGCTGCAGGACTCCCTCCGCGCCGACTTCGCCAAGTTCCTCGGCCGGCACTACGGCGCCTGGCTGGACGGCACCGAGGAGGACCGCCCCGCGCTCTCGGTGGACATCGTGGCGGAATTCGTGCGCCCCACGCTCGACGCGCACGGCAAGGCGCTGCTCGTGGTGGTGGACTGCCTCCGGCTCGACCAGTGGGCCATGATCCGGCCCCTGGTGGCCACCCGCTTCGACATCGAGACGGCGCACTACTTCTCCATCCTGCCCACCGCCACGCCGTACGCGCGGAACGCCATCTTCAGCGGGCTCTTCCCGAACGAGCTGGCCGCGCGCCATCCCGACTGGTGGAAGACGGAGGAGGAGGCGGGGCTCAACGCGCACGAGGCGGAGCTGCTCGAGGAGCACCTCGTGCAGCTGACCGGGCGCGCGGTGCCGGTCCGCTACGAGAAGGTGTTCACCGCCGCGGACGGCGAGGGGCTGCTCCGGCGGCTCCCGGCCCACCTCTCGCAGGACGGCGTCACCGCGCTGGTCTTCAACTTCATCGACCAGCTCACGCACGGCCGCACCGAGAACTCCACGCTCTTCGAGGTGGCGCGGGACACGCAGGCGCTCCGCAACCTCACCCGCACCTGGTTCGAGCGGTCGCCGCTGTGGGACGCCCTCCGCGAGGCGGAGCGGCGGAACGTCCCGGTCCTGCTCACCACCGACCACGGCTCCATCCACTGCCACACGCCGGCCACCGTCTTCGCCCGGCGCGACACCACGAGCCACCTCCGGTACAAGTTCGGCGAGGACCTCCGGGCGGAGGACCCCGACGCGGCGCTGGTGGTGGACGACCTCGAGCGGTTCGGCCTGCCGCCCCGCACCCCGGGCACCCGGCTCCTCCTCGCCACCGGCGACCGGTTCTTCGTGTACCCGACGAAACTGCGCGAATACCAGGCGCGGTACCGCGGCGCCTTCCTCCACGGCGGGGTGTCTCCCGAGGAAGTCGTCCTGCCGATCACCCTGCTGACCCCAAGGCGGTCGTAGGCGTGCGGACCGAATTCCGGCTGCTCAAGCAGGTGCGCCCCTACCGGCTGCGGTTTGCGCTCTCCGCGCTCACGTCGGTGCTGGCCTCGGTCCTGGACGGCACCACCGTGGTGGTGCTCATCCCGCTCCTCCGCCTCCTGTTCGGCACCACCGGACAGCTGGGCGCCTCGGGGTCCGAGGCGCTGATCCGGTTCACCAAGTGGCTGCTCGATCCGCTGATCCTCGGCGTGCCGACCAACACTGCGGTGGCGCGCCTGCTCGGCGTCCTCGTCCTCGGGCTGGTGCTGCGAAACCTGATGGCCTACCTCACGGCCCAGCTGCTCGTGTCGGTCCAGGAAGGGCTGGTGCGGGACATCCGCTCCGCGCTCTTCAGTCATCTCCTGAGGCTCGATCTCGGGTATTTCCAGCGGACCCGCCAGGGGCACATCCTCTCCTCGATGACCACGGAAGTGGACCAGATGAAGGAGGTCGTGACGGCCGCCCTCGTCCGTCTCTTCCAGAGCATGGTGAAGATCGCCACCGTGCTGCTGCTCATGAGCCAGATCAGCGGCCGCCTGATGCTGCTGACGCTGACCACCGCACCACTCCTCGTGCTGGGGCTCCGGTGGGTGCTGGTGCGGCTCAAGGCGCACGCGCGGGGCCGTACGGCGGACCGGGCGGCCATCACGGCGATGGTCAGCGAGCAGATCGGCGCGGTCAAGCTGATCCGCGCCTACGGGGAAGAAGAGCACCAGACCAAGAAGCTCACCGACCAGCTCACGCGGTACCGGAAGAAGGTGCTCCGGACCCAGCGGTATTCCTCGCTGACCGGCCCGATGAGCGAGATCTTCGGCGGGCTCCTGATCATCCTCATCATCGCCGCGGCCACCCAGCCGGCGCTGGTCGGCGGCGTGCCGCTCGCGCCGGAGGCGGCCATCGCCTTCCTCGTCGCCTCGCTCCAGCTGCTGCCCCCGATCAAGGCCATCTCGCAGTACCCGGCCACGATGGCGATCGCGCTTGCGAGCGCGGAACGGGTGTACGCGCTCCTGGACGAGAAGGAGAGCGACGTGGACGCGCCGGGCGACGTCCCGGCGGTCTTCACCCGCGACATCGTCTTCGACCACGTCTCCTTCCGCTACGGCACCGACAAGCCGGTCCTCACCGACGTGTCGTTCCGGGTGCCGAAGGGGCAGGTTCTCGCGATCGTCGGCCCGTCGGGTGCGGGCAAGACCACGCTCGTGGACCTCCTCCCCCGGTTTCACGAGCCGATGTCGGGCCACATCTACCTCGACGGTGTCCCGCTCCACACCATCCAGCGGAAGTCGCTCCGCGCCACCCTCGGCGTGGTGAGCCAGGACACCGTGCTGCTCAACGACACGGTGCACGCGAACATCGCGTTCGGCTCGCCCGACGCCACGCGCGAACAGGTCGAGGCGGCCGCCCGCGCGGCCAACGCCACCGAGTTCATCACCGGGCTGCCGCAGGGGTTCGAGACGATCCTGGGCGAGCGCGGCACGCGGCTCTCCGGCGGCCAGCGCCAGCGGATCAGCATCGCGCGCGCACTGCTCCGGGACCCGCCGATCCTGATCCTCGACGAGGCCACGAGTGCGCTGGACCCCGAGTCGGAGCGGCTGGTCCAGGACGCCATCGAGCGATTGATGAAGCAGCGCACGGCGCTGGTCATCGCGCACCGGCTGGCCACGGTCCGGAACGCCGACCAGATCGTGGTGCTCGAGGCGGGCCGCGTAGTGGAGCAGGGGACCCACGCCGCCCTGATCGAGCGGAACGGCCTCTACCGGCGGCTCTACGACCTGCAGTTCCGCGACCCGGAGCCGGCGGCGTGACGCGCGTCCTGGTGGTCGCGGCATACGACGACGCCCTCAACGCGCACGCCGCGCAGCGGGAGCGCGCCCTCGAGCGGCACGGCCAGACGGTCTCCCGCTTCGACCTCAACGCGCGGCCCGGCCTGCTGACCCGGCTCCGCGGCGGGGACCTCGTGAGCCGGCTCGACCGCGAGCTCGAGGTCGGCGCCCCGGACATCGTGCTCGTCGTCCGGGGTGAGGCCCTCTCCGCACAGGCGATCACCACCCTCCGCCGCGACCATCCCGGCACCTGGGTCAACTGGGTGCCCGACGACCTGCACGGGCTCGCCATCGTGCAGCACGCCCTGCCCGCTTACGACATGGTGTTCGCGGCGGGGACGGACGTGGTGGACGCGCTCAAGGGCACGATCGACCGGCCGGTGCACTACCTGCCGCTGGCGGCGGACCCCTCGGTGTACAAACCGATGCGGTCGCGGGACCAGTACCGCGCGAACGTCGTCTTCGCGGGCACCGCCACGCCGAGGCGGGAGCGGCTGCTGGGGGAGCTGATCGAGTTCGGGCTGGCGCTCTGGGGGCCGGGATGGCGTCGGACCTCGCTGCGTGACTACTGCCGCGGCGAGCAGCTCGACACGGAGAACTTCGTTCGTGCCTACGCCGGGGCGTCGGTGGCGGTCAACATCCACCGTTCGGCGGACGCGGAGCCCGCGGTGAAGGAGTGCGGGGTCAACCAGCGCACCTTCGAGGTGGCGGCCATCGGCGTGCCGCAGGTGGTGGACTACCGCGGCGACCTCGAGCGGCACTTCGTGGACCGGAAGGAGGTGCTGGTCTACCGGTCGGTGGAGGAGATGCGCGCGCTGGTCGAGGCGGCGCTCCAGGACCCTGCGGCGGCCGAAACGGTGGCCGGCGCGGGACGACAGCGGGTGCTGCAGGAGCACACGTACATGCACCGGCTCCGGCGGCTGCTCGACATCGTGCGCGCGTCGGGCCGAGGCCCCTGAGCCGGTGGAATTCGCCCCCCCGCCGGGCTAGCTTTCCGCCTTCCCGCAACCGCCCCGGGTGTGCACCATGGTGAAGGTGTCCGGCTTCACGATCATCAAGAACGCCATCAGCCACGACTTCCCGGTCGAGGCGAGCATCCGGTCGCTCCTGCCCGTCTGCGACGAAGTGGTGGTCAACGTCGGGCCGTCCACCGACGGCACGATGGACCTCATCAAGTCCATCAAGGACCCCAAGATCCGGATCATCGAAGGGGTCTGGGACACCTCCCGCCAGAACTGGATGCTGAGCGACGAGACGCTGCGCGCCATGCGGGCCTGCGTCCACCCGTGGGGCATCTACATCCAGGGCGACGAAGTCCTGCACGAGCGGGGTGCGCAGGAACTCGTGGCCGCCATCCAGGCGGTGGACGCCGACCCGAATGTCGAGGCGCTGCTGGTCAAGTACCTCCACTTCTACGGCGACTTCAACACCATCGCCACCAACCGGCGGTGGTACCGGCGGGAGATTCGCGCCATCCGCCTCGATCCGACGCTCGACATCCGGCCGTACAAGGGAGCGCAGGGCTTCCGGGTCGGCCCCCAGAACCGGAAGACCCGCGCCCGCCTCACCACGGCCGAGATGTTCCATTACGGGTGGGCCCGTCCGGCGGCGGCGCTCCGCGCCAAGCTGGTCACCAACCAGACGCTCTACCCCTGGTCGAAGGAGCGCGAGGCGAAGCGGCCGCTGCTGCCCTGGTTCCCCGGGCTCCGGCCGTTCACCGGGCAGCACCCGCTCGTGGCGCAGAGCTACGTGAACGAACGGGCGAAGGATCCGGAGCGCGTGGTCGAGCCGCCCCACTTCGAGCTCGAGCACCTGCGGTTCTACGCCTCCGACATCATCGAGCGGCTCACCGGCGTGCGCCTCTGGGAGTACCGGAACTATCGTCTCGTCTGAGGGACGTCTCCCGCTCACCGTCGTCATCCCGACCCTCAACGAGGCGTCGAACATCGCCGCCTGCGTGGCGAGCGCCGCCTTCGCCGGCGAGGTGCTCGTGGCCGACGCCGGGTCCGCCGACGGAACGGTCGAGGCGGCGCGCGCCGCGGGCGCCACCGTGCTGGAGCGGACCGGTCCCACCATCGCCGCGCAGCGCAACGCCGCCATCGCCGCCGCCCGCCATTCCTGGATCTTCGCGCTCGACGCCGACGAACGGGTCACCCCCGAGCTCGCCGCCGAACTCCGTACCGTGCTCTCCGCCCCTGCCCGCGCCGCCTACCGGGTGCGCCGCCGCAACTTCTACCTCGGCGTCGAGCAGACGCGCGGCGGCTGGGCGCGCGACTGGGTGGTCCGCCTCTTCGGCAAGGACCGGCGGTACGTCGAGCGCCGGGTGCACGAGGGGCTGGAGCCGATTGCGGACGTGGGTGACCTGGCCGCCACGCTGCTGCACCACCCCTACCGGACGCTCGGGCATCACGTCGAGAAGCTCCAGCGCTACGCCGAGTGGGGTGCCGAGGATCTCTGGGACCGCGGCGTGCGCGCGACGTGGACCGACCTGTCGCTCCGGCCGCTCGGACGGTTCTTCAAGGCCTACCTGCTGGGCGGGGGCGTCCTGGACGGGCGTGTGGGGCTGGTGCAGGCGGGACTGGGGGCGTACGCGGGATTTCTCAAGTACGCGTATCT
>CAYUOK010000053.1:0-7537 GCA_964446395.1 uncultured Gemmatimonadaceae bacterium | reverse complement strand
AGGCCCCCCGCCACCCGGCGGAGGAGCCGCTCGTCGAACGCCTCGATGTCGGCCGGCGGCCGGTCGCTCGTAAGGACGACCTGGCGGCCGCTCGCCTCCATCTGGTCCACGAGGCGGAGCAGCTCGGCCTGGGTCTCGCGACGGTGGGTGACGAACTGTACGTCGTCGAGCAGCAGGATGTCCGCCTCCACGAACCGCCGCCGATACGTGTCGCCCTGCCCCGCGCCGACCGCCGTGTGGAACGCCTCGACGAAGTCGTCGAGCGTGACGTACTCGACGACCAGGGCGGGATTGATCGCTTGCGCCGCATGGCCGATCGCCATCAGGAGATGCGTCTTCCCGAAGCCGGGACGGGCGTAGATGAAGAGCGGGTTGTACCCGGTGCCCGGCGACTCCGCCACCGCGCGCGCGGCGGCGGCGGCGAGCCGGTTCGCCGGCCCGACGATGAAGCCGTCGAAGCGCATCTGCGGACTCAGCGGGGCGCTCATGCCGCCGAATTCCCCGCCGCGAGCCGCTGGAGCACGAGCTCGGAGATGCCCTTCAGCGTCTCGAACACGCCGTGGCCGTGGAGGCAGTCGGCGCCGAAGCTCCGGACGCCGCGGAAGTTCAGCGCGTCGTCGAGCTCGTCCGGGCTCAGGATCAGGTCGCGCGGCAGGTCCTGCTTGTTGTACTGGAACACCACGGGGAGCTGCCGGATGTCCACGCCCTGCGCCAGGAGGTTTTCCTGGAGGTTCTGCAGGCTCTCCACGTTGTCGTCGTAGCGCCTCGCCTGGCTGTCGCCCACGAACACGACGCCGTCGGCGCCCTGGAGCACCAGCTTCCGGGTGGCGTTGTAATAGACCTGCCCCGGGACGGTGTACAGCTGGAACCGCGTGGTGAACCCGCTGATGCTGCCCAGGTCGATGGGGAGGAAGTCGAAGAAGAGCGTCCGGTCCGACTGGGTGGCGAGCGAGACCATCCGTCCGCGGCGCCCCTCGGGCACGCGGCCGTAGATGTACTGCAGGTTCGTCGTCTTGCCCGACCGGCCCGGGCCGTAATAGACGATCTTGCAGGTGATTTCGCGGGTCGTGAAGTTGACGAGCGACATCCGTTACCGTCCGAACAGCGAGCGCAGGCTCGCGTTGAGTTCGTTCTCGAAATCCGCGGCGAGCACCTCGCGCGCGGGCACCTCGGCCGGGGCGACCTCCTGCAACTCTCCCACGAGCTGGTCGAAAAAGAGCCGCACCAGCCCGAGGGAACTGTCGCGGTCGTAGACGACCAGTCCGATCCACCGGCCCTGCGGCAGGTCGAACGCCGACAGGAAGAGCCCCCGCGAGGCCCCCTGGTGCGAGAGGGAGCGGGAGGCGCCGGACGCGGTCAGCCGGCCCAGCTCCTCCGTGCTCGCCATGATCGCGGCCCCGAGCGCCGCGGCGGACATCACGTCAAGCGCGCGGGTGAAGCCGTGCTGAGCCACAACCTGCCCCGACGACGTGGTGAGCAGCACCACGCGCGCGGCCGACTCCGCGAGGAACCGTTCCAGCGGCTCCGCCACCCACGGCTCGATGACGCGCATCAGGCGAGGTGCTCCGCCACGCGGCGCAGCTCCAGGCGGACGAGGCCGACGTTCACCTCCGCGTCGGTGACCGCCACCACCAGCAGATCGCCCGGTGCGGGGACCGCCAGCAGGGCGCCGCGCTCCGCCTGCAGGTGCACGAACGCCGGCGCCGCGCGTCCCGCGGCCTCCGTCGCCCGGGCCAGCCGGGCGACGACGCCCGCCGTGAGGGCGGCCACCGCCGCGCCGTCGATGCCCTCCATGGAGGACTCCGCGACGACCAGCCCCTCCTCCGCGGAAACGACCATCGCGCCCCGCACGCCGCGGACCCGCGTGATCGACTCGAGCGACCCCAGGATGTCCGTCCTCACGCGGTGCCCTCCAGCCACCGGCGGGCCGCCTCGGCGGCGCGATCGGCCTGCAGCGCGAGTCGCCCGATCGGGACGCTGTTGTCCCGCACGAGCAGCAGCAGCGATTCCGTGGTCGGGGCGCAGAGGAAGAGGTTCGTGTCCGTCGTTTCCGCGGCGACGCTCGTCCAGGCCCCGAGGTGCAGGAGGCGCGCGGCGCGCGTGGCGTCGCGGAAGACGCCGGCGAGGTGCGCCGCCACCGCGTCGCCCACGGCGGTCCCGTCCGGCGCCGACAACCCGCCGCCGATCCGGAGTCCGTTCGCGTCGAGCAGGAGCAGGCCGTCCTGGGCCCCTTCCAGCCCGGCGAAGACGGCCGGGCCGCGGGGCGGCGGAGCAGCTGCCGCCTCCGGGGGCTCGACCGCCGGGGGCGCTGCGGTCCGCGCAGGCGGCTCGCCCGGCATCGCGAGCGCTTCGCGCACCCTGGCTACCGCCGCCGCGACCCCTTCGGCCCCGGGATCGGCGGCATGCGCCGATTCGAGGTGCTCCAGCGCCTTCGGGAGGTCGCCGGCGACGTAATACAGGAAGCCGATCCCCTTGTGCGCGCCGGCGTGCCCGGGGTCGAGGCGCAGCGCGATGTCCCACTCGTCGAAGGCGCGCTCGAGGTCGCCCTGGTCGCCGAGGACGCGAGCCAGCAGGTCGTGGGCGTCGGCCAGGTCGGGGTACCGCGTCAGCCCGGCGAGAGCGATCTTCTCCGCCGCCTCGAGCTGTCCGCGGCGGCGCAGCGCCTCCCCGAGCGGCAGGAAGACCAGGCTGGACGGGTCGGCCGCGAGCTGGGAGGTCAGGACGCGGATGTCTTCAATGCTCACGGCGTCCTCCCAGTGCGTCCTTGAGGGTTTCCACGGCGTTCCGCCACCGCCGGACCGTCTCTTCCCGCCCCCGCTCGCTGTCCGCACGCGTCTCCAGCGCCTCCCATCGCGCCCACGCCTCGAGCGCGGACCCGAAATGGGCGCGACCCACCTCCGCCAGCCCCAGCAGCCGGAACGCCGCCGGCATCTCGGGCTCACAGCGGAGCGCCTGGTTCAGGCGGAGGATCGCCTCGTCGTACCGGGCCTCCGCGAGGAGGACTCGGCCGAGCACGAGGTGGGCCGCCGAGGATTCCGCGAACGCGAGCACCGCCTCCTCCGCGGTGAAGCGCGCCCGCGCCACCTCGCCGAGGAGCAGCGCCTCCTCGGCCGCGGCCACCAGCACGGCGAGGTCCTGCACCGTCGCCTCGGCGTCCCCGTCGATGGACGTCGGCTCGGCCATGGCGATGATGCCGGCCGCGGCGAGCCCGAACAGGGTGCGGGCGACGTCGAAATCCGAGCGGCCGATGCGCGCCGCAAGCGAGCGCACGTCGGTCGCGCCGTCGATCCCGGCGAGCACCTCCCATTCGAACGGGAGGAGGTCGAGCTGCGCGCCCTCGTCGTCGGGCGACCCGGTGAAGCGCGGGATGACCCCGAGATGCGGGACCTTCGCCTCGATCCGGGACCACTCGTCGATGCGGCGCGCCGCCTCCATCAGCAGCGACTCGGTCGGGATCCGCACCGTCGCCTCGCCGAGGGCGTCGGGCAACGGGCCGTCCTCGAATGAAAAATAGCCCTCCGACCAGCTCATCAGCTCGAAGATGACTTCCTCGACCTGGGCCCTGATCTGCCGCTCGAGTTCCTTCCGGGGGAGCGCCCCCATCTCGACGAGGATGTCGCCGAGCCGGTGCCCGGGCCGGCTCCGCTGGATGGCGGCCGCCCGCGCCACCTCCTCCTCGCGCACCTTGCCGGCCCGCACGAGCAGGGCACCGAGGGGATGCGGATTGCTGCGGATTTCCGCGGCGATCACGCCCCCGTTGGCGAAATACACGACCCCCGCGTTCTGCCGGAGCTCGGAGGTCACGCGAAGGACCCCCGTCTTCCGCCCCAGGTCGAGCAGCTGGAAGACATCGTGGATCTGCAGTTCCTTCAGCGGGCCTTCGATCGGCACCCGTTACTCCGCCGTGGCGGTGAAGATGTGCACCAGGTCCCGCGTCGATCGGAGCTGGTTTCGGGCGGTCGCGGCGAGCGGACTCCCCGGATCGGCCCGCACGACGGTCTCCCACTGATCCGTGGCCTCCCGGTACCGCCGCGCCCGCACCAGCGCGGCCCCGTAGGCGAGCCGGGCCGGGCCGGCCTCCGGGTCGAAACGCAGCACACGCTCGAACGCCTCGATCGCCTTTTCCGGGCGCCCGTCCTCCAGCAGGAGCTCCCCCAGGAGCGTGAGCGCCTCGAGGTCCCAGGGATCGGCTCCCAGCAGGGCGATGAGCGGCGCCATGGCAGCCTTCGGCGTGTCCACGCGGCGCAGGAGGCGGGCCAGCGCCCGGGCCGCCTCGGAGTAGGTCGGCAGGAGGTCGAGCGCCCGCTTGTACGCGAGGCGCGCGCCGGTCCAGTTCTGCCGCTCTTCCTCCAGCGTGCCGAGTTCGAGCCAGACCTGGACCAGCCCGCTGTCGAGCTGCAGCGCTGCCTGGTAGGCGTCGAGGGCCGCCTCCCGCTCACCCAGCCGGCGCGAGACCCCCGCCTGCAGCTGCAGGAGATCGGGGCGCCCGGGCGCGCGGGCCTGCGCCTCGCGCAGCGCGTCGAGGGCCCGGACCGGGTCGCCGGTGGCGAGCCGTACGCGGGCGCAGGCCACCAGGGCCTCGACGTGGTTCGGGGCCAGCTGGGCCAGCCCTTCGGCGCCCGCCAGGGCGTCGGCGGCGCGATTGAGGGCCAGGAGTGACCGCACCTCGCCCAGCAGGGCGCCGACGTCCGCCGGGTCCGCCGCGCGCGCCTCCCGATATCGCTCGAGCGCCTCACCGTGGAGGCCGCGCTTGCCGAAGATGTCGCCGAGGAGGACCGCGACGCGGCCGCGAGAGGCACCGCGGGCCACGGCCCGCGTCAGCTCGGCGGACGCGAGCTCGAGCAACCCCTTGCTGATGTAGTCGCGGGCGAGCGCGAGCGCCGCCTCCTCGGCCGCGGGTGGGGCGGGCGCCGGGGCCGCCGGGGGAGCGAGATCGTCGAAGATCCCCTCGAGCACGCTGGAGTCGAAGACGAAGGCGTCACCGAGGTCGGCCGCGGTCACGTCGGCGCTGAGCTCCGGCACGATCGAGATGAGAGGATCCTCGTACTGCAGGTCGATCGTGAGCTGGAACTTCTGCTGGATGTAATACGGCTCGAGCTCGAGCGCCCGTTTCGTGGCGCGAAGCGCCCCGTCGAAGTCGCCCAGCTGGCTCAGCGTGAAGCTGAGGTTGTAGTGCGCGGACGCGTTGGTGGGGGCGGCGTCCACGGCGCGGGCGAAGGCGTTCTTCGCGTCGGCGTACCGGTGCAGTTCCATGAGCACCAGGCCGATGCCGTTCCAGGCCGGCGCGTTGTCGGGATGATCGGCCAGCACGGCGCGGAAGGTCTCGAGGGCCGGCTGGAAGCGCCGCAGCTGGAACAGCAGGAGCGCGAGGTTGAGGCGCGGCGCGGCGAGCGCGCGCTGCACCTGGAGCGCCGCGCGGAACGCCGCCTCGGCCTCGCCGGTGCCCGGGTCGTGCGCGAGGAGGACGCCGAGGTTGTTCCAGGCGAGCGCGTAGTCGGGGTCGAGCGAGATCGCGCGCTCGTAGGAATCCCGCGCGGCATCGCGACGGCCGGCCTGGTGGAGGCAGACGCCCCGCTCGTTCCACACCTTGGGGGAGTCGGCGTGTTCCTCCACGAGGGCGTCGTAGAGCTCGAGCGCGCTGTCGAGGTCCCTGCGCAGGAGGTGGACCTCGGCCATCGCCTGCAGCGTCAGGCGCCGGTCCTCGCCGTGGTCGAGGGCCAGGCGGTACTCGCGCAGCGCCTCCGGGTAGTAGCCCTTCTGGCGGAAGGCGAGACCGAGGTTGAAGTGGGCCAGCGTGCCGCCGTCGGCCAGCGCGGGACGCATGGAATCGGCGAGCGACTGCCGCCCGCGCGCCGACCCGTCGTCCGGGTGGTCGATGGTCAGGTTCGCCTGGGCCCGCCCGAGGGTGGGGTTGAGCGCGATGGCCCGCTTCGTGGCGGCGCGCGCCTCGTCGTGCAGGCCCATGTCGCCAAGCACGAAGGCGAGGAGGTAGTGCGCGTCGGCGTAGTCAGGATTGCGGTGGACCGCCTGGCGCAGCGTTTCGAGCGCGGCCTCGTTCAGCCCGCGGTTGTACAGCGCCTCGCCGTAATAGAAGAGGGCGACGGGGCTGTCGGGGTCCTGCTCGGCCGCGCGGCGAAACCAATCCTCCGCCACCTCGACCCGGCCCCGCGCCTTCTCGGCGAGCCCCAGCTGGAGGAGCGCGGGGATGTCGTCGGGGTGCCACGCAAGGAGCGCGTCGAACTCCGCCACCGCCTCGTCGGTATGCCCGAGGGCGGCGTAGGCCCGGCCAAGCTCCCACCGGGCCTCCCGGTCGCCCGCATTGCGGCGGAGCCGCTCACGGAGCTCCGCCACGCGGCGGTCGTAGTAGCCGCTGGCCCGGTAGGTGATTTCCAGGTTGGCCTGCGCGACCTGCATGCGCGGATCGAGCTCGAGGGCGCGGGAGAATTCGGCCACGGCCTCGGGGATGAGGCCCTTCTGGTAGTAGAGGACGCCGAGGTTGTTGTGGGCGCCGGCGTCGGACGGGTCGATCCGGCGGGCGAACGACCGCAGGACCGCGAGGTCCCGTTCGGGCAGCGCCGGACTGCCCATCGATCAGCCGACGCGGATGGCGTCGAAAATGGCCCGCAGCGACGCCAAGTCCGGCAGGAGAAGGAAGTGCCCCTTGAGGTTGGACGACTCGCCCTCGAACTGGAACTCGGACTCGACGCAGAAGACGTAGTCGCGTTCCGAGCCGAAGTTGAGGTAGGTCGAGGTCAGCACGGCGGCGCTGAGGTCCACCACGAGGCTGGGCACCGAGGGCACCAGCATCATTCCCATGAAGTCGCTGAGCGCGTTGAGGTAGGCGCTGCTCAGGATGTTCCCCACCTCCTTGATGCCCGACTGCTCCATCACGCCGAACTCGGTGGTGGTGCCGGCGGGCCGACGGAGGAGGATGTCGCACAGCGCGCGGGCCGACGGCTCCGGGAAGAGCAGCAGCGTGCGGCCGGTGAGGTCGCCCATCATGTGCATCAGGACGGCCGCCACCACCTCCTCGGGATGGCCCAGCACCTCGGGCACCTCCTCGAGCGGCGTGACCGTCACCTCCGGCACGCTGATCATGATCTTCTTGTTGGTCATCTGGGAGAGCGCCGTCGCGGCGTGCCCCGCCCCGATGTTCGCGACCTCCTTGAGGGCGTCGAACTGGAGCTCCTTCAGATCGCGCACGTCTTCCATACGGGTCTCCCTAGACGAGGGCCGCGGCATCCAAGATCAGCGCCGGGGTGCCGTCCGCGAGGATCGTGGCGCCGCTGAAGAGCGGCGCCGTTCCCTTCGGGGCGTCGAACGGCTCCACGACGACTTCCTGCTGTCCCATCAGCGAGTCCACCACCACGGCCGAGCGGCGGTCCCCGACTTCCAGCACCAAACCGGGCCGACGGGGCGGGACCTCGCCACCGTCCACGCCGAGCAAGGCGCGGAGGTGCACGATGGGGATCACCCGGTCCCGCAGCACGATCGCCTCGCGGCCCTTCACGTCGGTCCGCGGCTGCACGTCGAACTC
>CAYUOK010000052.1:0-7710 GCA_964446395.1 uncultured Gemmatimonadaceae bacterium | reverse complement strand
GGCGCCACCCACTCCCGCTTCGAGCACGCCCTCGGCGCCTATCACCTGACCAAGTCCGCCCTGACCGCCCTCGCCGAGCGGGGCGAACTCGACCCGGCGAGCGAGGACGACCGCCTGGCCGCCCGCCTCGCCGCCCTGCTGCACGACATCGGGCATTATCCCTTCTCGCACAGCCTCGAGGAGGCGGGCTTCCTCCACCACGAGTCGCTCGGCGTCGCCAAGCTGACGCGGGGGGAGCTGGGCGAAGTGCTCGTCTCGATCGGCGGGCCCTCCCTGGCCGGCCGCATCGGCGACCTGATCCGCGGCCGGAGCGCGAGCCCCCTCGGCGGCCTCATCAGCGGCTCCCTGGACCTCGACAAGATCGAGTACCTGAGCCGCGACGCCCGGATGTGCGGCGTGCCCTACGGCGCGGTGGACGTGGACCGCCTCCTCGCCTCGCTCACGCTGGTCGAGGGCGGCGCCGGGCGCTGGGAAATCGGGGTGCATGAGAAGGGGATCAGCGCGCTCGAGTCGCTGCTCTTCGCCAAGTACCAGATGTACCGGAACGTGTACTGGCATCATGCCGTGCGGAGCGCGACCTGCATGTTCAAGCGGGCGGTGCGCCGGGCGGTGGCCGACGGCGTCCTGAGCGCGTCGACCATCGCGGAGGCCACCGACGGCGGGTTGATGACTGCCCTCCTCGCGGCCGATCCGACCGGGCTCGCGGCGCGGGTGCAGGAGCGGCGGCTCTTCAAGCGGGCGCTGGACCTTCCGGCCAGCGACGTGCCGCACGATGCCCAGGAGTGGCTCTCCGACGACCCTGACCTGCTCGAGCGGGTGGAGGATGCGCTGGCGGCGGAGTCGGGCCTCGCGCCCGGGCTCCTCCTGCTCGACTTCCCCGCCCGCACCTCGATGCTGTCGGTGGACCTCCCGCTCCGCACGCGCTCAGGGGGTGTGGAGCGGCTCACCGACGCCGGCCGCGCCGGCCAGCTCGGGCTGCCGCGTGTCGCCGATGCCCTCTACGAGAGCGCGCGCCGGCTCCGGGTGTTCACCGAAGGGCGCGCGTCGGCCAGGCTGGACGGGCTGATGGGGCTGGTCGTGATGCCGGCCGAGGAAGTGCGGAAAAGACTGGACGCGAAGACGCCGCTGCTCCGCTAGCTACTCATGCCGGATCGCCTCGATCGGCGAGAGCCGCGCCGCCCGCAGCGCCGGGTAGATCCCGAACACCACTCCCACCGCGACCGCCGCTCCCGCGGACACCGCAAGCGTGCCCCAGCTGAACGCGGCGTACACCGGCGCGTCGAACCGCTGGCGCATCACCGCCGTCACCCCGAAGGCCCCCGCGAAGCCCAGCAGCGTCCCCAGCACCGACCCGAGCCCCGCGATCGTGACCGACTCGAGCAGGAACTGCGCGAGCAGGTCGCGGCGGCGGGCGCCGATCGCCTTCCGGACGCCGATCTCCCTCGTCCGCTCGGTCACCGAGGCGAGCAGGACGTTCATGATGCCGATCCCGCCGACGATGAGCGCGATGCCGGTGATGGCGCCGAGGAAGAGCTTGAACACCAGGATCCCGCGCTCGGTCTGGACGACCCGGGCCATATTGGTCTGCACCCTCGCCTTGCGGGTCCAGTCGGGCCCGAGCCGCGCCGTGAGCCACGCCTCGACGCCCGAACGGACGGCCCGGACGTCCTCGACCCGCTCCGCTTGCAGCACCAGCGTCGGCGCCCGCGGGCGTGGAGTCGGGGCCAGCGCCGCCCCGGCCAGCTCGATCGGCACGTAGACGCTCGGGATACGCTCCGGTCCGGTTTCGGACAGCACGCCGACCACCTCGTAGTCGTTGCCCCGAATCCGCACCTGTTTTCCCAGCGCGGCGGCGGGGTCCCCGCCGCCCACCAGTGTCCCGAGCCCGAAGGACAGCACCGCCACCGGCGAAGACCGCGTCGCCTCGTCGGGCGTGAAGTAGCGGCCCGCGGCGAATTCCCGCTTGAGGACCGCGGCCTGCGAGGGAAGGGTGCCCACCACTTCCGCCGTGTCGGTCAGCCCCGCGGCAAGCTCAACCACCGCCGAACCGGTGAGCGTCAGCAATCCCGCGGAGACCTTGGGAATGGCCGCCATGATGGACTCGGCGTCCCCCCTCGTGAGCACCAGGTAGTCGTCGAGCGGGTACGCCTGGTTGTCGATGATCTCGGCCGTGCGGGGCTCCAGCACGACGGACTGGAGGTCGGTGGTGGTGGCCAGCTGCTGGCGGCCGAACCGCTCCATGCCGTCGCCGAGGGTCAGTACGGCCACGAGTGCGGCTGCACCGATGACGATGCCGAGCGTGGACAGCACGGTGCGAAGGGGGTTGGCGCGGAGGGTGCCGAGCGCGATGGAAAGGGAGGAGATCATGGGGCGCCCCTACGCGCGGAGGGGGTCCGGCGTTTCAACTTGGGGCGTCGGCCTTAGTCCAGCGACTCGATCTTGACCACGATCGTGGTGATGTTGTCGAGCCCGCCCCGGCGGTTCGCTTCTGTGATCATCCGGTCCACCCAGGCCTGGGGCCCCTGCGGGTCGGCCAGGATCTTGACCAGCTGCTCATCTTCGAGCATCCCGGTCAGGCCATCCGAGGCGAGGAGGAGGACGTCCCCGGCACGGAGGTCGCCGAAATAGACGTCGGGAACCACGTCGCTGCCGGCCCCGACGCACCGGGTGATCACGTTGCTGTAGGGGTGGACCCGCGCCTGTTCCGGCGTGAGCAGCCCGGCGTCCACCTGCTCCTGGACGTAGGAGTGGTCGCGCGTGATCTGGAGGAACTCGCCGTCGCGGAGGAGGTAGGCCCGGCTGTCGCCGACCTGCCCGATGAAGTAGCGGCCGGGAAGCAGGACGAGCGCGGTCGCGGTGGTGCCCATGCCGCGCTTGTCGTGCTCGGAGAGGGTGCGCTCGAAGATCGCCTCGTTCGCGGTGACCATCGACCGCGCGATCCGCTCCGACGCCTCGGCATCGGGGACGCCGCGCAGCGAGCCGATTTCACGCGAGATGATCCGCACCGCCATCTCGCTCGCCACCTCACCCGCGGCGTGGCCACCCATCCCGTCCGCCACGATGAACACACCCCGCTCGGCCAGCATGAGGTAGCTGTCTTCGTTGCCGGAGCGGACGATACCGACGTCAGTTCGGGCGGCGCAGGTGAAATGCACGGAGCCTCGTCAGCGACCGAAGAAGTAGAAGGCAGCCACGGCCGCGATGACGGCGAGCGCCACAACAAGTACGAGCACCCCGCGCCGGAGTCCCGGCCTGCGGGCGGGGACGCGAGTGCGAACCCTGCCGCGGTGGACAGGGGTGGAGACCGGGTCGGGCCGGGCCACCGGCATGCGCGGGGTCTCCGGAATGGACACGGCCCCGACCACCTTGGTGCCTCCGCCCATCGGTTGCGGCCCGCGCAGGTCGGTCGGGTCGAACAGCACTGTCAGGTCGCCGAAGCGCACCGTGGAGCC
Organism: uncultured Gemmatimonadaceae bacterium; assembly: GCA_964446395.1. Taxonomy (GTDB): domain Bacteria; phylum Gemmatimonadota; class Gemmatimonadetes; order Gemmatimonadales; family GWC2-71-9; genus SPDF01. The sequence goes on along the minus strand of CAYUOK010000052.1, from coordinate 4,258 downwards.
TGGCATCAGCGGGACCTCGCCGTGGACCTGCTCGCCGTCCACGAACGTCCCGTTGGTGGAGTCGAGGTCGGTCAGGACCCAGACCTCTTCCCGCCTCTGCAGCTTGGCATGGGAGGCGCTGACGCTCTCCTCGCCGAACACCAGGTCGTTGTAGTCGGCCCGTCCGATGTTGACCACCGGCGTCCGGATCGGCAGGCGCTGGCCGCGGAGCCCGCCGGTCCGCACGAGCACGGTGGCCAGCGGCGGCGGGGCGGTCGGTCGCGACGGGAACGCCGGCACCATGGCCGGGATCCCGTGCACCGTGTCGAACAGGCGGTGCGCGGCACCAGGCGGCGGGGCGGCCGGCGTCGGCGCAGCCTCGGCGTAAAATCTGAACGAGGCGGGCCCGACCTGCAGGATGTCGCCCCGGGCCAGGATGCGGCGCCCGGCGACCCGCTCCCCGTTGACGAGGACGCCGTTCGAGCTGGCGTCCTCGAACACGTACCCCTCCGGCCCGTTCGCGATGGTCGCGTGGCGTCGGGACACATCGGTGGACTCGATCACGATGTCGCAGGTGGCGTCTCGCCCGAACACCGTCGAGGCCTTGCCCAGCTGGTACTCCCGCCCGTCGCTCTGGCTGACGAGCCGCCCTCCCGTCATGGGCCCGGCGCCAGCTGCGGCAGGCGCGGGAGCGGCGCTCATCGTGGCCGCCCGGAGCGCGGTGGCGTCGGCCATGCGTGTCGCCCCGGCCTTCCGTTCGTCCACGACCGCCAGCTCGACCACGCCCAGCTGGACCTTGTCGCCGTGCAGCAGGGGCACCGGATCGGTGCCGAGTCGCACGCCGTTGACCGAGAGCACCGCATCGTCCCCGGCCCGCCGGATGGCTGCGCCGGCGGCGCTCGCGTGCACAAGTGCATGGCGCGGCAGCACGCCGGCATGCTCCAGGCGTACCGCCGCCGCGGGCGACGAACCGATGACGGTTTCCCCTGTCGCGAGCGGCCAGCGTTCCCCGCCGAGCTCGAGCTGGATCATCTTCAAAAACCTACCCTTCCGCCGCCCGGGAAGGCAAGGAAGCGTCCTGTGCAGCCAACTGCAGGCGGTAGAGGCGCTCGTACAACCCTCGGCGCTCCAGCAACGCCCGGTGCCCGCCCCGCTCCCGGATCTCTCCGTGGTGGAAGACCAGGATCTCGTCGGCGTGGAGGATCGTGCTCAGCCGGTGAGCCACCACGATGCTGGTCCGGCCCGCCATCAGTTCGCCGATGGCCTGCTGGATCTGCGCCTCCGCCTCGGTGTCCACCGAGCTGGTGGCCTCGTCGAGCACCAGGATTCGGGGGTCGAGCGTGAGGGCCCGGGCGAAGCTGAGCAACTGCCGCTCCCCCACGCTGAGGGACTTGCCCCGTTCGCCGAGCACGTGGCCGTACCCGGCCGGAAGCCGTTCGATGAACCGATCGGCGCCCACCCGGCGGGCGGCGGCGCGGGCCGCCTCTTCGGGTACCGGCGCGTCGAGGCGGAGGTTGTGCAGGAGGTCGCCGGAGAAGAGAAACAGGTCCTGCTGCACGAAGCCGATGAAGCGGCGAAGCTCGGCGGTGGGAAGGTCCCGGATATCCACGCCGTCCAGCGTGATCCGGCCCCGTTCCGGGTCGTAGAACCGGAGGAGGAGGCTGATGACCGTCGTCTTCCCCGCCCCGGTCTGCCCGACCAGCGCCACCGTCTGCCCTGGCGAGGCCGTGAAGGAGACGTCGCGCAGCACCCACGCCCCCTCCGGCCGGTACCGGAACCAGACGCCCTCGAAACGGACCGCGCCCCGGACCGGCCGGGGCAGCGTGGCGGGGGTGACCGGCTCGGGGACGGTGATCGGCGCGTCGAGCAGGCCGAAGATCCGCTCCGAGGAGGCCATGGCGCTCTGCAGGATGTTGAACTTCTCGGAGAGGTCCTGGAGCGGCTGGAAGAACCGGCGCGTGAGCTGGATGAACGCGGCGAGCGTCCCCACGGTCAGGGTCTGGTCGGCGTAGCGCACCCCGCCGTACCAGAGCAGGAGCGCCACCGCCACCGAGCCCAGCACTTCGATGATGGGAAAGAACACGGCGTATACGGTGATGGAGCGAAGGTGTGCGTCGAGATGCGACCGGTTGACCGCCGCGAACTCGTCACCGGCGGCGCGCTCCCGGCCGAAGAGCTGCACGATCCGCATCCCCGACAGGTGTTCCTGCAGGAAGCTGTTCAGGCGGGCCAGGCGGACCCGGATGTCCCGGAACGCCTCGCGCACCTGCCGCCGGAACAGGTACGCCGTGAGCCACACCAGCGGAATGACCGCGAACGCCACCAGCGCCAGGCGCCAGTCCGTCCAGGTCATGAGCGCCATGATGGCCAGGAGGGTGAAGAGGTCGCCGAAGATCGCCACGACGCCGGAGGAGAAGAGCTCGTTCAGCGTCTCGACGTCCGAGGTGACGCGGGTCATGAGCCGCCCCACCGGGTGCCGGTCGAAGTACGGGACGCTCAGCCGCTGCAGGCGGCCGAAGATCTCCATCCGGAGGTCGTGCATCACCCCCTGGCCGATGTGCGTCGTGAGGAGTCCCTGCGCATACTCGGTCCCGAACTCCAGCAGCAACGCGGCCAGGTAGAGCGCCGTCAGCGTGCCGAGGAGGCCGAGATCGCGCGCCGGCACCGCGACGTCGAGCGCCTGCCGGGTCAGGACGGGGCCGACGAGGGCGAGCAGGGCGTTGACGATGAGCAACGCCACCGCCAGGGCCACCAGGCCGCGCCGGGGGCGCAGGTACCCGAGCATCCTCCGCATCAGTCCCGCGTCGTAGGACCGGCCGAGGGCGTCTTCCTGCACTGTCATCCTGAATGGCCCGGGCCGGCGGGCGCCGGCGCGGGTACGTCACCCAGCTCTTCGAGCCCCTTGATCCCCTGGCGCACCCAGTGCGAGAACACCAGGAATCCGAACGCGATGGTGAAGTAGCTGAGGATCGTGCGCCAGGCGAGGGTGTAGAGGGGGGTCATCGCCGCCGGCACGTAGGCCGTCATGACGATGGCGGAGAGGACCTCGGCGATGCCGCTGGCTCCCGGCGTCGGCGCGAAGTAGAGGAGAAAGGTGATGAGCGTCTGGACGAGGAGCACGTCCACGAAGTGGGCCTCGATGCCGATGACGCGGAGCGCCACGTACCCGGCCAGCAGCTTGTTGGCATGCGACGGCCCGGAAAGCAGGGTGGCCCAGAAGAGCGAGAGCCACCCGCGGGGAGTGTTGAACTTGGCGACGCTCGCGTGCGCCTCGTCGATGCCGACGAGCAGCTTTTCCAGGCGGGCCTCGACGCGCCGGCTCCGGCCGCCCACCCAGACCGCGAGGCGGTGGATGCCGTTGCGAGCCACCTGCGGAAAGACCACGACCACCACGAGCACGACACCGAGCGTGGCGAAGACGCCGAGCGTCCCGAGAAAGAGGTCGTAAAGGGAGAGGCCCATCAGGTCGCCCTTCGAGCCGAGCGACTGCCCGGCGCCGAGGAAGATGGCCAGGGGGCCCGCGATGCCGAAGAAGAGGATGGTGGCGATGAAGGTGACCAGCGCGGTGGTCATGCCCACGGGCACGCTGACCCCGTACCGGCGCATGGTGTAGATCATCATCGGTGCCGCCCCCGATTGCAGGGGGGTGAGGTAGGCGGCCCAGGCGCTCATTCCTCCCGCGAGCAGCATTCCCTTGAGCGGCGGGTTGGGATGGAGCTCCCTCGCCACCACCCAGATCCGGAGCCCGCCGCCGATCCAGTCCATCGAAGCCAGCGCCAGCCCCACGAGCACCCACCCCCAGTGCAGCTGTGTCAGCCCGTGCAGGAAGGCCGGGAGGTTGTCCCCGTAGAACAGCACCGCGACGTACCCCGCGAGGGAGATCCCGACGAAGATCTCGAACCCGCGGAGGAGCAGCTTCGGGGAGAGTGGGTTGGCCATGGGTGCGGAAACGTACGGGTCGGCGGAGGCGGGGTCAACTATCTTTTGGCATGCCGCAGGACGTCATCCGAATCGTGAACGCCCGCCAGCACAACCTCAAGGGTGTGACCGTCGACCTTCCGCGCCGGGCGCTGATCGTCGTGACCGGTCCGTCCGGTTCCGGCAAGAGTTCGCTGGCCTTCGACACCCTCTACGCCGAGGGGCAGCGCCGCTACGCCGAATCGCTGTCCACCTACGCGAAGCAGTTCCTCGACCGGATGCCCAAGCCGCTGGTGGACCGGCTCGACGGCATCGCCCCCGCCGTGGCCATCCAGCAGCACAACCCCGCGGTGTCGAGCCG
>CAYUOK010000051.1:0-7795 GCA_964446395.1 uncultured Gemmatimonadaceae bacterium | reverse complement strand
ATGGGCGGCAACGCCGGCACGCAGGCGCTGGCGGTGTCGGTCCGCCGGATCGCGCTGGGGCAGGTGCCGGCCGGCAGCGAGGGGCGCATTGTCGGCAAGGAGATGCTGGTAGGGCTGGTCAACGGCTTTTCCAACGCCTTGGTGGCCGGCGCGATCGGCTGGCTCGCCGCCGGACCCCAGTTCGGCGCGGTGGTCGCGCTGGCCATGACGGCGAACCTGGCGGTGGCGGGCTTCGCCGGCGCCTTCGTGCCGCTGCTGCTGGAGCGGCTCAAGATCGACCCCGCGATCGCGAGCTCGATCTTCGTGACCACCTTCACCGACATGTGCGGCTTCTTCCTGCTGCTGGGGCTCGCCACACGGTTCCTGGTCTAGCTTGCCCCGGTCCCTGTTCCGGGTGACTTTCCAGCATGGATCGTGACGCGTTGCTTGCCGGCCTCCGGGAGCGCACACCCGCCGCGCTGGCGAGGGCCATTTCGGTGGTCGAGAACGGGCGGGAGGGGTTCGAGCCGCTTCTGAGCGCGCTGCATCCCGGCCTCGGCCGCGCGCACCGGATCGGCATCACCGGCCCCCCGGGCGCCGGCAAGTCCACGCTGACGGAGCGCCTCGTCACCGCGTTCCGCGCGCAGGGGCACACGGTGGCGGTGGTGGCCGTGGACCCGACCAGCCCCTTCTCCGGCGGTGCGCTGCTCGGCGACCGGATCCGGATGGAGAGCGTCGCCCTCGATCCCGGGGTGTTCATCCGCTCGATGGCCACCCGCGGCTCCCTCGGCGGGCTCGCCACCTCCACCCGCGAGGTCTGCGACGTCCTCGACGCGGCCGGGTTTGACCGGATCCTGGTGGAGACGGTCGGCGTGGGCCAGTCGGAGCTCGCCGTGTCGCGCATGGCCGACAGCAGCCTGCTGCTCCTCGTGCCGGAGTCGGGCGACGGCATCCAGACGCTCAAGTCGGGCGTGATGGAGGTGGCGGACCTCTTCGTGGTCAACAAGGCGGACCGCCCCGGCGCCGACAAGCTCCGCCAGGAGATCGAGATCACCCTCGGCATCCGGCGGGGGAACGCCTTCCGCCACGTGCCGGCGCACCACGGCTTCAAGGCGCGCACCAAGGCGGAGACGGAGGCGCTGGCCGCGGAGTCGGACGCCGAATGGAAGCACCCGGTGCTCGCCACCATCGCGGCCAAGGGGGAGGGGATTGGGGAGGTGGTCGCGGCGCTGGACGCCCACCGGGCCTGGCTCGCCGCGTCCGGCACGATGCGGGAGCGCCGCCGACGCCGGCTCGAGGAGCGCACCCGCGAGGTGGTGGACCGCGCGCTGGTCCGCTGGGTCTGGGACGAGACCGGCGCCGAGCAGGCCATCCGTGACCGGCTCGACGACCTCGAGGCGGGCCGGGTCAGCCCGTACGAACTGGCAGGCGCCATTCTGGACGCCCTCAAACAGGGAGCACGCCCATGAGCTCGACCGACAAGCCGACCGACCACGAGCAGCTCGCCGCGAAGGAGCGCGAGCTCGCCGCGCTGCGCTCCGAGGTGGCCGCCTGGCGCGCCCGGTTCGGCAAGCTGCCCATGCGGGACGACACCGACTTCACCTCCGTGTCCGGCCGCTCCGTCGAGCCGGTGTACACCCCGCTGGATCTCTCGCCCGACCTCCTCGCGCAGGGAATCCTCCCGGGGCAGTTCCCCTACACCCGCGGGATCCACCCCAGCGGATACCGCGGGAAGCTCTGGACGATGCGGCAGTTCGCCGGCTTCGGCACTGCGCAGGACACCAACGAGCGGTACAAGTTCCTGCTCTCCCGCGGGCAGACCGGCCTCTCGGTCGCCTTCGACTTCCCGACCCTCATGGGCTATGACGGGGACCACCCCCGCTCCGAGGGGGAGGTCGGCAAGTGCGGCGTCGCGATCTCCTCGCTGGCCGACATGGAGACGCTCTTCGACGGGATCCCGCTGGACCAGGTGTCCACGTCGATGACGATCAACGGCCCGGCCGCCATCATCTTCTGCTTCTACGTGGCCGCCGCCGAGAAGCAGGGCGTCTCGATCGACAAGCTCCAGGGGACGATCCAGAACGACATCCTCAAGGAGTACATGGCGCAGCACGCCTGGATCTTCCCGGCGGAACCGGCGCTCAAGGTGATCGTGGACCTCTTCGAGTGGGCCGCCGAGCACACCCCGAAGTGGAACACCATCTCCATCTCGGGATACCACATCCGGGAGGCGGGAGCCACCGCCGTGCAGGAGCTGGCGTTCACGCTGGCCAACGGCTTCTGCTACGTGGAGCACGGCGTGGCGCGCGGCCTCGACGTGGACAGTTTCGCCCCGCGGCTCTCGTTCTTCTGGGACGTCCACAACGATTTCTTCGAGGAAATCGCCAAGATGCGGGCGGCCCGACGGATCTGGGCCCGCCACCTGCGCGAGCGCTACAATGCGCGCGACCCCCGCAGCTGGATCATGCGGTTCCACTGCCAGACCGCCGGCGTCACGCTGGCCGCCCAGCAGCCGCTGATCAACGTGGTCCGCGTCGCGTACCAGGCGATGGCCGCCGCCCTCGGCGGGACCCAGTCGCTGCACACCAACGCCTTCGACGAGACCCTGGCGCTCCCCACCGAGGACTCGGTGCGCATCGCGCTCCGGACCCAGCAGATCCTGGCGTACGAGACCGGCGTGCCGAACGTGACCGACCCGCTGGGCGGCAGCTACTACGTCGAGGCGCTGACCGACCAGCTGGAGCGGGAGGCGGAGGCCATCTTCGCCGAGATCGACGCACAGGGCGGGGTGGTCAAGGCGATCGAGGCGGGGTGGTCGCAGCGGCAGATCGCGCGCTCCGCGGCGCGGTTCCAGCACGAGGTCGAGCAGCACCAGCGCACGGTGGTCGGCGTGAACGAGTTCGTGGAGGACGCCGAGGCGCCGGTGGAGATCCTGAAGATCGGCGACGAGGCGGAATCGTCGCAGCGGGAGCGGCTCGCGAAGTTGCGCGCCACCCGCGACCAGGCGCTCGTGGACCGGCGGCTGGAGGCGCTGCGCCAGGCCGCCGCCGAGGACCGGAACGTGATACCCGCGATGCTCGACTGCGCGCGGGCCTATTGCACTCTCTATGAAATCCGCCACGTGCTCGAGGGCGTCTTCGGGACCTACCGGGAACCGGTGTTCTTCTGACGCCTGGGCCGTCGGCCAGGAGGAAGTCATGGCACGCAGCACCCCCACGCCCGCCGCGGGCAGCATCGCGGCGCAGCTCGCCCGTCTCAACCAGTTTCGCCCAGGGAAGCATCGCGTCGTCACCTGCTACCTGAAGGTCGAGCCGCGGGACCGCGCACGCGGCAAGTACCTGATCAAGGTGAAGAACCGGGTGCGCGCGCTGGAGGCGGCGCTGCCGGAACTGGGGCTGGAGCGGGCCACTCTCGAGGCGATCCGCGCCGACATGGACCGGGTGCTCGACTTCCTGAAGCAGCCCGGCAACCTCCCCTCCTCGCAGGGGATCGCCATCTTCGCCTGCGGCCCGGCCAAGCTTTGGGAAGTGGTGCCCCTGCCGTGGGTGCACCGGTCCCGGTTGGCGGTGGAGCGCACGCCGCTGGTCCGCGAGCTCGCGGCCGCCGAGGACGAGTTCGGCCGCATCCTGACGGCGGTGCTCGACCGCACCGCGGCGCGCTTCTTCCAGGTGACGGCCTTCGGTGCCACCGAGATGCCCGGCCTCACCGCCGACGCCACGCGCGGCGGCCGCTACCACGGCGACCAGGACGGCCCCGGCTGGGGGGAGCACAGCTACAACAACCGGATCCGCACCGAGCGCCAGCGTCACCTGGAGGCGGCGGCGCAGCAACTGCTCGCGCTCGACAAGGCCTCGCCGGTGCATGGCATCGTGCTGGCGGGCATCGGCACCGACGCCGCGGCGCTGCAGCCCTTCCTCCATCCCTACCTGCTCGACCGGGTCATGGGGTCGGTCCGCCTGAACGCCAAGTCGGTGAGCCCGGCGGAAGTGCTCGCCGCCACGCTGCAGGTGCGTGAAAGCTGGGAGCGCACCTCGGAGCTTCTCCTGATGCACGACCTCGAGGAAGGCCTCGGCACCGGGTGGGCGGTGGACGGCGTCCACGACACACTCAAGGCGCTCGGCCGGGGGCAGGTGCGCACCCTGCTGGTGGATCCCGACGTGGCCGAGCCGGGGTTCCGGGGGGTGGCCTCGGGCCGGCTCGGGCTGATGGAGGCCGACCTCCGGGGCGAGGGTGAGGTCGTCGCCGTCCTCGACGTTGTGGACGACGCCATCGAAGAGGCGCTCCGGCAGCGGGTCACCGTCAACGTGGTGTTCGAGCCGGCGGCGAAGAAGGCGATTCACGGCATGGCGGCGCTGCTCCGGTTTCGGTAGCCGCCGCGACATTCCAGACAGGAGTTCGCGCGCATGACACGCACCAAGTCGCTCTCCCGGCCCATCCGGGTGCTGGTGGCCAAGCCCGGTCTCGACGGGCACGACCGCGGCGCCAAGGTGGTCGCCGCCGCGCTGCGTGACGCCGGGATGGAGGTCATCTACACCGGCCTGCACCAGACGCCGGAGATGATCGCCGCCGCGGCGGTGCAGGAAGACGTGGACGTGGTGGGCCTCTCGATCCTGTCCGGCGCCCACATGACCCTCTTCCCGCGCGTCCGCCAGCTGCTCGACGCGCAGGGCCGGAAGGACGTCCTCCTGACCGGCGGCGGCATCCTCCCCACCGACGACGTGGCGGCGCTCGAGAAGCTCGGCACCGGCCGGCTCTTCGGGCCGGGCACCCCGACGTCGGATCTCGTCGAGTACATCCAGGCGTGGGCCGCCAAGCACCTGAAGGATTGACGTGACTCCTCCCCGAGACGCCGCACACGCCGGCCGGCTCCGCACCCTGACCGACGAGTACCTCGCGCTCGCCCGCCGCCTCCAGCTCGGCGGCGGCGCCAAGCGCGTGGCCAAGATGCACGAGAAGGGGCAGCTCTCCCCGCGCGAGCGCGTCGAGCAGCTCCTCGACCCGAAGAGCACCTGGGTCGAGCTCGGCCTCCTCATGGCCTACGACCAGTACGACGGGCAGGCTCCCGGGGCGGGCGTCATTACCGGGGTCGGGAGCGTCGAGGGCCGCGAGGTGGTGGTCGTATCGAACGACGCCACCGTCAAGGCGGGCTCGTGGTGGCCGGAGACGATCCGGAAGATCCTCCGCGCGCAGGAAGTCGCCATGCGGCAGCGGATCCCGATCATCTACCTGGTGGACAGCGCCGGCGTCAACCTGCCGTACCAGGGCGGGGTGTTCCCCGGCCAGTACGGCGCCGCGCGGATCTTCTACTACAACTCGATCATGCGCCGCTACCTGCACGTGCCGCAGGTCAGCGCGGTCATGGGCAGTTGCGTGGCGGGCGGGGCGTACCTGCCGGCGCTGTCGGACGTGATCTTCATGGTGGACGGCACCAGCTTCATGGGACTCGGCGGTCCCAACCTCGTGAAGGGCGCCACCGGCCAGACGGTGGACGGCGAATTCCTCGGCGGCGCGCGTACCCACACCGAAATCAGCGCCGTCGCGCACTACCGCGCGGCCACCGACGCCGAGTGCCTGGTGCGGATCCGCGAATACGTGGGCCGGCTGCCGCGGCTCGACGGCGTGAAGCACAGCCTCCGCCCGGTCCGGGAGCCGAAGCGCTCGCCCAAGGAGCTGTACGACATCCTCCCGCAGGACCACCGGATGTCCTACGACGTGCCGCACCTGCTGGAGTGCCTGCTCGACGGAGGGGTGCTGGACGAGTTCCAGCCCGAGGTGGCGAAGGAGATGATCTGCGGGCACGCGCACCTCGAGGGGTGGCCGGTGGCGGTCATCGTCAACCGGCGCGGCCTCGTGAAGGGCGCCCCGGGCAGCCGGCCGAAGTTCGGCGGCATCGTCTATACCGAGAGCGCCGAAAAGGTCGCGTACTTCATCGAGACGGCCAGCCGGGAGCGGATCCCTCTTCTCTTCATCCAGGACGTCAGCGGCTTCATGGTGGGCCCGGAAGCGGAGCATTCGGGCATCATCCGGGCCGGTGCGCGGTTCGTCGAGGCGATGGCCACCGCCGTGGTGCCCAAGATCGTGCTCACCGTCAACCACGCCTCCGGCGCCGGCTACTACGCCATGGCGGGGCAGGGGTTCGATCCCGACTTCATCCTCTCCTGGCCCACGGGGCGCATGGCGGTCATGGAGGGAGAGTCGGCGGTGACGGCGGTGCACGGGCCCGAGCTCGAAAAGGCCCGCCAGGCCGGCGCCGAACCCTCGGCCGCGGTGCAGGCCTCCGTCGAGTCCATGCGCGAGGACTACGAACACCAGCTCGACGCCAAGTTCGCCGCCGCACGCGGCTACGTGGATGCCATCGTCACCCCCGAGGAGACCCGCGACCAGCTCGCGTTCCTCCTCCGCACCGTCGCCAACTACGCCGGGCCGCACCTCGGCCCCTTCGTGCTTCCCCCGCTCGATTCGGTCACGCAACGCTGATGAACATTCGCTCGATCCTCCTCTCGGGCGCGCTCGCGCTCGGTTGCGCGCCCGCGGTCCAGCAGCCCACGCCCAACATCGATCCCGGCCGCACCGAAGCCCCGGTGGTCGCCCTCCCCGCCGACAGCGCCGCGGCCGCGGTGCCGGTGGCACCGGCGGACGCCGCGTACGCCAGGGGATGGATGCCGCTCGCGGCCACCGGCGTGACCAACTTCCTCGCCCTCCATCCGGAATGGGACGGGCGCGGTGTGCTGATCGGCATCCTCGACAGCGGCATCGACGCCGGCGTCCCCGGCCTGCAACGGACGCCGAACGGCAGCCCGAAGATCCTCGACCTTCGGGACTTTTCCCACGAGGGCGCGGTGCCGCTCACGCGCGTGGACCCGGCGGGCGACTCGGTCCGAATCGGCGGCGTTTCGCTCGGCGGGATGAGCCGGGTCCGGACGCTCAACGCCGCGGGCCCCTGGTATGGAGGTCTCCTCCACGAGCGCCCCCTCGGTGAAATGCCGGCGGCCGACGTGAACGGCGACGGCGACGACGCCGACTCGCTCGCGGTGCTGGTGACGCAGGCCAGCGACGGGTGGGTCGTCCTGGTGGACTCCGACGGCGACGGGTCGCTGGCGGGGGAGCGCCCGGTGCGGGATTACCTGCACGGGCGCGACACCTTCGGCTGGGCAGAACCGGGCAAGCCGTCGCCCCTCACCGTGGCGGTGAATATCGCGGTCGCCGGCGGCGTGCCCTCGCTCGACCTCTTCTTCGACACCAGCGGCCACGGGACGCACGTCGCGGGGATCGCGGCGGGCAACGACATGTACGGCGTCGGCGGGTTCGACGGCGTGGCGCCCGGCGCCCAGCTGCTCGGGCTCAAGATCGCGAACAACGCGCACGGTGGTGTCACCGTCACCGGCAGCATGCTCCGCGCGATGGACTACGCCATCCGCTTCGCCAAGTCGCGGAACCTTCCCCTGGTGCTCAACATGAGCTTCGGGGTGGGGAACGAGGTCGAGGGCACCGCGCGGATGGACGAAATCGTGGACTCGGTGCTCGCCGCCAATCCCGACGTGGCCATGGCCATCAGCGCCGGCAACGACGGCCCCGGCCTCTCCACTCTCGGTTTCCCGGGCTCGGCAGACCGCGCCGTCACGGTGGGCGCCACCTTCCCCCTCGCGTTCCTGGCGGGGGATCCGGAGGACGGCCGGCCCGATCCAGTCGCCTACTTCTCCTCGCGCGGCGGCGAGCTCGCCAAGCCCGATATCGTCACCCCCGGCGTGGCCTATTCGACCGTCCCGCGGTTCAACACCGGCGACGAGCGGAAGGGCGGCACCAGCATGGCCTCGCC
>CAYUOK010000050.1:3045-7824 GCA_964446395.1 uncultured Gemmatimonadaceae bacterium | reverse complement strand
ACCAGTCCTGGTTTACGCCGAGCTCGACCTCCCACCGCACGCGCTCCGGCCTGAGTCCGGGATTGAGGGCGACCCCGACCCCCTCCCGAAAGAATAAGTCCGCGAGCGGCGGGGCGGACACCGCGCTCCCGACGGACGCCTGGACCGAAGTGGCGCCGCGCTGCCAGCCAGCGTCGAGCCGGGCGCTCCCGAGCGGCAGGTCCTCGCCGGTCCAGAGGTCGAGGCGGAGCGAGGGCGTGAGGGTCCACGGCGAGCGGCCCCCGGGACGGATTGTCGCGGTGGCGCGAAGCGCGGCGCGTGAGAACTGGGAGCCGTCCTGCACGACGCTTCCGCCGAAACGGTCGTGCCGCGCCGAGGCGCCGACGACCATGTCGCCCGCCCACCCGGCCACCGCGACCGACCGCTCGTGGGACCAGTCGAGCGTCCCGCTCCATCCTTCGGAGCGCGCCTCGTACGCCGGACCGATCGGCGGGGCGGAGTCTCGCACCGTGCTTTGTAGGTACTGAAGCGATGCGCTCCACGTCGTGGCACCGCCGATCGTCACCCCGACAAACCCCGCCCCGTCTTCCGCCTCGGCGTAGGGCGTCTCGTTGCCGACCGAGCCGGGGAGCCCGCGACGGGATGCGCTCGCCCGTCCCTGCACGTCGACGCGACCCGCGCGCCGAAACGACAGCGAGCCGAGCGCGCCCCCTGCGTTGACACGCCGCGCCTCCCCGCCACCCCGGTTCACGGGGACGCTGTACGGATAGTCATCCGGGAACTTCTCTCCGCGCAGGAACACCCGGGCGTCGGCCACCATGCCCGACACCGACCCCCCGGCGCTGCCGTAGCTCCCCAGCCAGCCGGAGGCCTCGGGCCTCGTGCGCGACTCGCTCCGGATTTCCAGGACCCCTCCGACGGCGACTCCTGCCCCCCCGGCCGACTGCGCCCCAGGCCGGACCTGCACCGAGGCCACGTCGCGCGTGGCGAGCCGACTCAGGTCCGCCCGGCCAGTCAGGGGGTCGTTGATGGCGAAGCCGTCCACCAGCACGATCACTTCCTCCGGGGCGCTGCCGCGCACCTGGGGCGATGCGGCCCCATTGCCGCCGCTTCGCCGGACGACGATACCCTGCCAGCCGTCGATCGCCGTCGCCAGGTCGGCGCCGCGCCGGACCAGCGCGGCACGGTCGAGCGTCGGTGGCTGCCCGCTCGCCGCCTGGACCTCGAGGTCGGGCAGCGTCACCGGCAGGGCTTGCAGGCGCACCGTCAGCTCCGCATCGAGGCCGGGCAGGAGCTCCAGCGGCAGGCGACTCGAGCGGTATCCGACGGCGGCAACGACGATTACCGAGGCTCCCGCGGGCACTCCTCCGAGCATGAAGCGGCCGTCCGGCCCAGACAGCCCCGACAGCTCACCGACTTCCACGCGGGCGGCAGCGACCGGCACTCCATTCGCGGCGTCGATCACCCGCCCGCGGACGACCACCGGCGCCTGTGCCGCAAGCGTCAGTGGCAACAGCGCCGAGGCGCACGCGGCGCACAGTGTTCGCCTCATCCCCCCTGCCCTTCTCCCGGGCGAAGCGGCACCAGTTGCGGGGAGCCGTCACGCCATGGAGCCACGGCGACCGGCCACTCGAACACCGACGACAGCACTTCCTCCCGCAATACTTCCCGGGGAGCGCCGTGTGCCACCGCCTGCCCCTGGTCGAGCAGGAGCAGCGAATCGGCGTAGCGGGCCGCAAGGTTCAGGTGATGCGTGATGACGAGCGCCCCCAGGCCGCCGTCGGTCAGTGTCCGCACCAGTTCGAACACCTCCATCTCGTGCCGGACATCGAGCGCCACCGTCGGCTCGTCGAGCAGGAGCGCTTCCGGTTCCTGGGCCAGCGCGCGCGCCACGCGGACTCGCTGCCACTCGCCGCCGGACAGCGTGTCCGTGCGGCGCTCCCGCAGCGACCAGGCGTCGCACCGCTCGAGGGCAGCCCGCACCGCCGCCCGATCCTCCGTCCGTGCAGGTGCCAGGGGACCGAGCCGGGCGTACCGCGCCATCAGCACCGTCTCCTCCACGCTCAGCGAGAAGAGAATCTCCTCCCGCTGGCTCACCACGCCGACCAGCGCCGCGACCTCGGCCCGGCGCCAGCTTCCGAAGGGCCGTCCCTTCAACGACACCGACCCGCCTTCAAGGGCCGCCAGGCCCAGCAGCGCGCGCAGGAGGGTGGACTTGCCGCTCCCGTTCGGCCCTACGACCGCCAGCAGGTGGCCCGGGGCCACGATGCAGTCGACGCTGCGCAGCGCGGGGCGCGCGGCGCCGGGATAGCGAACGGTGAGCCCCTCGCCCCGGAGGATCACGAGAGGGACTTCCGGAGTTGCAGGGCGAAGATCGGCACGCCGATCAGCGCGGTGACCACGCCGACCGGGAGTTCGAGCGGACGGAACAGGCTGCGCGCGATGAGGTCCGAGAGCACCAGGAACGCCCCGCCAGCGAGGAAGGCGGCAGGCAGGAGTTGCCGGTGCAGCGGCGCGCCCCAGCGGCGCATCACATGCGGCACCACGAGGCCCACGAAGCCGATGATACCCGAGACCGCCACGGCGGCACCGGTCAGCGCAGCCACGGAGAGATAGACCCGCCGCTTGAGCGCCTCCACGTCGGCGCCGAGGTACTGGGCGTTTTCCTCCCCGAGGGTCAGCAGGTCCAGGCCGCGGGCGCTTCCGGCCAGCAGCCCGAGCGGCAGCAGCGCATAGGTGGCGAAGACCGCGACGGCCGGCCACGAGGCCATGCCGAACCCTCCGAGGAGCCAGAGCATCGCGCTCCGCAATTCGGATGCGGAGGCCAGCGTGATCACGGCGCTCATGAGCGACCCGGCGAACGCCCCCACCACGACCCCGCCGAGCAGCAGGATGTGGGGATCGAGCCGTCGTCCCGCGACAACGCTCAGGCGGTAGACGACCGCCACGGCACCGAGTGCGCCCGCGAAGGCCGCGAGCGGGACGGCCCAGGGTCCGCCGAGATGAAGCGCAATCGCGAGCACGGCGCCGAGGCCCGCGCCGCCGGACAGCCCGACAAGGTAGGGATCGGCGAGCGGGTTTCGCACCAGGGCCTGCAGCGAGGCGCCCGCCACGGAGAGGGCTCCACCCACGAGAAACGCCAGGAGCACCCGGGGCATCCGGAGGTAGCGCACCAACGCCGCCTCGCCGGTCGGGGCCCCGGACAGGGCGCCGCTAATGCCGCGCCAATCGATGTCCACGGCGCCGACCGATATGCCCGTGAGCAGGGCGAGCACCGTCCCGGCCAGGAGCGTGGCCCACTGTCGCCCCTTCACGAGGGCGGCCCCGCGCGGAGGGCGGCCGAGAGGACCCTGAGCGCCTCGGGGCTCCGCGGACCGGGCCGGCTGAAGAGCGCGGACGGCACGTAGACGAACCGATGCTCGCGCACCGCGGGCACCGACAGCCACTCCGCGCGTCGAGCAAAGGCAGGAACGGTGTCGCCGAGCACCAGCACGACGTCGATCTCGCGGCTCGCGATCGCCTCCAGGCTCACCGGCGCCGAGGCGGCGCCCAGGTCAGCAAAGACGTTCCTGCCCCCGGCGCGGTCGACCAATTCGCTGAGGAAGCTCCCCGCCCCGATCACGATCGGCGGCTGGTCCCATGCGAGAATGAGCACATTCGAGGGTCGGGCTCTGTCATCGGAGGTGGCGCTGTCCAGCGCTCCCTCGAATTGGCGGGCGAGGCTGTCGCCGGCTCCCGCCCGCCCACCCAGCGGAGCCAGGAGCCGCGCCAGCCGCGGGACGTCACTGAGGCGGTCCGTGGTGACGAGTACCGTCGGGATGCGCTGCGCCCGGAGCCGCTCCGCCGCCGCCACGTTCTGCACCGAGTTGTAGAGGATCACGAGGTCGGGCCGGGCCGCGACGATGGCCTCCAGATTCGGCTGCAGGCCGTCGCCGAGGCTGGGCACCGCGCGAGCCGCCGCGGGGTAGTCACACCAGGTGGTCCGGCCGACCACCCGGTCATCGAGCCCGAGCGCGAAGAGCAGCTCGGTGGTGGCGGGAATGAGGGAGACGATGCGCGTGGCCGGGTGGGAGAGCCGGACAGTGTCGCCGAGGTCGTCGACGGCGATGATGGCGGGGGCGCGCTGGTACGGCTCACGACCGACGCAGCCGCCCGTTCCGAGCAGAAGCGCGAGGAGCAACCAGCCGGAACGCCGAGCGAGGACCAAAGAAAACCGCCCACTTCCGGGAGGGCGGCGATGGGCGGGACACGGCGAGGCGACGCCGAGGCACGCCACCTGTCCCTCCCCCGAGGGTACGTGCGGTGGCGCGAACGAAGAGGTCTCCTGGCTTCGGGCCTCCGCTCGCCTTCCCGGTTTCCCAGTGGCGTCGTGAGCGGAGAGGTCTGCCCGTTACAGTGGCGGGGCCGCGCCGGAATTGCACCGGCTTCCGAAAATCGTCGTTCGCTTGTGAACTGTTCTGACCGCGCAAACCTACGGATGCGCACGCCCGCGGGCAAGGGCGGCGGCCTTGAGCCGCGCCCGCTCCGCTTCATAGGCCGCCCACTCCGCCTCGCCGACCCGGTCCCGATTCCCCGCATACCGCGCGTCGAGCCGGGCGATCTCGCCGACCAGGTCGGCCGGGGGCGGCGCCGGTGCCTGGGGCCCCTTCCGGGGCTCGCGCCGGAATGCCCACGCGGCCCCGGCCGCGAGAGCCACCGCCGACAGCCCGACGAGCCAATACAGGAGACGGCCCGGCGCCGCCGACGCCCCCGCGAACTCCACTTCGGCCGTGCCACCGGTGGGGGGCGCCGCCGTCCACC
>CAYUOK010000050.1:0-2945 GCA_964446395.1 uncultured Gemmatimonadaceae bacterium | reverse complement strand
GCCCCCGCGAACTCCACTTCGGCCGTGCCACCGGTGGGGGGCGCCGCCGTCCACCGGCGGAGGGTGCTCCCCATCAGCTCGACCGGTGCGGCCGGTTCGAGTCCGGCTCCGCGGACAGTGGCGCCCTCTTCCTCCACGAGCACGTCGAACGAATCCGCCGGGGCGATCCACACCGGTCGGCTCTCGCCGACCGGAAGCCGGTAGCTCAGCATCATGTTCTTGACGCCGGGCGCGAGGGGCGCGAGGACGTCCACGGTGTCGCCGCGGAACCGGACCGCGCTTGGGCTCACGTCCCCCTCCTGCACCTCCAACTGGACGGCTCCGGCCGGAAGGGTGACCTGCCACGACGGCGCCAGCGAGTCGCGGCCGATCCGGGTGTCGGGGCCGTCGTTCCGAATCGAGAAGAGGTCGAGGACCGCCCGGCTGCCCGATTCGTCCGGGGGGCGAATGATCAGGTGCCGTGTGCCGAGGCGCACCGGCGCCGTGGACGACGTATCCGACACGACGATGCTGATTCCCTCAGCTCCTGGAAGCCGCACCGGCTCTGCGAAGTACTCGATGCCGGCGTAGCTCGCGCTGACGAGGTAGATCGCCGTGCTGTCGCCGGCCGCGCGGAACCGGAACTTGCCGTCGGCACCGGTGGTCAAGGAATCGATGGCACCCTGCACGGTGCGGCTCACGCGGTGCAGCGTGATCCACACCCCGCCCACGGGTACCGTGTCGGCGCCCTGGACGCGGCTGGTCTGTCCGCTGATGGCGAGAGGAGTCTGCGCGGCGAGCGGGCTCGCGCCCAGGACCAGCGCTGCGGCCAGGGCCGCTGCGCGGCTACGGCGTGAACCGGCCAAAGTCCTGCGGATCGAGCTTTTCGAGATATTGCTTGAGGGACTCGGCATCCAGCCGCCGCTCGGGCGCCGGGGGCCCGGCGCCGCCGGCGTTCTGGTCCAGGAGGTCGTCGCTGGTGAAGATCGGGGCGTGGAGCCGCAGGGCCAGGGCGATGCTGTCGGAGGGACGGGCATCCACCTGGACGACCTGTTCGTCGCGACGAATGAGCAGTTCGGCAAAGTAGGTGTTGTCCCGGACGTTCGTGATCGTGACCCGGCGGAGCTCCCCGCCGAGGCCAAGAATCACGTGTTTCAGGAGGTCGTGGGTCATCGGCCGCTGCGCCTTGACCCCCTGCATCTCCATGGCGATGGCGCTCGCCTCGGCGGGCCCGATCCAGATGGGCAGGACCCGCTCCCCGTCGCGCTCCTTCAGCAGCACCACCGGGCTGTTGGTGCTCTGGTCGAGGCCCAGATGCGCCACCTGCACCTCGATCATGGGAACGCTACCGCGCTTCGCTCAGCAGGGCGCGGACCCGGCTCGGCTCTTCCCAGGTGAAGAACTGCTGCGGCTTGCGGTCGACCTTGCCCTTGGCCGGCTTGCGGCCGAAATGCCCGTACGCGGCGGTCGGGCTGTAGATCGGCCGCTTGAGCTTGAGCGCCGTGATGATGCCCCGAGGCGTGAGGTCGAACGCGCGCCCGACCACCCGCTCCAGCCGCTCGTCGGGCATGACGCCGGTACCGAAGGTGTCCACCATGATCGAGACCGGCTCCGCCACCCCGATGGCGTAGGCCACCTGCACCTCGCACCGCTGGGCGAGCCCCGCCTCGACGATGTTCTTGGCCACCCACCGCGCCGCGTAGGCCGCGCTGCGGTCCACCTTCGAGGGGTCCTTCCCGCTGAAGGCCCCGCCGCCGTGACGGGCCATGCCCCCGTAGGTGTCCACGATGATCTTGCGGCCGGTCAGCCCGGCGTCGCCGTGCGGCCCGCCGATGACGAACCGCCCCGTTGGGTTGATGAGGAACTTGGTGCGGTCGCCGCCGAACCCGGCCTTCTCGAGCACCGGCCGGATCACGTGCTCGATGACGGCCTGGCGAATGGTGGACTGCGCCAGCTGCCGGCCCGCATGCCGCTCGGCGTGCTGGGTCGAGACCACGACCGTGCGGACGGCGACGGGCCGGTCGCCCTCGTATTCCACCGACACCTGGGACTTGCCGTCCGGCCGCAGCCAGTCGAGCTGGTCGAGGCCGTGCAGCCCCTTCCGGACCGCCGCGAGCCGCTCGGCGATCCGGTGCGCCAGCATGATCGGGAGCGGCATCCGCTCGCGGGTCTCGCGCGTGGCGTAGCCGAACATCATCCCCTGGTCCCCAGCGCCCTGCTCCTTGCCGCCGGTCTCGTCCACGCCGAGCGCGATGTCGGCCGACTGGCGGCCGATCGACGACAGCACCGCGCAGGTGCGGGCATCGAAGCCGTGCGTGGCGTCGGTGTACCCGATCCGTTCGACGGTCTGCCGCACGATGCCGGGGATGTCCACGTAAGTCTTGGTCGTGATTTCCCCCGACACCATGACCATGCCGGTGGTGACCAGCGTCTCGCACGCGACGCGGCCGTTCGGGTCGTCGGCCAGGATGGCGTCGAGGACGGCGTCGGAGATCTGGTCGGCCACCTTGTCGGGGTGACCCTCGGTCACCGACTCGGAGGTGAAGAGGTACCGCTTGTGCTTGCCGCGCTTGGCAGTCATCGATCAACCGGAGAGAGAGGAGACAGGCGACTCACTTGGAGGGAATACTAGTGGGCGGTCGGTAGGCCGGCAACGCGCCCGCCGGGTCGATCATCGCAAGGTCGAGGTGCGCGCCGATCGCCGTGCGCAGGATGTCGACCACCTCGTCGGCCGTGCTCGCCGCGAGGGCGCGCGCCGCCGCCGCCTCGGCCGCCGAGGCCGGGACGCTGCGCACGATCAGCTTGAGCAGCGGGAGCGCCGGCGGCGCCACGCTCAGTTCGACGAACCCGAGCCCCATCAGCAACACCGCGGAGAGCGGCTCGGAAGCCATCTCGCCGCAGATGCTGACCGGGATGCCCGCCGCGCTCGCCGCCTGCTGCACGGTCCGGAGCTGCCGGAGGATGGC
>CAYUOK010000049.1:0-7918 GCA_964446395.1 uncultured Gemmatimonadaceae bacterium | reverse complement strand
TCCTCACGACCGAGTGCGTCGTGGTCGAGCGCAAGGAAGACAAGCCGGCCCCGGCGGCTCCGGGCGGCGGCATGGGCGGGATGTACTAATCCCTTCCGGGCACGGAAAACGAGGCGGGCGCACTCCGGTGCGCCCGCTTTGCCTTGGTATTATCCTTGATCGCATGATTCGCGCTCCCTCCCGCCCGGCCACCGCCACGCGCCTCGTGCTCGTGCTCCTGTCCGCAGCGTTCCTCGCTCCCGGCGCTACCGAGGCCCAGACCAAGCCGGCCACCGCCCCCGCCATTCAGGGCACCTGGCGCGTCGACGCTGCCTCGGTGACGGGGAAGGGCCCGCGCGAAGTGATCATCCGCGCCGACAGCAGCGCCTCGTGGGGCAAGGAAACGGTCCGCTGGCGGCTCCCGGCTCCGGACAAGATCATGATTGCGCTGGGCGGCGAGTGGGAGACCTACCGCATGAAGGTCAAGGCCGACAAGCTCACCCTCTCCGGCGGCGACCTCAGCGAGCCCATCACCTTGAAGCGGACCGGCCCGGCGATGCCGAGGCCCGACTCCGTTCCCGTCCCGCCGGATCCCGATGCCGAATAGCGCAGGCGCCGCCGTGCGACGAGGGTTGCCGCGCCCAGCACCCGGTGTTAGGTATCATCCGATGCGTCACGCGCGCCGTCACGGCCTCCCGACTGCACTGCTTGCCCTGATGCTGGGCCTCGCCCTCCTCATTCCCGAGGCGGGACACAGCCTGGCGCACCACGAATCTGCGGCCCACGGGGCGCCCCGCGACGCTGACCATCATGGTGGGGGCGCCGACGGCCGCGGCCGTCTAGGGGCACGGGCGGAAGGCGACCATCCGCACGTGGAATTGGCCGCGCCCCTCCCCGCGCGGCCCTCCCTGATGCAGGCGATCATCGTGCGAGTCGGAGCACTCCTCGCGCACGATTTGGCCGCCACCTGCACAGCGCCACTAATGCTCGCCGCTGGGCTCCCGCCTGGCGACTTGACGCTCCAACCGCCGCCACCCGCCCGCGCACCTCCCCTGGTCTGACCTCGCCGCCGCGCTCTGCCCGAGCGCGAACGGCCCCGTGTCCCCGTTCCGGCCGGCTCCTTCGACGTGGGCCTTGGCCGGCGCGCGACTGGCATCCCTCAACGGTCCGGACCCTCGCCCGACAGGATAAACATGCGTATCGCTCTGTGCGTCGTCTCGTACGCCGCCGGCGCACTGGGGTTGTTCCCCGGAGCCGCCGGGGCGCAGGAGCCATCGCCTCCGCAACGTCTGCTCACGCTCGCCGAAGCGCGCGCCCTGGCGCGCAGCCGGAGCCCGGACGCCAGCGCGGCCCGCCACGCCGTGGTGGCCGCCCAAGGCCGCGAACGGCAGGCCGGGGCGTGGCCCAACCCGACGGTCGCATACGGACGCGAACAGACGTCGGGTGCGGGCGACACCATCGCGCAGGACATCCTGAGTCTCCAGCAGGCGGTCGAGGTCGGGGGGCAGCGGGGCGCGCGGCGGGAGGCGGCGCGGTTCGCGCGGGCGGCAACTGAGGCCCGCGTCGCCGCCACGGAGGCCCGGGTCGATTTCGAGGTCACCCGGACCTACGCCGCCGCGGTGGCCGCCCAGCGACGTGCAACGTTCGCCGAAGAGGCCGCGGCCAGTTTCGCCCGCGCCGAACGCGCCAGCCAGGCGCGGCTGGACGGCGGGGACGTGTCCGGATACCAGCATCGCCGGCTCTCCCTCGAAGCCGCCCGGTACGAGACGGGGCGGCTGAGTGCCGTCGTGGTTCGGGACAGCGCCCGGTCCGCCCTGGCGTCGCTCCTGGGACTCGCGGATTCCGCCGGGGTGGTGTGGTCCCTGGTGCTGGTGGACACGCTGACGCCGGTCCCCCTCGCCGGGCCCATCGACTCGCTCGTCTCCCTCGCGCTCGCGCAACGACCGGAGCTTCGCGCGCTTGAGCTCGACGCCGACGCCGGGACCGCCGAAGCGCGGCTGGCGTCAGCCGAGCGCACCCCCACACCGGTGCTGAGCGGCGGCTACAAGCGTGAGCAGGTGAATGGCGCCGAGCTGAGCGGATTCGTCGCCGGTGTGAGTCTCCCGCTGCCGCTGTGGGATCGCCGGGCCGGCGCGGTATCGGCTGCGCGAGCGGACGCGGGGCGCTGGGACAGCGAGGTGGAGTCGGCGCGACGCCAGACCGCGGCCGAGGTACGGGCCGCGTACGAGGCGCAACAGGCGCTTGCGGCCGCGCTCGCGGTGCTCTCGGGCGCGCTGGGCGAGAACGCCGCGACGGCTCGCCGCGCCGCGGAGGCGGCGTACGGCGAAGGGGAGATCGGGCTGCTGGAATGGCTTGACTCCGTCCGCGCGTACCAGGAGGCGGAAACGACCTACGCCATACTCTGGGCGGAATACATCGCGCGGCGTGCCGCGCTCCAACGCGCCATCGGCGCCAAGCCCTCGTGAGGAACCTCATGCGGTCCATCCATCAGTCAGCCCGGATCCTCACGGCCGCCGTGCTCGGTACCACGCTCATCGGGGCCTGTGGCCAGGGCTCGGCGGGCAAGGAGGCGGTGGCGCCGGCGGGCGGCGCGGTCACCCTGTGGACCGACTCGACCGAGCTCTTCATGGAACACCCGGCGCTGATTGTCGGGGCGCCGGACAAGTTTGCCGTGCACCTCACTGACCTCACCGACTTCGCACCGCTGAGGTCCGGCAGGATCACCTTGCGGTTCGAGCCCCGTGAGGGCGGCGAGCCGGTCGTCGTCGTCCAGGAGGTGCCGCGCGCGCCGGGGATCTACGGCCCGGCTCCGACGTTCGGGCAGCCTGGCGTCTACGACCTCACGATCACCGTCGAGAGTCCGCAGGCCCACGACGTGATCCGCGTGCCCGACCTGCGAGTCTACGCGAGCGCGGCGGACGCCCCGAAAGCGGAGGGGGGGGCTGACGGCGGGATCGGCTTCCTCAAGGAGCAGCAGTGGAAGACGCCCGGCTTCGCCACCGCGTTCGCACAGGTGGGCGAGGTGACTGAGTCGTTCCAGGCGACAGGACAGCTGATCCCCGCCGCGGGCCGGATGGCGCGGCTGTCGGCACCGGTGGCCGGCGTCGTGGAGGCGAGCGGGCTCGAGGGCGCCCCCGCGCCGGGGCAGTGGGTCGTCAAGGGCCAGGTGCTGGCGGTGCTGACCCCCGCGCTCGGCGAGGGTGGGAGCGCGTACGCCGAGGCCCGCGCCGAGCTTCGCAAAGCCGAGGCTGAGCAGGCGCGGGCGGTCCGGCTCTACGCCGTCGAGGCGGTGCCCGAGCGCCGGGTGCACGAGGCGAACATTCGCCTGGCAGCCGCCCGCGAAGCCCTGGCCGGGTTTGGCGGGAGCGAGATGGCACGGGCGGACGGGCGCGTGGTCATCCGGGCGCCCTTGGCGGGCGTCGTGGGTTCCCGCACCCTCGCGCCGGGGAGCCGGGTGGATGCCGGCGCCGAGCTCTTCACCGTTGTGGACCCCAGCGTCCTCTGGCTCGAAGCGAACGTGCCCGCCTCGGACGCCGCACGGGTGAACACCGGGAGCACCGCCAGCTTCCGGGTGCCGGGAAGCGACACCAGTTGGCGGGCGCGACGGACGATCTCGGTCGGCGGGGTCATCGACTCGGTGTCTCGCACCGTCCCGGTGATCTACGAAGTGGCGAACCCGGACCGGGCGCTCAAGATCGGGATGAACGTGCAGGTGGCCGTCGGGACCGGGCAGACGCTGCACGGCGTGCGCATCCCGTCCTCGGCGGTCCTCGACGAGGATGGACGCCCGATCGTGTTCGTCCAGTCCGGGGGGGAGACCTTCGAGAAGCGGATCGTCGAGATCGGGGCACGCGACGGTGACTGGACACTCGTGCGCTCGGGTATCACGGCCGGCGAGCGCGTCGTGACGGCTGCGGCGTACCAGGTGCGCCTGGCCTCACTTTCCACGAGCGTGCCCGCCGAAGGCCACGCGCACTAGGAGCTCCGATGCTCAACAACCTCATTGCGTGGTCCCTCCGGAACCGTGTCATCGTGCTGGCCGCGGCGGCATTGCTGCTGCTGGCGGGGTCCTGGACGGCGTCGCGCATGCCGGTGGACGTCTTTCCCGACCTCACCGCACCCACGGTCACCGTGCTCACCGAGGCGCACGGCATGGCGCCGGAAGAAGTCGAGGCGCTCGTCACTTTCCCGATCGAGACCTCCGTCAACGGCGCCACGGGGGTCCGGCGCGTGCGGTCCTCCACGGCGCAGGGCATCTCGGTCGTCTGGGTGGAGTTCGACTGGGGCACCGACATCTTCCGCGCCCGCCAGATCGTCAGCGAGAAACTCCAGACCGTCGCCACGGGCCTGCCGGCCGGGATCAGCGCGCCGGTGCTGGCACCGGTGTCGTCGGTCATGGGCGAAATCATGATGATCGGGCTGACCGGCACCGCGTCCCCGCAGGACCTGCGAACGATGGCCGATTGGACCATCCGTCGCCGGCTCCTCGCCGTCCCGGGCGTGGCCCAGGTCATCCCGATCGGCGGGGAAGTGAAGCAGTACCAGGTGCTCGTCGACCCGGCGCGGATGCTGGCCACCGGCGTCACCCTGGAGGAGGTCTTGCGCGCCGCCGCCGGGTCGAACGAGAACGCCTCAGGCGGCGTGTACATGGACCGCGGCCAGGAATATGTGATCCGCGGCATCGGGAGGATCCACCGCGCCAGCGACGTGGAGCAGACGGTGGTGGCCGTCCGGGGCGGGGTCCCCGTGCTCATCAGCCAGGTGGCCGAGGTCATGGTCGGGGCGGCGCCGAAGTACGGCGACGGGTCGGTCAACGCCGAACCGGGCGTGGTGCTCGCCGTCCAGAAACAGCCCGGGGCGAACACCCTGGAGCTCACTCGCCGGATCGAAGTCGAACTGGCGGAACTCCAGCAATCGCTGCCGGAGGGGATGACGATCCGCTCTGAGCTGTTCCGCCAGGCCGATTTCATCACGATCGCGATTCACAACGTGCTGGAGGCGCTCCGCGACGGGGCCATCCTGGTCGTCGTGATCCTGTTCGCCTTCCTCTGGAACCTCCGCACGACGGCGATTTCGATCGTCGCCATCCCCCTGTCCCTGGTGGTGGCCATTTTCGCCATGCAGCTCCTCGGGATCACGATCAACACCATGTCACTCGGGGGCATGGCCATCGCGATCGGGGCGCTGGTGGACGATGCCATCATCGACGTGGAAAACGTCTTCCGCCGCCTCAAGGAGAACCATCACCGGCCGCCGGCGGCCCGGCGACCGACGCTGCAGGTGGTCTACGACGCCTCCCGCGAAATCCGGGCGTCGATCGTCAACGCGACGCTCATCATCATCGTCGTATTCCTGCCGCTCTTCTTCCTGGGCGGCGTCGAGGGACGGCTGTTGCGGCCGCTCGGGTTCGCGTATGTGGTCGCCATTCTTGCCTCGCTGCTGGTGGCCGTGACA
Source organism: uncultured Gemmatimonadaceae bacterium (assembly GCA_964446395.1). Lineage (GTDB taxonomy): Bacteria > Gemmatimonadota > Gemmatimonadetes > Gemmatimonadales > GWC2-71-9 > SPDF01. The sequence goes on along the minus strand of CAYUOK010000049.1, from coordinate 2,485 downwards.
GTGACACCCGTGCTCTGCGCCTACCTGCTGCCCCGGGCGCGAGCCGTGGAGGAAGAACGTGAGAGCCGGCTTGTCCGCTGGCTGAAGCGGCGCTACGCCCGCACGCTCGAGGTGGTGCTGGCGCGTCCCCGCGCGGTCCTGGTCGGTGCGGGTGTCGCACTCGGCCTTGCGATCGCCTGTGTGCCGTTTCTCGGATCATCCTTCTTGCCGGAATTCAACGAAGGCGCCCTCACGGTGTCGGTGGTGACCGTGCCCGGTACGTCCCTCGTGGAGGCCGATGCGATCGGCCGGCGGGTGGAGCAGATCCTGCTGGCGACGGCGGGCGTGGAAAGCACCGATCGGCGCCAGGGCCGCGCCGAGCTCGACGAGCATGCCCAGGGCGTGAACGCCGCGGAAATCGACGTCACGCTGGAAGCGCAGGTCGACAAGGAGCACCTGTTCACGGCGCTCCGGCGGGAGTTTGCGGCGATCCCCGGTACCAACGTGACCGTTGGGCAGCCCATCGGGCACCGGATCGACCACATGCTCTCCGGCACCCGGGCCAACATCGCCGTGAAGATCTTCGGTCCCGACCTCTACGAACTGCGCCAGGTCGGCGCCCAGGTGGAATCCGCGATGCGGGGCGTGCCCGGCGTGGCGGATCTGCAGCTCGAGCAGCAAATGGACGTGCCGCAACTCCAGATCCGGGCCGACCGCGGCGCCATGGCGCGCTACGGCATGACGGTTGGACAGCTGGCCGAGGCCATCGACGTCGCGTTCAACGGGGAGGTGGTGTCGCAGGTGCTCGAGGAGGGGCGGAGCTACGATCTTGTGGTTCGCTTTCCCGCCGCGTTGCGGGCCAACGCCCAAGCCATCGCCGGCGTCATTTTCGACACGCCGACGGGCCAGCGGGTGCCGCTCTCCGAGCTCGCGACGATCGATGTGACCCGGGGCCCCAACACCATCTCCCGCGAGAACGTGCAACGGAAGATCGTGGTCCAGGCCAATGTCGCCGGCCGCGATCTCGGCAGCACCGTGGCCGACATCCGGCGCGCGGTCGCCGACGAGGTGCGGATGCCGGCTGGCTACCATGTGGTCTACGGCGGGCAGTTCGAGAGCCAGGGGGAGGCCACCCGGGTGCTCGGCGTCCTCTCGCTGCTGTCGATGGCGGCGATCTTCCTGATCCTGTACGCCGAGTTTCAATCCACCCGTACGGCCGTGCTCGTCATGGCGAACTTGCCGCTCGCGCTCATTGGCGGGGTTGTGGCCGTGCTCCTGACAGGCCGCGTGGTCAGCATCGCGTCGCTGGTGGGATTCGTGACGCTGTTCGGCATCGCCACCCGCAACGGGATCCTGCTGGTGGCTCATTACCAGCACTTGCTGGCCGAGGGCGTCCCGTTCCGCGAGGCAATCGTGCGGGGGTCGCTGGAGCGCCTCTCGCCAATCTTCATGACGGCGCTGACCGCGGGCCTCGCCTTGATTCCGCTGGCGCTGGGGGGCGGGGAGCCGGGCAACGAACTGCAGACGCCGATGGCGATCGTGATTCTCGGAGGACTGCTCTCCGCGACGGCGCTCAACATGGTGGTGCTGCCGGCGCTCTACTGGCTCTATGGCCCGCGCGAGGCCGTCGTCCACGCGGCCCCGGAGTCCGAGGCCATCGACGGGTAGGCATTTCGCGTGACCGGAAACGGTGCCACGCGGGGGCGACCACTCGATTGCCCCTGCTTTCCGTCGTGGAACCGATTGTTTCACAAGAACATAGGAGGAGTCGAACCATCCGGGCGGCGGGGGACTGAGACTTGCACTGTCGCCTCCTGTCATCCCGCCCAACCGAAGCCCCCACACGCGGTTGGCGCGGCAACCGACCCCGGAGGAAACGATGTTCGTCCCACGCTCGCGCGGCACCGTGCTGGCCTTCGCCCTGGTCCTGGCCGCCTCTCCGCTTGCGGCGCAGGTCTCCGTCAGCCCGACCATCGGCGCCTACCTGCCGACCTCCAACCTCGTGGATGTCATTGTGGGCACCGACAGCCTCGCCGAACTCAAGCAGGACGTCGGGCTCGCGCTCGGCGCGACCCTCGGCATCGGCCTCAGCTCCCGGCTGGCCATCCAGGTGGCTGGCTCGTACGTGCCGAGCCAGTTGAGCGGCACCGTGACCGGCGCCGGCACCTTCACCCAGTCCGACGCGAATCTCTTCTTCGGCAACGCCAACATCACCTTCTTCGTGGTGAAGCCCACGAGTCCGGTCTGGCTGGCCCTGAACGGCGGCGGCAGCATGGTGAGCCGCTCCGGCGCGGCCTACGACGGCGTCAGCGGCACCACGGACTACGGCGGCCTGGTCGGCGCCACGCTCGGCTTCCACCTGGGCAGCCTGCTGAGCTTCAACGTGTCCGCCACCGACTACATCTACGGCGCGCAGTTCGAGAAGGACGGCTACACCACCAAGGAGACCACCCAGAACGACATTCTCCTGGGCCTGGGCCTCGGCATCCCGCTCGGCGGCAAGAAG
>CAYUOK010000048.1:2567-8229 GCA_964446395.1 uncultured Gemmatimonadaceae bacterium | reverse complement strand
AGACGTTGCTGGCCATGTCGTTGACCCGGGCCACGTCGCCGGTGCGGATCTCGTCGCCGGTGACGGACACCATCCCGTGCGAGCTCCGCCCCGCGACGTGCTCTCCCGCGATGCCGCAGTACACCGTCCCGACCTCGACGCCGGCCATCCGCTGCGCGTCGGCCATGGCCTTGGCGATGGCCCGGGTCGTCTCCTCGAGATCCCGCACCACCCCCCGGCGCACCCCCGCCGTCCGCTCCACCCCGACCCCGAGGATGCGGGCGAGCGGGTCACGGGAATCCCCGGTGGCCTCGGCGATGACCGCCACCGTCCGGGTCGAGCCGAGGTCCAGCGCGGCGATGAGCCGCTGCGGGGAGGCGCTCATCCTGCGCGCCCCCGCCCGCGGACGACGACCTGTCCGGCGAACCGACCATCGAGTTCAGCCCATGCGCGGCCCTGTCGGCCGAGAACCTGTTCAGCTGCCATCACCGCGCGAATGACCTCCGCTGTCACATCGGGACGGAGCCACAGTCGGCGCCCCCCCAGGTCCACCACCACGTCCCCGCCATCCGCGGAGGCCGTGACCACTCTCGAAAATAACTCCGGATCGATTTCCTGCAGGCGTCCGAGCACCCGGGCGACGGTCGCGTCCGGCTCGTCGATGACCGGCAGGTCGGGAGCGGCCACCGCCGGATCGAACGGAAGGAACTTCCCGTTCCGTCCCACCATCCGCAGCCGCCCATTCCTCGGCGCCAGCGCCACCGCCCGGGCCTCGGTCACCGTGACCACCAGGGTGCCCGGGAGCCGGCGATGCACCTCGGCAGTCCGGATGCCCGGCAGGGCCAGGACCCGGGCGGCGTAAGGGTCGAGGTCGTCGAAGAGGTTCCCCCTCCGGGGGATCCGCATGGCCGCCACGATCTCGGCCGGCGTCGCGGACGTCACCCCCACCAGTTCGACCCGACGGACCTTGAAGAAGCCGACCTGCCTGAGGAGCACCGGGCCGCCCCACCAGAGCGCCGACCCCGCCGCGAGGATTCCAAGCCCCATGAGCGCGGGGCGGAGCCACGGCTTCATCCGGCGCGCAGGCCGATCGCCAGTTCGGGCCCCAGCCTCGTGATGTCGCCGGCGCCCAGCGTCAGGAGGACGTCGCCGGGCACCAGGAGCTTCCGGACCACCTCCGCGACCGCCGACCGCACCGGAGCAAAGTGGACGTCGGCACCCGCGGCGCGGGCCGCCTCCACCACCAGCGAACCGCTGACGCCTGGGACCGGCTTTTCCCGCGCCGCGTAGACTTCGGTGACCACCGCCACGTCGGCCGCCGCCAGCGCCCGGCCCATGGCCGCGCCGTGTGCCTGGGTGCGGCTGAAGAGGTGCGGCTGGAAGACCGCCACCAGCCGGCGCCCCGGGAACGCCTGTCGCGCCGCCTCGAGCGTAGCGACCAGCTCCGTCGGGTGGTGGGCGTAGTCGTCCACCAGCGTGACGCCACCCGCTTCGCCGAGGCGCTCGAACCTCCGCCCCACCCCCCTGAATTCCGCGAGAGCGCCGAGGGCGGCGTCGATCGGGCCACCCAGCGCGTGCACCACGCCGAGCGCGGCGGTCGCGTTCCGGAGGTTGTGGAGGCCCGGCACCCGAAGCCGGAGGGTCACCGCGCCCCGACCCGGGAGCTGCACGGTGGCCGAGGTCCACTGCTCATCCTGCCGGACCGCCGAGATCCGGAGCTCCGCATCGGTCGCCGAGCCGAAGCGCAGGGTACCAGGACCGAGTCGGGCCGCCAGCCGGGCGGCGCCGGGATCGTCCACCCCGACGAGGCGGATTCGTGCACGTCCCGCGAAGGTGGCGAATGCTTCCTCGAGCGCCTCGAAAGAACCGTAGCACTCCAGGTGGTCGGCTTCGACGTTGTTGACGACCGCGACCGCCGGGTGCAGCGCGAGGAATGCCTTGTCGTACTCGTCGGCTTCGACCACGAAGAGCGCATCGCCGTCGAGCCGCGCGTTCCCGCCCCACTGCCCCACTCGACCACCCGCGAGCCCGGTCGGCGCCAGCCCGGCGGCGGCCAGCGCCTCGGTGGTCATCACGGTGGTGGTCGTCTTGCCGTGCGTCCCCGCGATCCCGACCACCGTGCCACCTGCCACGAGCTGGGCCAGTGCTTCCTTGCGCGGAATCACCGGAACGCCCAACTCCCTGGCCCGCACCAGTTCCGCGTGGTCTGCGGGGACGGCCGCGGTGTACACCAATGCGCGTGCCCCGGCAGCGTGCGACGGATCGTGGCCGCTGGCCACCTCCGCTCCGAGCGCGGCCACGTCGGCCGCGCCTGTCGGGTCCGGGTCGCACCCGCTCACCGCCACACCCCGGCGGCGCGCGATGAGAGCCAAGGCGCTCATCCCGGCCCCGCCGATGCCGACGAAGTGCACAGGCCGCGGGTCCGAGGGGTTGAATAAGTCCATTGGAATTGAGCTAATGTAAAATCTTATCGAGAGTTGCGAAAGAGCGAGGCTACCCCAAAAGCGTCAAAAGATGCGACACGATGTCCGCCGATGCGGTCGGCCGACCCCGCTTCCGGGCCGCATCGGCCATGGCGGCCCTCCGGCCCGTGTCCCCCACCAGCCTCGTAATCGCGGCGCCCAGCGAAACCGGCGTCAGCGCGGACTGCAGCAGGACCTCAGAGGCGCCCGACGCCTCCAGTGCGCGTGCATTGACCGTCTGGTGATCGGCCGCCGCCGTCGGCAGTGGGACGAGGATGCTGGGCAGGCCCCACGCACAGAGCTCGGCGCAGGTCATCATCCCAGCCCTGCCCACCACAATGCTGGCCACCGCGAAGGCGTCGGCGATCGGGTCGAGGAAATCGAAGACCTGCACATCCGGCGGCCGGTGGTGGGACGCGAATCTGGCGAATGACCCCTTCCCGGTGGCCCAGAGCACGTACGTCCCGGCGCCCCCACCGTTCGCCAACCAGCCGGCCGTGGCCTCGTTGAGCGCTACTGCGCCCTGGCTCCCTCCCGTGACCAGCACCACCGGCCGGTCGTCGAGCAGGCCGAACCGCCGGCGCGCAGCGGCCGCCCGGGCCGGATCGGGGGGATTGATGGGGCTGCCCGTGTCGAAGACGGCCGTCGCCGCCCGGAGGCGCAGGTGCGCCCTGGCTTCGGGCGCGCCGAGATAGACGTGCCGAACGCGGCCGCTGAGCAGCCTCGTGGCGAGCCCCGGAAACGCATCCTGCTCCAGGATCGCGGTCGGGATGCCGCGGCGGGCGGCGAGATACACCACCGGCGCGGAGGCGTAGCCGCCCGTTCCCAGGACCGCGAGCGGCCGCTCCTGATCGAGGAGCCGGCCCGTCGCCTTCAGGAGACGGCCCGCCACCACCGGCCACCGCCAGTTCTTCCACCACTGTCGCCGGTAGAGCGGCTCGGCGGGCAGGAGGACGTGCCGAAAGTCCCTGGTCGGCAGGAGTGTCTTTTCGATGCCGCGTTCCGCCCCGACCAGCACCGGCTCGAGATCCGGCCGTCGCCGCCGCAGTTCCGCCGCGATGGCGAGCGCGGGCATGAGGTGCCCACCGGTGCCTCCGCCGGCAATGAGGACGGTGCTCACTTGGCGGTGGTTTCCCGCGCCGGGCGCCCGCGCATTCGGCCGATGTTCACGAGGATGCCGGTGGCGGCCAGGGAGATCACCAGGCTCGACCGGCCGTACGACATGAACGGCAGCGTCAGGCCGGTCGTCGGCATCAGCGAGAGCGACACCGCCATGTGCATCACCGCGGTGATCCCGATCATCGCCGTGATGCCGACCGCCAGAAACTGCCCGAAGGGATCGGGGGCGCTGCGCGCGATGCGAAAGCCCAGCCAGAGGAAGATCCCGAACAGCAGGACCACCAGGACGACGCCGAGAAACCCCCACTCCTCCCCGATGGTGCTGAAGATGAAGTCCGAGTACGCGTACGGCAGGAAGAGCTTCTGCTGTCCCTCGCCGAAGCCGACGCCGAGGAGCCGGCCGGAGCCGATCCCCACGAGCGACTGGTGGATCTGCATCCCGGCGGCGTCGGTGGCCTCGCCCGGACTGAGGAACGTGGTGAGCCGGGCCATGCGGTACTGGGCGGACTGGATCTTCTCGAACAGCAGGAGGAGGCCGGCCAGGCCGAGCAGGATGAAGTGCCCGATCTTGGCGCCGGCCGAGAAGAGCACCACCAGGCCGAGCAGCGCCACCAGCGTCGCCATGGACAGGTTGGGCTCGAGCAGGATGAGCAGCGAGACGACGCCGATGCCGACCAGGAACGGCAGGACCCCCTTCTTGAACTCGCGGACCTGCGCCCCCTTCTTGGCCGCCAGCATCGCGCACCAGATGATGATGGCCAGCCGCGCGATCTCGGAGGGCTGGAAGTTGATGACGCCGATATCCACCCAGCGCCGCGCGCCGTTGACCGTGGGTGCGATGGCGTGGGTTCCGGGCAGGATCGGGATGAGCAGCACGAGGATCGTGGCGACCAGGATCGGCCACGCGAGGCGCCGCCAGATGTGGTAATCGACCCGGGACACGATGCTGAGCCCCAGCAGCCCCAGCAGCGCGCCGACCAGCTGCCTGAGCGCAAACCCGGCGCCTCCGGAGCTCGCCGTCTGCAGGCTGAGCGCCCCGTACGTGTTCGCGATCCCGAACACAACCATCGTGGCGGTGACCACGGTGAGGAGGCGCGTCTCCCAGCGCAGCTCGCCGGGGTGACGCGCGACCGGCGCACTCACAGCGACTCCACCGCCGCGCGGAACCGCGCGCCGCGCTCCTCGTAGTTCCGGAACATGTCGTAGCTGGAGCAGGCGGGTGAGAGCAGCACGGCGTCCCCCGGCTTCGCCAGGTGGCCCGCCGTGGAGAGCACGTCGGCGAAATCGCCGGCGCTCACCACCCGGACGCTGCTCCCAAGGTCCGCCTGCACCAGCGATCCCGCCTCCCCGTATGCCACCACCGCCCGGCACCCCTTCGCGAGCAGGGGCGCCAGCCTCGTGTAGGCCTCGCCCTTGTGCCGGCCGCCGAGCAGGAGGACGTACGGCCGATCGAGCGCGCTGAGCGCCACCTCGGTCGAGGCGATGTTGGTGGCCTTGCTGTCGTTGATCCAGAGGACGCCGCCGACTTCGCGCACCGGCTCGAGCCGGTGGGGGAGCGCGCGAAACGTGCGAAGTCCGTCCGCGAGCGACGCCAGGCCGACCCCCGCCACCTGCGCCGCCATCGCCGCCGCGAGCGCGTTGGCCACGTTGTGATCGCCCAGCAGCATCAGCTCCCTGCGGGAGAGCAGCGTGTCCCGGCCGAGCATCAGGGCCTGCGCACGGCGGTCATACCATCCGTCGGCCACCCTCGACGTGGAGAAGCGCCGGTGGACACCCGCCGCCGGCGCCGCCATGCGCTGCACTTCCGCATCGTCCCCGTTCGTGATCCAGGTCGACGCGTCGGTGGCGTTCCGGAAGAGCTGCGCCTTGTCGGCGTAGTAATCGGCGAGCGTCGGGTATCGATCGAGGTGGTCGGGCGAGAGATTGGTGAGGACGCCGGCGGTCGGGAGGAGGCCCGGCATGTCGTGCAGCTGGAACGAGGAGAGTTCGACGGCGAGCCAGTCGGGTGGATCATCCTCGAGCGCCACCGCCGACAACGGCCGTCCGATGTTGCCTGCCGACACCGCGTTCAGCCCGCCCGCCACCAGGAGGTGCGCCGTGAG
>CAYUOK010000048.1:0-2467 GCA_964446395.1 uncultured Gemmatimonadaceae bacterium | reverse complement strand
CCGAGCGCCGTGGCCTGCTCGGCGAGCGCGGCGCCTGCCCCGCCGTCGGAGGCGTACACCGACACGCCGTGGCGGAGGAGCAGACGGGACGCCGCGACGCCGCTCTTGCCGAGGCCGATGACCGCCACCTCGCGCCCGGGGCCGCGCCACTCCTCGAACATCAGCGGACCTTCAGCGTGGCCAGGGCCACGAGCGCGCAGAGGATGCCAAGGATCCAGAACCGGATGACCACCGTGGTCTCCGCCCAGCCGTGCTTCTCGAAGTGATGGTGGAGCGGCGCCATTCGGAACACCTTGTGCGCGTCGGCGTATTCCCGGCCGCGGGAGCGCTTGAACCACTTGTACACGGAGGTCTGGAGCATCACCGACACCGCCTCGGCCACGAACACCCCGCCGATCAGCACCAGCAGGAACTCCGCCTTCAGCAGGATGGCCACCGTGCCGAACGCCCCGCCGATCGCCAGGCTGCCCGTGTCGCCCATGAAGACTTCGGCGGGATGGGCGTTGAACCAGAGGAAGCCCAGGGCTGCGCCCATGAGGGCGGCGCAGAAGACCGCGAGTTCCCCGGCACCTGGCAAGTAGATCAGGTTGAGGTACGAGGTGAAGTCCACCCGCCCGAAGAGGTAGGCGAACACCGCGAAGGCGGCCGCCGCGACCGCGGTGAGTCCGGCGGCGAGCCCGTCGAGCCCGTCCGTCAGGTTCACCGCGTTGCTCCAGGCGGTGATCACGAAGATGACGAACCCGACGAAGAGCAACGGCGCGAAGTTCACGACCAGGTACTTGAAGAAGGGAACCGTCGTCGCCGTGGCGGGGATGATCGTGGTGGCCACCACGGGGAAGAACAGCAGGTACAGGGCGAGCACGAGCCCGAAGGTGCACTGGCCCACCAGTTTCCACTTGGCCACGAGGCCGCGCGACTTCCCCTGCACGATCTTCAGGTAGTCGTCGAGGAATCCGATGGCCCCCATCCAGAGCGTGGCGAGCATCGCCACCACGACCATCCGGTTGCCCACACGCGCCCAGAGCAGCGTCGGGACGAGGGTCGCGAAGATGATGACGAGGCCGCCCATGGTCGGGGTGCCGCGCTTTCCCTGGTGGCTCGCGGGGCCCTCCGCCCGGATGATCTGCCCGATCTTGTGCGCGCGCAGCCGCCGGATGACCACCGGGCCGACGACGAAACAGAGCACGAGCGCGGTCACCCCCGCGCCGGCCGCGCGGAAGGCGATGTAGTTGAACAGGTTGAACAGGATGAACTGCTTGCCGAGCGGGGCCAGCCAGTAGTAGAACATCGCGCCTCAGGATCCGTGGGCGGTACGGGGGGTGAGCAGGGGAATAATACGCTCAAGCGCCACGCCGCGGGACGCCTTGAGCACCACGAACTCGTTCCCGTCGAGCCGTCGCGCGAGTGCCTGCCCGAGCGCCGGGACATCCTCGGCCAGGATCAGCCGGTCGCCGAGCTCGCCGAGGTGCGCTTGGAGCGCCGGGACGAACTCTCCGACCGCCGCCAGCAGGTCGGGCTTCAGGGCCACCAGTTCCCGGGCGACGGCGGCGTGGAGCGCCGGGGACTCCTCGCCGAGTTCGCGCATCGTCCCGGCGACGAACACCAGCCGCCGGGCGCCCCGCATCGCCTGCGCCGTCGCGATGGCCGCCCGGAAGGAGAGCGGATTGGCGTTGTAGCAGTCGTTGAGGATCGTGAGCCCCCCCGTTTCCATCACCTGGCCCCGCCCCCCGGGCAGCTCCAGCCGCTCGAGCGCGCGCCCGACCGCCCGCGGGTCGAGCCCGAGGTGCAGTCCTACCGCCATGGCGAGCATGGCATTCGCCGCCAGGTGCCGCCCCGGCAACGGAAGGGTGAAGCGCGCCTGCTCGGTGACCACGGTGGCCCGGCCCGCCGCGTCGAGCGCGACCGACCCCGGGCGGACCTCCGCCCCTTCCAGGCCCGCCGTGACCACGCGGCGCGCCAGCTCGCGCGCACCCGCGGCCAGTGCCGGCGGGTCGGTCCCCACGACGGCAAGGGGCGCGCCCTCGACCAGCGAGAGCTTCTCCCGAAGGACGCCCTCGAGAGACCCGAACCCTTCCAGGTGACCCGCCGCGACGTTGGTGACCACCGCCACCGTGGGCTCGACGATCTTCCGGTACCGGGCGATCTCCCCCGGGACGCTCGCCCCCGCCTCGATGACCAGCGCCTCCGTGTCGGCCGGGGCCTCGAGGATGGTGAGCGGCACGCCGATGAGGTTGTTCAGGTTGGCGCGCGTCGCGTGGACGCGGAACCGGGTCCCGAGCGCGAGCGCGAGCATCTCCTTGGTGCTCGTCTTGCCGTTGGTGCCGGTCACGGCCACGACCGGGCCGGCAATTTCGCGCCGCCGGGCCCGGGCGAGCCAGCCCAGCGCTTCCACCGTGTCGGGCACCTCGAAGAGCTCCAGCCCGGCGACGGCGGGCGTGCCGGTCCGGACCACGGCACCGGGCGCCCC
>CAYUOK010000047.1:0-8237 GCA_964446395.1 uncultured Gemmatimonadaceae bacterium | reverse complement strand
GCACCCATCGGGGTGTTCGGGCACTGGTCGATGCCGTTGAGGACCTTGTCGCCGTCGGCGTCAGCCGGGCAGCCGCTGGCGTCAACCGTTGCGCCCATCGGCGTGTTCGGGCACTTGTCGATGTTGTCGGTCACGCCATCCTTGTCGGCGTCACCGAAGGGACAGCCGTTGGCGTCCACCGCGGTGCCCAGCGGCGTGTTCGGGCAGAGGTCGGTCTTGTCCGGCACGCCGTCCTTGTCCGTGTCCTTCGGCGTCGCCGGCTTGCCGCCGAGGCCGAGGCTGAGCGTGAAGTTCATGGCCGGGTCGAAGCGGCTGTCGTTGCCGCTCGAGCCTTCGGTGATCGGGTTCAGGATGTAGTCGCCGGTGAAGTCGACGCGCAGCGACACCGGACCGCCGGCGCCGAACCGCAGGCCGATCAGGCCGCCCGGGCCGCTGTCGGTGGTGTCGGCGTCAGACGTGCCGCTGATGCCCCACATGTTGTAGGCGTAGCCGAGGCCGAAGATGATGCCGAGCCCCTTGCCCATCGGCGCGTTGTAGGTCAGGCGGCCGTGGATCGGCATCTGGCGAATGTTCGGACCGGTGTACGAGTTGCCATTGGGCTGGGTCTCGTAGTAGAAGACGTCGCCCTCGAGGCCGATCTTGTCGGTGAACATGTAGCCGAGCCGGCCACCGAAGCCGACCTTGTCCTGCAGGTCGAGATCGGCGTTGTAGAAGGGCAGACCGGCGCCGACGCCGATCTGGAACTGCCCCTTCGACTGTGCGTGCGCAGGCACCGTCGCCACGAGGGCGATCGCTGCGCAGAGGACTGAGAGCTTACGGATCATGAATCACTCCTGAGGGGTGTGGAACTCGGTCGGGTCGACATTGAATCGGCCGGACGGATGCTGCTCTATGTGCTGGACTGCTCATGCTCGCGATTCGCGGACGCCGACACCCTGACCGGTCGGCCGCGGCAATCGGCGGACCGGGGTGGGGCGACCAGCCACTATACTAACACCGGAAGCCGCAAGGGGCTATCCCTCCCCCGAACTAGGCCCGAAGGGGGACAGGGGGGGAGGACTCGCGTTCCGGGACGAAGAAAAACCCCGTCCAGGCTGGGCCTGGGCGGGGGAGTGCGCCGCGTAGGAATCGAACCTACAACCTAGTGATTAAGAGTCACTTGCTCTGCCAATTGAGCTAGCGGCGCGCGGTGGATAGCCCCAACGGGAGTCGAACCCGTCTCTCGACCTTGAAAGGGTCGCGTCCTAACCGATAGACGATGGGGCCACGCCCCGCCCGATGGTGCCGACCATAGCGCTAACGGGATTCGAACCCGTGTACCAGCCTTGAGAGGGCTGTGTCCTAGGCCTCTAGACGATAGCGCCGTGTTGTCTCCCGACAGGCCCGGCAGGAATCGAACCTGCAACCCCCGGTTTTGGAGACCGGTGCTCTACCAATTGAGCTACGGACCTCTGCCGACGGTGGTCTGTCGGGCGTTGCGGGCAGGGTGGCTGACGGGGATCGAACCCGCAACCTCCGGAACCACAATCCGGCGCTCTAACCGATTGAGCTACAACCACCACGAGGACCGAGGGCCCTGCCTAGCCCGGGCAAAATATTCACCGACCCCCGCCCGGTCAAGGCCAGAACGCGTCCTGCAGTGCAGCCAAAGCCCGGTTCGGAACCACTTGGACTCCATCGACTTCCACTAGGGGAATGATTCCCCTGGCCGCATTCGCGGCGAAGCCCCCGTGCACGGCGAGCGCGGCGCCCGGAAGCAGCCCCTCCCGCACTCCCCCCAGCACCTCCCCGAGCCGAGCCCGCGCAACGCCGGGGAGAATTCCCAGGTCCAGAGGCGGCGCCACCACGTCCCCGCCCTCCCACCAGAACAGGCTCCAGATCGACGACTCTGCCACCCAGCCCTCGGTCGAGAGAAAGAGCGCGTCGTCCCCACCCTCGGTGACGGCGCTCAGGCGCCCGGCATCGAGCCATTCGCGGTTCGTCGTCTTGTGGCGATAGCCGCGGTGCGGCACCAGCGAGGTCCGGAGCCGGAGTCCGGCCACCTCTTCGACCTGCCTCTCCGTCACCAGGAGACGGCCACGGCTTGCAAACTCGAGCCGGCTGATCCGGTCTCCCCCGCCCGATGGCGGCTCCGGATCCGCGGGAAGGGTGTAGCCGAGGGCGGCCGCGCTGCGATGGAGCCGGTCCGCATGCAGGGGCCAGAGGGGGACGCGCCCCCCACGCACGCGCACCGTCTCGAGCAAGGAGGTCCGCGCGCGGGGCTGCTCAGGCACGGGGGTGGGGCTTGGCCGCCGCGGCGTTGGCGAGGATGGAGCGGAGCGCGGTGGCGCCGATGATCAGGACGCCTCCGGCCAGGGCCCAGGGTCCCGGCCGTTCACCGTGGACCAGCCAGGACCAGATCGGGTTGAGAACCGGCTCCACGAGGAGGATGATCGAGATCTCGAGTGCCGGCAGCTTGCCGACCGCCTTCGTGACGAAGGCATAAGCCAGGGCGATCTGGAAGATCCCGAGGGAGGCGACAGCGACCCAGTCCCCCGCGCTGATGCCCGTCAGCGGCAGCGCCATCGGGAGGGTCGCCAGGCAGGCAAGCGTGTTGCCCGCCACCACCGCGCCCGCCGGGGAGCCGCCCGACTCGTCGGCGCCCATCCACCGGAGTCCCATGAGCGTCAGCGCCCAGGTGAACCCCGAGAGCGCCGCGAGCACGTTCCCCTGGAACGGAGCGGGCGCGGTGCGGACCGGGCTGTCGGTCCCCAGGAAGAACAGCACGAGGCCGATCCCGACGATCGCCATGAAGGCGACATCCGCCGACCGGATCCTCTCCCGCAGCAGGAACGGCGCGAGCAGGAGGATGTAGAGCGGCCCGGTGGCCTGGAGGAAGATGGTGTTGGCAGAGGTGGTGAGCTTGTTGGCGGTGACGAAGAGCACGAGGGTGGCGGCGTACGCCACGGACACGATCAGGGTGCGCGGCCGGATGCTCCGCCTCGCCTCCGGGAGGAGGAGCGCCAGCGCGACCGCCGCGATGCCGGAGCGAAGGCTCGCCACCTGCCAGCTCGTCATCGCGGTGGCCTTGATGACCGCCCCGCCGGTCGAGAAGAGCACCGCGGCCGCGACCAGCTGGAGGCGGGCCCGTTGAGTGGCAGGCATGAGGCGAAGAATGCCGGGGAGTCGGGGCGACGTGCAAGTTTTCCGGCCAGGCGCATCTCCCGGCCGCCCCAAACCAGGAGAACCGCATGCGCCGTCGATTCCCCCTCGCGCTGGTGCTCGTCGCCAGCGCGGCCTCCCCCGCTGCCGCCCAAGGCTGGGTCGAGGTCCGCAGCACACCCGCGCCGTTCCGACCCGTGCCAATCGGCGGGCCGGTCATCCGTGTCCAAAGCGATGTCCGCGTCACCCTCGACGGGCGCGTCGCGCGCATCGAGGTCGAAGAGCGCTTCCGCAATACCGGCGGCTCCATCGCCGAGGGCACCTATCTTTATCCCCTGCCCGGCGAGGCGGTCTTCTCCGGCTTTTCGCTCTGGATGGGTGACCAGGAATTGCAGGGCGAGATGCAGAACGCCGAACAGGCCCGCGCCGTGTACGAGGAGATCGTGCGGCGCCAGCGCGACCCCGCCCTCCTGACCTACGCCGGGCACGGGCTGATCCGGGCCCAGATCTTCCCCATCCAGCCCGGCGAGACACGAAAAGTCGTCCTGAAGTACACCCAGGTCCTCGGCCGCGAGGGCGACGCGCTCAGGCTGCGCTACGCCATCGGACCCCGCACACCAGTCCGCGGCCTCGGCGACGGCGGGACAGCGCAGGACCTCTTCTCCATGCAGGTCTCGACGGCGGGTGAGGACGGTTTCGGCACCCCTTACTCTCCCACCCATGACGTGACGAGCCGCCGGACCCGCGGCCAGCTGGTGGTGACGGTCCCGCCGACGGCATCGGGGGACCTCGACCTGCTGCTGCCGCTCCGCCGCGGGCTGGTCGGCACCAGCATCCTGACCCACGCCGGCGCCGGCGAGGACGGCTACTACATGCTCCTGCTCGCGCCGCCGGAGGAGTCGGGAAGCGACGTCATCCCGCGCGACCTGACGCTGGTCGTGGACGTCTCCGGCTCAATGTCCGGCACCAAGCTCGAACAGGCCAAGGCCACGCTGGCGCAGGCGCTCGCCGCGCTCGGCCCGCAGGACCGGTTTCGGCTCATCGCCTTTTCCTCCGGCGTCACGGAATTCCGACAGGGCCTGACGCCCGCCACCCGGGCCAATCTCGCCGACGCGCAGGAATTCGTGAGCCGTCTCGCGGCCGGGGGCGGCACCAACATCGAGGGCGCGCTCGACGTCGCGCTCCAGCGCGCCACGACGACGCAGCGCATGTCGCTCGTGGTGTTCATGACCGACGGGCTTCCGTCGGTCGGTCAGACCCAGCCGGACCAGATCGCCGAGGCGGCCGGCAGCCGGATCGGCCAGTCGCGGATCTTCACGGTGGGCGTGGGGACGGACGTCAACACCTACCTGCTCGACCGCCTGGCCAAGGAGGGGCGCGGGAGCGCCACGTACGTGGCCCCGAACGCCAACATGGAGGTGGCCGTCGGCGGGCTGCTCGGCCGGATCAGGCACCCCGCCCTGACCAACCTCCGCGTCGTGAGCGCCCCGGTGACGCTGCGGGACGCCCAGCCCGCGCAGCTCCCCGATCTCTTCTACGGGGAGGAACTGGTGGTGTTCGGGCGCTACCACGGCACCGGCGCGGGAGAGGTGATCATCGAGGGAGAGCGCAACGGCCGCCGTGAGCGGTTCAGCGCGAGGGCCCAGTTCGCCGGCCGCGAGCCCGACAACAGCTTCGTGCCGCCGCTCTGGGCGTCCCGGAAGATCGGGGAACTGACCCGGACCGCACGGCTCGAAGGGGCGTCCACGGCGCTGGTGGAAGAAATCCGTCAGCTCGGCCTGCGCTACGGCCTCATCACCGAGTACACCTCGTTCCTGGTGCTCGAGCCGGGCGCTGTGCCGCCACGCACTGAGCCAGCGCTGATGGGTGGCCGGGACGCGGCGAAGTCCATGAGCGGACAGGCCGCGTTCAACCGCGCCGAAGCCAGCGCGCGGGAGTCGGAGGTGAAGACCCTGGCCTCCGCCGACGCCGCTGCCGACGAGCGCCTCGCCAACGCACCGCCGGCGGCCGGGACAACGACGTCCGCCCCGAAGCGGATCGCGGGACGTGTCTTCGTGGACCGGGAGGGCGTCTGGACCGACCTGGCCTACACGGCGGGGAGCCCGGTCGTCACCGTGGCACCGTTCAGCCCGGCGTACTTCGCCCTGGTTCGTGCACTGCCGGAACTCGCCCCCTGGCTCTCAGCCGGCGACCGGGTCGTGGTTGCCGGAAGCAGGACCGCCATCCGGATCGATTCGACCGGGCTGACGGAGTGGCGGGGCGACCGGCTGGCCACAACCGTGCAATATTTCCGGAAATGACCATCGACCTGGCCGCGCTCTTTCGCGAGCATCACGATTCCCTCGTCCGGGTGCTGTTCCGCCGGACGGGGGATCGTGACCGCGCGGAGGACATTGCGCAGGAAACTTTTGCCCGGGCGGTGGCGGCGCCGCCGCGCAACCCCCGTCCCTGGCTGTTCGCGGTCGCCCTCAACCTGGTCCGTGAAGACGGCCGCAAGGCGGTTCGGCAGGGGCGCCGCCTCGAGCTCTATCGGGCCGAAACGCCGCACTTCTCGCCGGCCGCGGACCAGGGGCTCGAGCGCTCGGACAATGTCCGCGCCGTGCAGGAGGCGCTCGCGACGCTGCCCGAAAGGGACCGCGAGGCGCTGCTGCTCAAGGCCGAAGGATTCAACTACGACGAAATCGCCGAGACCCTCGGCCTCGCGAAGGGGGCGGTCGGGACGACGCTCTCGAGGGCGCGGCGCCGGCTGGTCGAGGCCTATCGCACGCAGGGAGGCAGGCATGTCGCATCCTGACGATGGAACCATCGAATCCCTGCTGGACGGCGAACTCGACGCGGCGGAGCGCGCACGCGTCGAGACCCACGTCGCCAGTTGCGGCGCCTGCGCGGCACGGGTGGCCGAAGCCCGGGCATTCCGGATGGAGGCTGACCGGCTGGTGGAGGTGCTGGCGGTCCCCCCGTCGTCGGCAGCGGGGCGTGCCCCGCGAGGACGAAGGGCTGTCCTGCGCACGCTGGCCTGGGCGGCGAGCATCGTGATGGCGGTCGCGGTCGGGTACTGGGGCCGCGGTGCGGCGCCGGAGCAGGCGGTGGTGCTGCAGGAGGGGGAGAGGTCTGGTGGCGGCCGCGACGCGGCACCCCCCGCCGCGCCGCCAGCGACCGAGTCGGTTCCAGCCGCACAGCCGGCCGTCACCGCGACCGCGCATGCGCCCCGCGCGGAGGCGAAGTCCGCCGACAAGCCCGCCGCTGTTGAGCCGACGCCTGCGCCGGCCACGGAGCGAGCAATCCAGGATGCGCGGGCCAACGAGGTGAGGGCGAACGCGGCGAGGACGCCCGAGGCGCCGGCGACGGCCTGGCGTGTCATCTCGATGGAGGAAGGGGTGCGACTGCTGGACGGACAGATCCGGCTGATCGACGGACTTGCCCCCGAGCGGGTCGAGACCGGTCCCGGCACCGCGGTGTCCGGGGCGGATCCTGCCCTGCCGCTCGTGCGAGTGATCTACGCGTCCGGGACCGTGATCCTGGACCAGCAGCGGCCGGCGAGTGAGGTCGCTGCTCGGCGGGAGGCTGACGCGGCCGTGGCGGGGGCGGCGGCCGCGAGTGCGCCGACCGCCTGGCAGGAGCGGGGGGGAATCCGTTTCGTCATGACCGGGAGCGTTTCGGCCGACTCACTCCGGGCGCTCGGCGCCCGGGTGCGGTGACCCCTCACCGCCCTGCCCCCTCTCCCTACGGGAGAGGGGGAGACGGAGGTTGACGCAGCGCCTCGATGTTGATGCGGATCTCGACGTCGTCGCCCAGCATCGTGCCGCCGCCCTCCAGCACCCGGTTGTACATCACACCATAATCGAGGCGGTTGAGGGTAGTGGTCACCTCGAAACCGGCGCGGGGACGCTCTCCGGGCATCACGCCGAGCACCATCCCCTTCAGGACGACGGGCTTGGTGACCCCGCGCATCGTCAAGTCGCCGGAGACGGTCAGCGAATCGCCCTTCTGCACCACGGATCGGCTCACGAAGGTGATGGTCGGGAAGCTGTCCACGGCGAAGAACCGTCCCGAGCGAAGGTCGGCGTCGCGGCGCTCCTGCCGGGTGTCCACGCTCGCCACGTTGATGGTCGCGGTGACGGAGCCCCCCGACCAGTTCGCCGGGTCGCCCTGGATGGTGCCCGACCAGTCGGTGAATGTGCCGCTCACCCGGCTCATGAAGTGCCGGATCCGGAAATTGACTTCCGAATGGGCCACGTCGATAGACCAGGTGGGCAGTGCGGCCGGCGCCGCCGGCGCCGCCTGAGCCGTGAGGGCCGATGGAACGGCAGCGACGAGCGCAACCAGCGCCGCCGCGCGGACAGTCCGGATCATGCAATCTCCCAGATGATGGCTCGAGGTCAGCTTCATTACGTGCGGGGGCCTCCGTTGGTTCCCTGCTCCGCCAGGAAGGCCCGGTACGCCCCCTTCAGCAGGCGCTGGAAGTGGTACACCCCCTCCTCGTACTGCACCGAGAAGCGCCCCCGGTCGTAGGCCCGCGACTCGACCCCCCGCTGGACCTGCTCGCAGATGTCGATGTCCTCGCGCTGCACCGCGTCGGAGTACGCCAGGTCCTCCTCGATCAGCTTGCGCACCGGCGGGGCGTCGGGATCGGTGTAGAAATACTGGAACACCACCCGGCAGCGCGCGGGCCCCAGTGGCAGCACCAGGTTCGTCTGGAGCCGCCCGGGGAGGATGTTCAGCATGTAGTTGGGGAAGAGGCAGTAGTAGAAGGCCTCGCCCTCGCCGGTGGTGTAGAGGTTGGCGGTGCCGCTCAGCGGGCTGTGCTGCAGCGAGTACCAGTCGAAGCACTCGGTCCGGTAGCTCTGGAAATCGTACAGCTTGACCAGCTCCGGGTGGACGTGGGGCACGTGGTACCCCTCGAGATAGTTGTCGACGTACACCTTCCAATTGCAGGCGATGTCGTACTCCACGCGCCGGACGAAACGGAGCGAGCCGAGGCGACTGGGGGCAATCTGTTCGACGATGCCCTGCACGTACGACTCGAGCGGCGGGGCGTCGGCCCACAGGTTGACGAACACCTGCCCCTCCCACTCGGCCACCCGGACCGGCACCAG
>CAYUOK010000046.1:0-8317 GCA_964446395.1 uncultured Gemmatimonadaceae bacterium | reverse complement strand
GATGTCGATCTGCGTGAACTCCGGCTGGCGGTCGGCGCGCAGGTCCTCGTCGCGGAAGCAGCGGGCGATCTGGAAGTAGCGATCGTACCCGGCCACCATCAGGAGCTGCTTGTAGATCTGCGGCGATTGCGGCAACGCGTAGAACTCGCCGCGGTGCACGCTGCTCGGCACGAGGTAGTCCCGCGCGCCCTCGGGCGTCGGCTTGGTGAGGATCGGGGTCTCGATCTCGAGGAAGCCGAGGTCGGTCATCGTCCGCCGGCTCCGCTGCAGGAGCCGGTGGCGGAGAATCAGATTGCGCTGCAGTTCGGGCCGGCGGAGGTCCAGCACGCGATTCCGAAGACGGAGCTCCTCGGAGGGGAGCTCTTCTCCCTCCTTCCGCGCCACGGGAATGGCGGGCGTCACGGCGGGCCCGGCAATGGTGAGGGCGCGCACGTGCACTTCCACCTCGCGCGAGGCCATGCCCGCGTCGCGGCCGATTTCGGGACGAAGCGCCACCTCTCCCTCGACGAGCACGACCGTTTCCGGCCCGACCGACGCGGCGCGCGCGATCACCTCGGGCGAACTCCACCGCGGATCGAAGGAGAGCTGCACCAGTCCGGCGCGGTCACGAAGGTCGAGGAAGACGAGACCGCCGAGGTCTCGGCGGCGGTGGACCCATCCGCCGAGGCGGATGCTCAGGCCGGCATGTTCGCGGCCGAGTTCTCCACAGAGGTGCGTGCGATGGTGGGTGGCTGACATGCGGGGAAACATACCCGCCGCTCCATGAGGGGGCAAGTAATTACGATGAAAGGGCTTAGCGGGAATTCGACGACGGGACGCAACCGCGCCGCACCGCGGTCCGGCCCGGCCCCTTATCTTTGCGTCATGGCTTCCTCCAAAGTGACTCCGCCCGCCGATTCGATCCTCGACCTGACGCCCGATGCCGCGCGCGATCGGCTCTCGACATGGGTGGAGGGTCGGAAGCTGCCGAAGTTCCGGACCGAGCAGATCCACCGACGGCTCTGGGTGCAACCGGTCCGGGCCTGGGGCGAGGCGACCGAACTCCCGGCGGCGCTCCGCGCGGAGCTGGAATCGGAGTTCCCGCTCCGGCGTCTGACGGAGGTCGTCTCTGAGCTTTCGCAGGACGGCACCCGGAAGTTCCTCTGGCGGCTGGACGACGGCGAGGCGATCGAGTCGGTGCTGATCCCCTCCGGAAGCCGGCGTACCCTCTGTATCTCCTCCCAGGCAGGCTGCGCCCTCGGCTGCGTCTTCTGCGCCACCGGGCTGATGGGGTTCCGCCGGAACCTGAGCCCCTTCGAGATCGCCGGGCAGGTGCGCGAGGCGATGCTCCGGGACCCGGCCGACAAGCCGAGCAACATCGTCTTCATGGGGATGGGGGAGCCGCTCCTTAACTGGCCCGGCGTGGACGTGGCGCTGACCATCCTGAACAACCCCGAGGGGCTGGGGATCGGCGCGCGCCACATTACCGTGAGCACGGTGGGGATCATCCCGGGAATGAAGAAGCTGGCCGCGCGGCCTGAGCAGTTCCGGCTGGCCATTTCGCTGCACGCCCCGACGGCGGAGCGCCGGCTGGCCATCATGCCGATCGAGAAGAAGTACGACCTCAAGGCGGTGCTGGATGCGGCGGCGGCGTTCCGCAAGCGGATCACCTTCGAGTACGTGATGATCAGCGGGAAGAACGACTCCGACCAGGACGCCGACGCCCTCGCGGCGCTGGCCCACAAGCACGGTGCGCTGGTGAACCTCCTCCCGCTCCATCCCGGCGGCGCGCCCGGGCTGGAGCCGACCCAGTCGAACAAGATCAAGAACTTCGCGGGGCGGCTGCAGGCGCGCGGCGTGGAGGCGGTGGTGCGGCGGAGCCGGGGGCTGGACATCAAGGCGGCATGCGGGCAGTTGGCGGGGCAGACGGGCAGCAGGGCGGCGGGGCAGTAGTTTCCTCCGCGCAACAACCACGATTCATCCACTCACGTAACCTATTACCACGCAACGGCTTACATCTTCGCTCAATTCAGGGCCCCCAAGCCCGGATCTTGCCCTTTCCTGCCCCTGAGGAACCGGTAAGGAATTTCACGGTAATCCCACGGTCTCCTCGTTCGCCCGTCACAAGTATTCAGTATCTCTCACCGGAGCCCGCGTCATGGCCCTCCAGGCCACCACTGCGCCCGCTGATCTCGACCGCGTCCTGACGCCGGCGGCGCGCGCGTTCATCGAGGAGCTGACTCGCCGGTTCCGGCCCGCGCTGAAGGAGCTGCTGGCGGCGCGAGCCGACCGTCAGGTCCGGCTCGACGCCGGCACGGAGCGGCTCGACTTCCTCGCCGAGACGGCCGCTGTGCGCTCCGGCGACTGGAAGGTGGCGCCGATTCCGCGCGACCTGCTGGATCGGCGGG
Organism: uncultured Gemmatimonadaceae bacterium; assembly: GCA_964446395.1. Taxonomy (GTDB): domain Bacteria; phylum Gemmatimonadota; class Gemmatimonadetes; order Gemmatimonadales; family GWC2-71-9; genus SPDF01. Next base: position 5,930 of record CAYUOK010000046.1, on the reverse strand, counting down.
TGGAGATCACCGGCCCGGTGGACCGCAAGATGATCATCAACGCGCTCAACTCCGGCGCGCAGGTGTTCATGGCCGACTTCGAGGATTCGCTGTCGCCCACCTGGGAGAACGTGATCGCGGGCCAGGGCAACCTGATGGACGCGGTCCGCCGGAAGATCGACTACACCGACCCCGTCAGCGGCAAGTCGTACCGGCTGGACGCCAAGACCGCCGTGCTCCTCGTCCGCCCGCGCGGGCTCCACCTGGAGGAGCGCCATTTCCTCGTGGACGGCTCCCCCGTCCCGGCGCCGCTGGTGGATTTCGGCCTCTACCTCTTCCACAACGCGCGCGAGCTGCTCGACCGGAAGACCGGCCCCTACTACTACCTGCCGAAGATGCAGGCGCACCGCGAGGCGCGGTGGTGGAACGACGTCATGACGCATGCGGAGACGGCGCTGGGGCTCCCGGTGGGGACGGCGCGCGCGACGGTGCTCATCGAGACGCTGCCGGCCGCCTTCGAGATGGACGAGATCCTGTACGAGCTGCGCGAGCACATCGTGGGGCTCAACTGCGGCCGGTGGGACTACATCTTCTCCGTCATCAAGACGCTCAAGGCCGACCGGCACCACGTCCTCCCCGACCGCGCACAGGTGACGATGGCGGCGCACTGCATGCGCTCCTACACCACCCTGCTCATCAAGACCTGCCACCGGCGCGGCGCCTTCGCGATGGGGGGCATGGCGGCGCAGATCCCGATCAAGGGGGACGACGTCCGGAACAACGCGGCGCTGGAGAAGGTGCGGGCCGACAAGCGGCGCGAGGTGGGGGACGGCCACGACGGCACCTGGGTGGCGCACCCGGGCCTGGTCCCGATCGCCCTCGAGGTGTTCAACGCCGTGCTCGACGGAAGGCGGAACCAGCTGGACGTGATGCGGGATGACGTGCGGGTCACCGCGGCCGACCTCCTGGCGGTACCGGAGGGGACCCGCACCGAGGCGGGGCTCCGGCACAACATCCGGGTCGGCATCCACTACCTGGCGGCCTGGCTGTCGGGAAACGGTTGCGTGCCGGTGTACGACCTGATGGAGGACGCCGCCACCGCCGAGATCTGCCGCAGCCAGGTGTGGCAGTGGCTGCACTACAGGGTGCCTGTGGAGATGGAGAGCGGGCGCCCGGAGCCGCTCACCGAAGCGGTGTTCCTGAACCTGGCGGCCGAGGAGTACGCCGCCATCCGCAACGAAGTGGGCGACGAGCGGTTCATCGCCGCCCCGTACGCCCGTGCGCGTGACCTGTTCGTCGAATTGTCCACCGCCCCGGAGTTCGTCGAGTTCCTGACGATTCCGGCGTATCCCCTCCTCGACCACCCCTGAGAGAGCGCCCCATGTCTCACACCCCAAGGACCCGCTGGGCCGGCATCAAGCGCCCCTACACGAACGCCGACGTGGCACGCCTCCGCGGCACAGTCCGGATCGAGCACACGCTGGCCCGGATGGGGGCGGAGCGGCTCTGGCAGCTGCTCCAGACGGAGGGGCACATCCACGCGCTGGGCGCGCTGACCGGCAACCAGGCGATGCAGCAGGTGCGGGCGGGGCTCCAGGCCATCTACTGCTCCGGGTGGCAGGTGGCGGCCGACGCGAACGACGCCGGGGCGATGTATCCGGACCAGAGCCTCTACCCGGCCCACTCGGTGCCGATGGTGGTCCGCCGGATCAACAACACCCTGCAACGCGCCGACCAGATCGAGCACGCCGAGGGGAAGGCCGACCGTCACTGGTTCGCGCCGATCGTGGCGGACGCGGAGGCGGGCTTCGGCGGGCCGCTCAACGCTTTCGAGCTGATGAAGGGGATGATCGAGGCGGGGGCCGCGGGGGTGCACTTCGAGGACCAGCTGAGCTCCGAGAAGAAGTGCGGCCACCTGGGGGGCAAGGTGCTGGTGCCGACGGGCCAGTTCATCCGGACGCTGGTGGCGGCGCGGCTGGCGGCGGACGTCTGCGACGTGCCGACGCTCATCATCGCCCGCACCGACGCCGACTCGGCGACGCTGATCACCAGCGACTCCGACCCGCGGGACCATCCGTTCATCACGGACGCGCCGCGGACGCCGGAGGGCTTCTTCCACATCCGGAACGGCGTCGAGATGGCCATTGCGCGGGCGTGCGAATATGCGCCGTACGCCGACCTGCTCTGGTGTGAAACCAGCACGCCGGACCTCGAAGAGGCGCGGCAGTTTGCCGAGGGGGTCCACAAGAAGTTCCCGAACAAGATGCTGATGTACAACTGCAGCCCGTCGTTCAACTGGGAGAAGCACCTGGACAAGGCGACGATCGCCAGGTTCCAGGACGAGCTGGGCAAGATGGGGTACAAGTTCCAGTTCGTGACCCTGGCCGGGTTCCACTCGCTCAACCACTCGATGTTCGAGCTGGCGCGAGCGTACCGGGACCGGGGGATGACCGCGTACTCCGAGTTGCAGCAGGCCGAGTTTGCGGATGAAGTGCACGGGTACACGGCCACCAAGCACCAGCGGGAGGTGGGGACAGGGTACTTCGACGCGGTGGCGCAGGTCATCTCGTCGGGGCACAGCTCGACGCTGGCCTTGGAAGGGAGCACGGAGCAGGCGCAGTTCGTCTAGCCGCCCCCGCTCCGTCGACTCGCGCCCGCGCCAGGAGCGCGGCGGCGCCCGCCGTCTTTCGCGTTCGGGGCGGATGTGCAACATTGGGGGAGAAGCGTCGCCTTCACGCTCGGCGGCTCCGGCGCCAACCGCTTCGCGCGGGCCGTCGGCGTGCATGACACCCGTCGACGCAGTCGACGCGCGCGGCAGCGCCGGTTCACGGGGACCAGGTATCCGCTGACGACAGGGGACGCACCGCGACCATGCCGATGACTCGGGTGACGGCGGTTCTCGCCGCAGCCGCACTGGGCCTCGCCGCCGACGCGGCAGCGCAGTCCCCTCAACCCACGACGGACTGCCGTGTCACCGATCTGATGCCCGCATTCTGGCCGTACTGGGAGGCGGCCCGCGACGCGGATCCCGCCGATCAGTATCGGCTCTTCGCTCAGATGGTACGCGCGCCCAACGCCGAACTGTACGACAGCATACTGCACGGGCTGCCGGCCAGCCCGGACACGCTCGTTCCGCGGGCGATGCGGCGCGTGCGGCCCTTCGAGCCGACCATGCGCGCGCTGAGCGGTCAGCTCGCTTCGGACCTGCCCCGTCAGCTGGCGCTGTTCCGGCAGTCGTTCCCCGACTTCCGCTGCGAGACGCCAATCTATTTCCTTTTTGCGGCCGGCGCCTTCGACGGGGCCGTGCGGCAGGTCGGGGGCCAACCCGCGCTGCTCTTCGGCATGGATGTCATCGCCAGGATCCACGGCCAGCAGTTGACGCCCCTGGTCGTCCACGAGTTGTTCCACGTGCACCATGACGCGGTGATTCCGAGCTCCCCGAGCCGGCTCTACTGGGCGGTGTGGAAGGAAGGCCTGGCCACGTACGTCAGTCGACGGCTGAACCCCGATGTCGACGAGACGCAGGTGTGTTGCCTGCCGGACGTCCCCGCGGTGACCGCGGCCTTGCCCGCCCTGATCCCGGAGGTGTTGGCAAGGCTGGACAGCGAGCGGGAAGCGGACTACGCGCGGTACCTGCTCGGGGGCGCGACGGACATTCCCGCCCGCTCCGGCTACTATCTCGGCTACCGTGTCGCGGCGCAGTTGGGGGAGACCTTGTCGCTTGCAGAGCTGGCGCGCCTGCCACCGGAGGCCGTTCGACCCATGCTGGAATCGGGGCTCCGTACCCTCCGGTAGTCCGGGCGTGTTCCGACTGGTTCCCTTCGCCGGGAGGATGTGGATGCATCGCCTGCTGACCTCAGATGAGCTGTCGATTCTGCAGATGGCCCGCCAGCACCTTGGTCCGCAGAACTCCGAGCGTGACGTCTTCTTCACGGCCGATGGCGGCGCCGCGATATTCGCGAAGCGACGGGATGGATCCCCGTGCGTCATGCTGCATCTCACGAACCTGGCCATGTTCCTTCGCGATGGTCACCTGAGCCCCGCCGATGTGGTTCGGGATATCACGCAGGGCTGTGGCGAAGGGACCGCCTAGCCTCCGTACACGACCGGCGAGGGCGCGCCGGCCCCGGCAGCCGCCGCGCCCGCCCCGCTGCCGCACGGCTCGCCTGGTCGCTCGGCGGGCATCGCTGCAGCACGGGCCGCTCCCGCCGCGGGCGAGCGACCGGCACGTCACCGCGCGCGCACCACGACAATCTCCGACCCTGGCCGATCCGAGGTGGGCGTCGACGACGTGCAGATGACGTCCATCTCGATGGTGGCATCCACGGCCAAGTGGACGCCGGCCCCCATCCCGGCGCTCATCATCCTTGTCGCGATCGCGGCGGCGCCCGCCGGGATATTCGCGGGGCTCGTTGCAGGACTCATGAACCGCTGACCACAGTACCCACCCTGTGACCAGCGCTGGCGGCTGACGGGGGCGGGCTGGCAGCCGATGCCCGTATCGTCAGGCCCCGGCGCCCACCGCCAATGGCCCTGGTTATCCTGCTGAAGGGAATAAACGTCGGCGGACATCGCACCTTCCGCCCGAGCACGCTGGCGGCGGCGCTGGCCCGCTTCGGCGCCCGCAACGTCGGAGCCGCGGGGACGCTTATCGTCCGCAGGCGGGTCAGCCGGCAGCAGATCCGGGCGGAAATCCGCAAGCACCTGCCGTTTGAGGTGGAGATCGTGGTCTGTGCGGGCCGAGACATCGTGCGCCTCGCGTCCGAGCAGCCGTTTGCGGGTCAGTCGTCCGGGCAGGCGGTCGTACGTTTCGTGGGCGTCGTGGCTCGGCGCGCCCGCCCCGCGACTCGACCGCCGTTCGCTCTGCCACCGACCGGTCGCTGGTGTGTGAGGCTCCTGGCCTACCAGCACCCGTTTCTGCTGGGACTGCACCGCCGGGAAATGCGAGCCCTGCGCTACCTGCGCCAGGTCGAACTGGTCGTCGGTGCCCCGGTGACGATCCGTAGCTGGCACACGATCCAGGCTATCGCGAACATCCTTCAGGCGCGGTCCGCAGGGACCGGACGCGCCGCACCGTCGCGGGGGAAACGGCGCACGTAGCGCCCGAGGGCGCGCTGGACCCGGCAGCCGCCACCCTCTAGGTTCCCACGGGGGCGGCCCGGCTGCCACGCGCTGTCGACCCCTTCCCGGCCGTTAGGGCTGGATCTGCCGCGGCCGGCCCATCACCCCGGTGTGGAGCGCATTCCGCTCTTCGCCACTTCCGGTCAGCCACGGCCGGTCCATGACGCATCCCTGGAGCCTGCATGCACGCACCCCTGTCTCCGTCCACCTCGATCCTCCGCCTCCTCGCCGCCGCGACGCTCCTCGTCTGGGCCGCCCCGCTCTCCGCCCAGGGCGCCGAGCCGTCCAGCCGGGCGATCGACGCCCAGGTCTGGTCAGTCGTCTCCACGACGGTGGTCGAGCACGACATCGCCGGGATGGCGGCCACCTACCACCCCGATGCGGTCGTGGTCACGCCGCAGGGCACCATGCCGGTCGCGCGGGCGCTGGCGGGGTGGGGACAGTCCATGGAAGCGATGAAGCGGAACGGGAGCCGCGCCTCGGTGGCGTTCCGCTTCTCGCTGCGGCAGGACGGCGCCGAGACGGCGTTCGAGTCGGGGATGTTCAACTACGCCGTGACCGACAGCGCCGGGGCGACAACCCGGTACATCATCCCGTTCGAGAGCCTGCTGGTGCGGAAGGACGGCCGGTGGCTGATCGTCATGGAGCGTCAATTCGCGGCGGGCGATGAAGCGGCTTGGAACGCGATGGCGCGCTAGGCGAGCCGCTCCACCCGCGCCATGAAACACCCCGCTTCCGCGTTGCGCAGGTGGGCGTACGCGACGTCCGCCGCGCCCAGCACCCGCGCAACCACCTCTTCCGGCGGCTCGTCGACGACCCGCTCCTGCAGT
>CAYUOK010000045.1:4689-8465 GCA_964446395.1 uncultured Gemmatimonadaceae bacterium | reverse complement strand
ACCCGGAGCGCCTCCACGACCTCCTCGATCTTGCCGTCCATGATGTCGGGCAGGTTGTGGACCGAGAGGTTGATGCGATGGTCGGTGACGCGGCTCTGCGGGTAATTGTAGGTCCGGATCTTGGCCGACCGGTCTCCCGTGCCGACCATGGCCCGTCGGTCCTGCGCCCGGGCGGCCTCCTGCTCGGCGATCATCCGGTCGAGCAGCCGCGCCCGGAGCACTTCCATGGCCTTGAGCTTGTTCTGCAGCTGCGACTTCTGGTCCTGCTGGCTGACGACCAGGCCCGTCGGCAGGTGGGTGATCCGCACCGCGCTGTCGGTGGTGTTCACGCTCTGGCCGCCGGGCCCAGATGAACGGAAGACGTCGATCTTGAGGTGGTTCGGCTCGATCTTGACGTCCACCTCTTCCGCCTCCGGCAGCACCGCCACCGTGGCGGCCGAGGTGTGGATGCGGCCCTGCGTCTCGGTGGCCGGCACCCGCTGCACCCGGTGCACTCCCGACTCGCGCCGGAGCCGGCCGAAGGCGTCCTGGCCGCGCACTGCGAAGATCACCTCGCGGAGGCCGCCCAGCGAAGCGTCGCTCTCCGAGATCAGCTCGACCCGGAGGCCGTGCCGCTCGCAATACCGGGTGTACATGCGGTAGAGGTCGGCGGCGAAGAGGGCCGCTTCGTCGCCGCCGGTGCCGGCCCTGATCTCGACGATGGCGTCGCGGTCGTCGAGTGGGTCGCGGGGCAACAGCAGGTCGTAGAGTTCGGCGCGCGCGGCGTCCACTTCGGCCGGAAGCCGCTCGACGTCCGCGCGGGCCAATGCCACAAGCTCGGGATCGGCCTCCTGGGCCATCTCCCGAGCCTGAGCGAGTTCGTCTTCAAGCCGCCGCAACCGCTCCGCCGTTCGCACGATCGGCACCAGCCGGGCGTGCTCCCGTCCGAGGGTCGTCAGGCGCTTCGAATCACGGGCGGTGGCGGGGTCGGACAGTTCCCGCGACACCTCCTCCGCCCGGGCCAAGGCCTGGCGGAGGCGCGCCTCCATGCCCTACTCCTTCGGGGCGTCGGCGCCTGCCTGGTACCGGCGGCGGAACCGATCGACGCGGCCCGCGGTGTCCATCAGGCGCTGCTTGCCGGTGTAGTACGGGTGGCACTTCGCGCACACTTCGACGTGAATGGACTTCGACGTCGAGCGGGTTTCGAAGGAATTGCCGCAGGCGCAGATGGCCGTCAGCTTCTGGTATACGGGATGGATGTCGGCCTTCACGGGGTGCTCCTGGCTGCGTCTGGTGGTCGCCGAGGCCCGGAGTGGGCCAGGGTTCGCAAGCCGGGAAAGATAAACAAGTTACGGGTGGAACGGAAGCACCGTCCGGGTCCCCCTGCACCCTGATCGGCGCCTCAGGCTGGTACTCCCGGAGTCTGGCAGAATTGACTCCGACCTCCCCTCTAAGTAACGTCCCTGCTTCCACTTCCATCGAGACATGGTGACCCAATCGCCGCTTGAGATTCTCCGCTCCGTCCCGATCCTTTCGAACGTCCCGGAGTCGGACCTCGTCGCGCTGGCCCAGGCCTCCCGGGAGCGCTCCTACCCCGCCGGCCAGGTCATCCTGCGCCAGGACGCCCCCGGCGATGCCATGTACGTCGTCATCGAGGGCCGGGTCAAGGTCGTCCTGATCGGCGAGGACGGCCGGGAGGTGATCCTCAGCGTGCTCGGGCCCGGCGCGGTCTTCGGCGAGATGGCGCTGCTCGATGACGCCCCCCGCTCCGCCCACGTGATCGCGATGACACAGTGCCACGTGATGACCCTCTACCGCGGGGCGTTCCACGAGCGGTTGCGCGCTTCGCCGGACCTCTGCCTGGCGATGCTGGCGGCGCTGTCGAGCCGGCTCCGCCTGGCCGACGACCGGATTCGCGCCCTCAGCCTCCTGGACGTGAACGGCCGCGTGGCGCACCTCCTTCTCCAACAGTCCGCCGAGGCGGGGAGCGACACCTTCCCCCGCCGCCTGACCCACCAGAACATGGCGGAGCTGATCGGTGCCAGCCGGGAGACGGTGTCGCGCACGCTCCAGCACCTCTCCGAGCGGGGCGTCATCGAGATCGGACGCCGGCAGGTGAGCATCCTCGATCGCGCCGCGCTGGAGGCGGCCGTCCGGCCTACGTGAGCCAGGTCACGGCGCGGGCTTCCGCGCGGCACCTCATTGTCGCATGGAGCGCACGGCACGAAACTGGCCCCGATCCCCGCACATGGCGATGAACTACTCCGTCACCTTCTGGGGGACGCGCGGTACCATTCCCGTCCCGGGCGACGGCACCACCCGGTACGGCGGCAACACGCCGTGCGTCGCCGTCCGGGACGGCGAGGGTCGGTGCCTCGTGCTCGACGCCGGCACCGGCATCCGCGGGCTCGGCCAGGCGCTGCGGAGCGAGGCGTTCGAGGGACGGATCGACCTGTTCCTCTCGCACGTCCACTGGGACCACATCCAGGGGCTGCCGTTCTTCCCGCCGATGTTCGCCGACGGTCAGGACATCCGCATCCATGGCCCGACACCGGCAGGCGCGGGCCTCGCCTCGGTCCTCGAGCGGCAGTTGGAGCCCGCGGTATACCCCGTGCCGCGCGCGCTCCGCGCCGCGCGGTTGTCGGTGAAGGAGGTCTCTGCGGACTCGACGGTCGAGGTCCCGGGTTTCCGGGTGGAATGCTGCCAGCTCTCTCACCCCGGTGGCGCACTCGGCTACCGCATCACGCCGAATGGCGGAGGGCCGGCGCTGGCCTACCTGACGGACAACGAACTGGGCCCCGGCGGCGCATCGCGTGTAGCCAGTACCTGGCGGACCGATCTCGTCCGGTTCGTTCGAGGGGCGGCGCTGCTCATCCACGACGGGATGTACACGCCGGCCCTCGCGGAAGAGCGGTCGGGCTGGGGGCACTCGAGCGCGCTCGACGCGGTGACCCTGGCCCGGGAGGCCGGGGTGGACCAGCTGGCGCTGTTTCACCACGACCCCGATCATGACGACGCGCAGGTCGACGGCCTGCTCGCCATGGCGCAGGCCGCCGCCCCCGCCGGGCTGGCCGTCAACGCGGCGCGCGAGGGCTGGACGGTGACGCTGTGACCGGAACTCATACGAGGAGTGGACCGATGATTCGCACGGCCCGCCTGATGCTGCTGCTGGGGGTTGCCGCCGCCGCGCCGTTGTCCGCGCAGGCTGCCGCACCGACGGTCGTGGCGCTGACGTTCGAGAACGGCGGCTCCTACGGCCTCGACTCGCTGGACTTCTCGGGCCTCGGGCGCGCCATTCCGGCGGCGCTCACCGCCGAACTGGCTCGCAACCCCGGCATCCGCACCATCGACCGCGGCGAGGCCCAGCGGATCGTCGACCGCGACGGCTTGAGCCGGGGCGGCCGGGTGGACGCCGCGTCCGCCGCGCGGGTCGGGAAGCAGCTCGGCGCAGGGTATGTGGTGACGGGCACGTTCGTGGACTACTACGGGCGGGTCCGCATCGATGCGCGGCTCATCGACACCGGGAAGGGTACGATCCTCGAGGTCGTGTCCAGCGGGCAGCGGCCGCGCGCCGAGTTGCCGCAGATGATCGCCGACATCGCGTCGCAGCTGATGTCCGGGAAGCGGCTGCCGGCTCCCCCGGCGGGGTCGCCGGCGACGACCCGGGTGAGTTCGGACGCGCTCGTCCTCTTCGGGCGGGCGGTGCTGGCGCAGGATCAGGGGGACAAGACGGCCGCGGCGGACTACTACCAGCGGGCGCTGAAGATCGCCCCCGACTTTGCGGCGGCGAAGGAAGG
>CAYUOK010000045.1:0-4589 GCA_964446395.1 uncultured Gemmatimonadaceae bacterium | reverse complement strand
GCGCTCCCGGCGGTGAGCTCCGCCGTGCGCGACCGGAAGGTGGCGCCCGACGCGAGGGCGGAGAGATCCCGCTCGAGCGCGCCGCCGAGGCTGAGGTCGAGGGCGTCACGCACGCGGGTGGAGCAGTTGTCGCGGTACGGCTCGTACCGGTAGTACATCTGGTCGGGTTGCGCGTTCCGCGCGAGCGCCCCTGCCAGCGACCGCGCCTGGTCCGGGGAAAGCGCGAGCTCCTGGATCTCGATGGACCGCCCTGCCCTCGCATAGCCCCGCAGCCAGTCCTTCGGATTGTCCCCCTGCATCCAGTACCACATCCGGCCTTGCAGGAAGTTCCAGAAGAAGTTCTTCTGGCCGAAGTCGAACATCCCGAAGTTGTAGGCGATGTCGGTGCCCGCCGCGGAATCGGTGACCCGGATCATGTTGTGGCCGAAGAGCTCCCAGACTCTCCAGGGATTGTGCCCGGGGCCGAACGTGATGAGGGAAATCTGGGGCGCGCCGGAAACGGCGGGCGCGGCCGTGTCGGGCGTGGCCTGCGCCGCCGCCTCGCGGCCATTCAGCGACGCGGTGCAGAGCGCGAACAGGAGGGCGGCGCGGCGCCCCCGGCTCACAGCAGGACGTCGCGGCCGTCGTCGGCCGATTTGTAGATGGCGTCGATGACGCGGTGGAGGGACACATGCTCCTCGAGGTCCGGCGCCTTCGCCTCTCCGCGGATGGCGGCCAGGAAATGGGCCCACTCGGCGCGGTATGAGGCGGAGAAGGTGTTCTCCCTGCTCACGGAGCCGGTCGGGGCCACGTCCACCGGGGTCCCGTGCATTTCCTTCCACACCTTGAGCGGGCTGATGCTCGCGGTCCCCTTGCTCCCCCGGATCCCGACGCCGAACCGCTCCCCCTCGCCGAGATGGTGCCAGGTGACGTCCACGAAGATGCAGGCGCCGTTCTCGAGGACGACGAACGCGCTTCCGGCGTGCTCCGTCGCGCGCTCGCGGCCGGCCCGGTCCAGCGTGGCGCTGACCCGGACCGGCTTCGGGTTCCCGGTGAGCCAGAGGCCGAGATCGAGGATGGAGAGGCCGAGATCGAGCATCGCGCCGCCGCCCGAGAGGTCGCGCTTGAGCCGCCAGCCGAGCATGGAGCGACTCGGCCGGAAGACGTGCCAGCTCCCGCGCACGCTCTCGACGTCGCCGAGCTCGCCGGTCTGCACGAAGCTCCGGACGATCTGCACGTCCGAGCGGTAGCGGTGGTTCATCCCCACCATCACCACGCGGTCCTTCTTGGCGGCGGCCCGGACCACCCGCTGCGCGCTGGCCGTGTTCAGGGCCACCGGCTTCTCGACCAGGACGTGCAATCCCGCCCGGAGCGCCGCGAGGACATGGCCCTCGTGCAGGTGGTTGGGGGTGCAGATGACGACCGCATCCAGCTCCGAGTTCTCGAGCAGGTCCTCGATGTCGTCGAAGGCGCTCTCGACCTGGAACCGGTCGGCCAGCGCACGCGCCTTGGGGAAGTCGGCGTCGCAGATGGCCGCCACCTCCACGCCCTTGAGCTTCCGGAGCACCGGCAGGTGCGCCACCTGGCTGATGGCGCCGGCTCCGATCACACCTACACGCATCGTGTCGCCCATGCCTGGCTCCCGGGATGACCGATCAATTGAGGCGCTCGACTCTCGTGGAAGGATAATACGCGGCGAGGATCTCCCCGTAAGTCTGGCCGGCCCGCGCGCGCCCGACGGCGCCCCACTGGCAGAACCCGACCCCGTGCCCGGCGCCGCGGCCGTCGATCGCGAGCCAGCTCACCCGCGAGCCGTCGGCGCGCTCCTGGACGTCGAAGGCGGTGCTGCGGAGGATGCCGCCGTCCGGCAGCAGGAACGCCCGCCGCACCGCCTGCCCCGTCACCGACACGCGCCGGCCGGCCAGCGTGAACTCCACCGCGTCCACGCGGCCCGAGGGGGTGCGGCGGGACACCTTGACGTCCTCCACTCGCGACACCGCCGAGGGATTCACCTGGGTGAGTCCCGGCAGGGTGCGGCGGAGCATCGCCTCGAGGCTGTCGCCGGAATACTCCTCCCGCCAGCGGAAGCGCGGCGAGAACCGGCAGTAGGCGAGCCCGTCCCCGTCCAGGTCCGACACCGACTTGAGGTACGGGTCGCCCGCGAGCTGGAAGACCGCCGTCCCCGACTCGGTACGGCCGCCGCACGTCGAGTAGAAGAAGGCGTCGATGGGGCCGCCGTTCCACGTCACGACCTCGGCGCGCGTCATCCTGACCGCGTCCCAGCTCTGCGCCGTCTCCGCGCCGACGCCGCCGTACACCTGGTCGGCCACGGTGCCGTACAGGTCGAACCCGAGCGCGCGCCGCTTCCCCGCGTTCTTGACCGCGAAGGTCCGCGAGATCACGGCCTGCGCGTACAGCGCCTGCACCTCGGTCGGGTCCCGCCGGCCCATCTCGGCCGACAAGACCCCGGCCAGGTACGATTCGAGCCCCAGCCGGTTCACCGCGGTCAACCCTGCGGGGCCCGGAATGATGGACACCTCCCCGCGGTAGTCCCGCCCATCGAGGCGCACGTACTGCCCCGGATGGAGCGGCGTGATGACCAAGGCGTCCTGCCTGCCCCCGTCGAGTCCGCCGGGGCCGGCGAGCGTCATGGCGGCGCCGGCCGGCCGGACGACCCAGGACGACCCCTCGATGACGTCCAGGACCCGGACGCCGGCCGGATTGGTCACGACGAGGGGTCCGTCGCCACCGATCCTGAGCTGGGAGGCGCCGACCACGAGCCCGATGCGGACGTCCGAGGTGCTGACGACGGTGTCAGGCGGGAGCGGGGCGGCGGGTGGCCCGCCGGGGCCGGAGTCCACCACGGGGCCGGCGGCGACCGGAGGCGCGGCCCGCTCGGGCGGGGGGAGCGTGGCGGGCTCCTTCGGATTGCAGGACGCGACCGCCACCGCGGCCGCGGCCGCCGCCAGGAAGAGCGGAGTGAACCCCAGCCTCATCCGCGATAGTTTCCGAAGGTCAACTCGATCCCGAAATCTTCCCCGCGCAGGAAGGCCATCACGGCCTGCAGTTCGTCACGCGAGGGACTCGTGACGCGGATCTCGTCGCCCTGGATGCTCGCCGTGACCTTCTTGAATGCCTTGTTGTCCTTGATGGCCTTCGTGATCCGCTTGGCCACGTCGCTCTCGATCCCCTGGGTCAGGGTCACGGTGCAGCGCACCGAGGTGCCCGTGGCCGCCTCGAAGTCCCCGGTCTTCATGTTCTTGACCGGCACGCCGCGCTTGATGAGCCGGCCCTGCAGCACGTCGAGCAGGCTCTTCATCCGGAAGTCGTCGTCCGCGTGCAGGCGGATCTCCGCCTTGGCGCGGTCGAACTCGACCGTGCAGTGCGTCCCCTTGAAGTCGTAGCGCTGCTGGATCTCCTTCAGCGCCTGGTTCACGGCGTTGTCGACCTCCTGGAGGTCGGCGCCGGTGGAAATGTCGAAGGAAGAGTTGGATGCCATGGGCCGGAGGGGAGAAAGGACTGGGGACAGAGGACTGGGGGCCGAGGACCGCCTAGGACAGGAAACTTTCCAGGGAGCGTGCGCGGCTCACGTGCCGCAGCCGGCTCAGCGCCTTCTCCTTGATCTGGCGTACCCGCTCCCGGGTGATGCCGAGCAGGGTGCCGATTTCCTCGAGGGTCATCGGCTCGGGCCCGTCCAGTCCGAAGTAGAGGCGCAGAATCTTGGCTTCCCGCTCCTTCAGCGTGGACAGCACCTCCTCGATCCCCTCCGTGAGGGCGTGCTCGAAGGTCTCGCTGTCGGAACCGGCATTCTGGGTGTCGGGGAGGTAGTCGAGGAGGCGGTTGTCCTCGCCCGGCGTCATCGGCGCGTCGAGGGAGAGGTGCGCCTGGCTGATGGAGAGCGTCTTCTGGACCTCTTCCATCGTGATGTCCATACCCTCGGCGATCTCGGCGGGCGTCGGTTCCCGGCCAAGCTCCTGGAGCAGCATCGAGCTCTTCTTCCCGATGCGGTGCAGCGTGCCCGCCCGGTTGAGCGGCACCCGCACGATGCGGCTCTGCTCGGCGAGGGCCTGGAGGATGGCCTGGCGGATCCACCAGACGGCGTACGAGATGAACTTGATCCCCTTGGTCTCGTCGAACTTGTGGGCCGCGCGGATCAGGCCGAGGTTGCCCTCGTTGATCAGGTCCGCCAGGCTCACGCCCTGGTTCTGGTATTTCTTGGCGACCGAGACGACGAAGCGCAGGTTGCTGCGCACCAGCTTGTCGAGGGATTCGGCATCGCCGCGGCGGATCCCCTGCGCAAGGGTGACCTCCTCCGTCTGCGGGATCAGCGGGTACTTGCTGATCTCGCGGAGGTATTGGTCGAGCGACCCCTCGTCGGACGTGGGGCCTCGCCTGGTGGAGCCGACCTGCAGTGGGCGCATGCGCGGGGACCTCTGGTGGGCTGGCCGCTACACTCGAACCTTAGCGGCCGCCCGGTGGCGGCGCAACCGGACGTCAGTCATCGTAGTTGTCGATCTGCGCCCGCTGGAGCGTGCCGCTGTAATCCACGTAGCCGACCTTGGTCTCGGAGTAGAACTCGTAGACCTCCCAGCCGCCCTCGCGGTGGCCGT
>CAYUOK010000044.1:0-8502 GCA_964446395.1 uncultured Gemmatimonadaceae bacterium | reverse complement strand
TACCAGTGCTCTTCCTGTTCGGCTCGCTGCTGAGCGAGGCGGATCCGCTGTTCGGCCAGACCATGGCGAACATCCTGGCGTTCGACCTCGAGAAGCTCGCACAGCACCTCTTCCTGACCGGCGTCTTCGCGTGGGCGGCGGCCGGCCTGCTGCGCGGCGGATTCTGGCGCGAGGGCTGGCTCCCGCCGGCGACGTTCGAGTTCGACCCGCGGGTGCCTCCAGCTACCGTGCTCACCTTCCTGGGCGCCATCGGCGTGCTGTTCGCGCTGTTCATCGGTTTCCAGGCGAGGGAGCTCTTCCTCGGTCCGGGCGAGTTCCAGGCGCTGACGGGGACGACCATCGCCGAGTACGCCCGGGCCGGCTTTTTCGAACTCGTCGCCGTGACGACACTCACGCTTCCCCTGCTGCTGGCCGCGGACTGGCTGCTCTCCCGCCATGAGGCCACCGAGATCCGCCAGCTTCGGCGGCTGACCGTGGCCGTGATCGTCCTGCTCGCCCTCCTGCTCGCCAGCGCCTACAACCGGATGCTGCTCTACCGGTCCTATTACGGCCTGACCGAGGACCGATTCTACACGCTCGCCTTCATGACGTGGTTGGGGGTCGTGCTCGCGTGGTTCGCCGCCACGGTGCTGCGGGGTCAGCGCGCGCGGTTCATGCCCGGCGCGGTGCTCGCCGCGCTCGTGGCGCTCCTCACCCTCAATGTGATCAACCCGGACGCCTTCATCGCGCGAGTGAACCTCGGGCGCGCGCTCGAGGGGGCGTCGCTGGACAAGGAGTATCTCGGCCGGCTGAGCGCCGATGCGGTGCCCGCGATCGTCGATGGCGCCATGCAGCTGGAGGTAACGGAGCGGTGCGCCCTGCTGCGGCAGATGGAAACCCGGTGGAGTGCAGAATTGGAACGGAGCGGGCCGGCCTCGACGTGGAACCTCGCGCGGCGGAAGGCGCAGGGCAGCGTCGGACCGGCGTGGGAGGCGGCGCGCAGCTGCGCGCCGCCGGTGGAGGGTCAGGGCACCGACGCCAAGTTGTAGAGGGCGCGGAAGGCCCGGAACGTCTCGGCGTAATCGGCGTGCGTCACCCGGACCGTCCGGGCGCCGATCCGCTCGCTGCCCGGCACGAGCTCGGCCATGTCGGCGTGGTGGCTGGAGCAGAAATCCACCTCGATCGTCGAGGGCGACGACACGGTCCACGGCTTCGGCGGCTTCCGCACCGCGGCCGCGACTCCCTCACGGATGAGCCGGCAGGCCTCGGCAGGCGCCAGTGACCGGGCGCCGTGCCGGGCCACCGCGTGCTTCACGACCACCGCGCGGGTGCCCTCGCCGAGCAGCGCGGCGCATTCGGCGGCCAGCGCCTGGTCTCCCGACACCAGGGCCACCGGCACCCCGAAGCGCCCGGCGAGCGCGGCATTAAGGCCAAGTTCCCCGACTGGCTTGCCGTTGAGCCGCACCTGGAAGATCCGGTCGGTGTACGTGTGATCCAGGATCGCGTGCGCGGTCCCCGCCTGCGCGTGGTACCCGATGAAGCAGGCGGCGTCGAAGCCGGCGTCGATCCCTTCCAGCATCGAGCGCGGCTTGGTGGAGCCGCTCGTCAGCTCCGCGGCCGGGTGCAGTTCCTCCGCCAGGATATTCCGCATTTCCCAGTGGCTGTCGTTGACCACGACGCGCGTGGCCCCCGCCGCGAGGGCGCCTTCCACGGCGGCGTTGGCCTCCCCCGTCATGATCCGCCGGAACCGGCCGTACTCGCCGGCGCAGCGCGGATCGATCGGGTTGGTCTGGTCCTCGTGGACCACCCCCGCCACCCCTTCCATGTCCACGGACAGGTAGACTCGCATCGTCGCCTTCCTCAGTAGACCCGGCCGCCGAGCGGCACGGGGCGTTCCGGCTGCAGCAGCACCACCTGCCCGGCCTCGTTGGGCACCCCGAGCACCAGCACTTCCGACACGAATCCCGCGATGCGCCGCGACCCGAGGTTCACCGCGGCGATCACCTGCCGGCCCACCAGTTCCTCCGGCCGGTAGACGTCGGTGAGCTGCGCGCTGGACGTGCGCTCACCGGCCTCGCCGAAGTCCACCCAGAGGCGGTAGGACGGCTTCCGCGCGCCGGTGTTCGGCTCGGCACGGGTAATCCGCCCGACGCGCAGGTCGAGGAGGCCGAAGGCTGCAACGGCCGCGTCGCTCACAGGAGTTCTCCGCGAGACACTGTCACCGCCTTGCCCCCAAGCTTGACCCGGTCACCCTGGACCTCGACCCGCACCACGCCGCCCCGCGCCGATGCCTGGTAGGCCAGGAGCGCAGGTTTGCCGAGCTTTCCCTGCCAGTAGGGCCCGAGAACGCAGTGGGCCGAGCCCGTCACGGGGTCTTCGTCGATGCCCACCGCCGGTCCGAAGAAGCGGGAGACGAAGTCGTACTGCCCTCCGTCGCACGTGGCGGTGACGATGACTCCGCGCGCGTTCACGACGCGGAGGGCGCGGAAGTCCGGCTCCATGGCGCGGACCTCGGCCTCGGTGGCCACCTCAACCAGGAAATCGAACTCCGACTTGAGCGTCGCCACCGGCGTGGCCCCGAGGGCGGCGACCATGCCGGCCGGTGCCGGGGCGCGCACGGCAGGCTGCGCGGGGAAGTCGAGCTCGATCCAGCCGTCCCGCTGCACGGCGGTGAGCAGCCCGCTCTGGGTGTGAAACCGGGCCACGGCGCCCGGCTCGAGGTGCCGCTCCGCCCACAGGAAATGCGAACTCGCCAGGGTGGCATGCCCGCAGAGCGCCACTTCGACCTCGGGAGTGAACCACCGGAGGCCGAAGCCGTCGTCGCGGCGCAGGAGGAAGGCGGTCTCGGAGAGGTTCATCTCCTGCGCCACCGCCTGCATCCACGCCGGCTCCATTTCCTTCTCGAGGAGGCAGACGGCGGCGGGGTTGCCCGCGAAGGGACGGTCGGTGAAGGCGTCAATGTGGAAGAGCTGGAGCGGCATGGAGGAAGCTCCGGAATGGAATGTCGGCGTCAGGCGGGGGAGGGTGGCCCGCCGATGACGGCGTCGGCCTCGATTTCCACCAGCATGCGGGGGTCGATGAGGCGGCTCACTTCCACCATGCTCGTGGCGGGGCGGATCGTGCCGAACCGCTCGCCGTGCGCGCGGCCGACGGCCTCCCACTGGCCGATGTCGGTGACGTACATGCGGGTCCGGACCACGTCCGCCAGCGTGGCGCCGGCCTGCGCCAGGGCTCGCTCGATGTTGTCGAGGGTCTGGACCGCCTGGGCATAGGCGTCGCCCTCGCCGACGATGCCGCCCTTGCCATCGGTGGCGGTGGTCCCCGACACGTGCACCCACGGGCCCACCCGCACGGCGCGGGAATAGCCGACGACCGGCTCCCACGGGGCGCCGCTCGTGATGTTCCTTCGCGTCACGGCGCAGCGCCCGCGTGGTGGCACGCCACCTGGGCCGCGCCGATCTGGTGCAGGAGGGGCTGCTCGGTGGTGCAGCGCGCGTCCTTGGCGGGGTGCGGGCACCGAGGATGGAAGGCGCAACCCGTCGGCGGGTTGGACGGGCTCGGCGGGTCGCCTGGCAGCACGATCCGGAGCCGCTGCGTGGCGGGGTCGGGCACCGGCACCGCCGAGAGGAGCGCCGTGGTGTACGGATGCGCTGGCCGGGCCAGGACATCTTCCGTCGGGCCGGTCTCGACGATGCGGCCGAGGTACATCACCGCCACTCGGTGGGCGATCTGCCGGACCACCGCCAGGTCGTGCGCAATGAAGAGATACGAGATGCCGCGCCGGGCCTGGAGGTCCGCCAGGAGGTTGAGCACCTGCGCCTGGACCGACACATCGAGCGCCGAGACCGGCTCGTCGCAGACGATGAAGGCGGGCTCCACCGCCAGCGCGCGCGCGATGCCGATCCGCTGGCGCTGGCCGCCGGAGAACTCGTGGGGGTACCGCGTCGAGTAGTCCGGGTCGAGGCCCACCTCCTCGAGGAGCCGGGCCACGCGGGCGGGAATTTCGCCGCGCGGCGCGAGGCGGTGGATCTCCATCCCCTCCGCGATGGCGTCGCCGATCGTCATGCGGGGATTGAGCGAACTGTAGGGGTCCTGGAAGATGATCTGCAGACGCTGGCGCGCCCGGCGGAGCGCCTCCGACTGGAGCGCGAAGAAGTCCCTACCCTCGAAGGAGACGGAGCCGGCCGTGGCCTCCTGCAGGCGGAGGATCGTCCGCCCGACCGTGGACTTGCCGCAGCCCGACTCGCCGACCAGCCCGAGCGTCTCGCCCTTGCCGACGGTGAACGACACGCCATCCACCGCGCGCACCGGTGGCGCCTTCCGGGCAAGGAAGCCGGTCGCCTTGTAATGCTTGACGAGATCCCGGACCTCGAGGAGCGGCGCGCTCATGCCTGGCTCCCTTCCGCGAGCCAGCACCGCATGCGGTGCGCCTCGCCGACGCGGAGCGCCGGCGGGTCGTCGCTCGCGCAGCGGGGCATGGCGGCGGGACAGCGCGGATGAAAGCGGCACCCGGCGGGCCAGGCGGTCGGGGCCGGCACGGTGCCCGCGATCGGGGTGAGGCGGGTGACCGGGCCGGTGATCCGCGGCACCGAGGCCAGGAGCCCCTTCGTGTACGGATGGGACGGCCGCGCGAAGAGTTCAGCGGTCGTGGCCTCCTCCACCAGCCGCCCGGCGTACATCACCGCCACCCGGTCGGCGCGGCCCGCCACGATGCCGAGGTCGTGCGTGATGAGGAGCACCGCCATGCCGCGCGCCGCGCGGAGGCCGTCGAGCAGCTCGAGGATCTGCGCCTGCACCGTCACGTCGAGCGCGGTGGTCGGCTCGTCGGCGATGAGCATCTCGGGCTCGGAGGCGAGCGCGATCGCGATCATCACCCGCTGGCGCATGCCACCGCTCATCTGGTGTGGGTAGACGTCGAGGCGCTTCTCGGGATCGGGGATGCCGACTTCCTGGAGGAGTTCGAGTGCCCGCGCGCGTGCGGCGCGCTTCGACACCTTCTGGTGCGCCCGCACGCTCTCGCCGATCTGGTCGGCGACGGTGAAGACCGGGTTGAGGCTCGTCATCGGGTCCTGGAAGATCATGCCGATCCTCCGGCCCCGGATAGACCGGAGCTCCTCCGGCCGGAGCGCCAGGACGTCGGTGCCGTCCAGCCGGATGGCGCTGCCGTGCTGGATCTGCCCGGGTGGGGGCACCAGTCGAAGGAGCGCGAGGGATGTCAGGCTCTTGCCGCAGCCGGACTCCCCGACGAGCGCCAGCAGTTCGCCCCGCGCGACCGAAAAGCTGACGCCGTCCACCGGGTGCGAGGTGCCGTGCCGGGTGGGGAAGGTGATGCGCAGGTCCTCAACTTCGAGCAACGGTGTCATGCGCTCCGCGGGTCGAGGGCGCCGCGCAATGCGTCGCCGAGAAGGTTGACGGCCAGTACGGTGGTCGCGATGGCCAGGCCGGGGAAGATGCTGGTCCACGGCGCGGTCGTCAGGAGGGGGCGGGCGTCGAGGATCATTCCGCCCCACGACGGGGTGGGGGGCCGGACCCCGATCCCGAGGTAGCTGAGTCCCGCCTCGAGCAGGATGACGTCGCCCACGCCCAGGGTGGCGGCCACGAGGAGCGGCCCGGCCACGTTCGGTAGCAGGTGCCGCAAGATAATCCGTCCGGGGCCCGCCCCGAGCGCGGTGGCGGCCAGGACGAAATCCGCCTCGCGGAGCCGGAGGACCTCGCCGCGGACGATGCGGCTGGTGGCGAACCACCCCGTGGCGCCGAGCACCAGGACCAGCGCGCCGAGGGGCATCTGCTCCCACACCGCCACGAGCAGGAGCAGGAGGAAGAGCCGCGGGATGGCGAGCGCGCCGTCCACCATGCGCATCAGGGCGCTGTCGAGCCAGCCGCCGTAGAACCCCGCAAGGCCGCCGACGAGCGCGCCGAGCGTCACCGCCAGGAGGACCGCCAGGCCGGCCACCGACAGCGAGATCTGGCCGCCGGACACGACGCGAGCAAGCACGTCCCGGTTGAGCTGGTCGGTGCCGAAAGGGTGCCCGGCGCCCGGCGGCACGGCGCCGGCCATCAGGTCCGGCATGGCGGCGGGGTCGGGGAGCATCCAGGGTGCGACGAATACGAACAGGGTGAGGAGCGCGATGACGATGGCGCCGAGGCGTCCCGACGGGGAGGTCAGGGCGCGGAGGAGGAGGCGCCAGAGTGAGCCGGTCATGCGTGGCGCACCCGGGGGTCGAGGGCGTAGTAGGCCAGGTCGGCCAGCAGCCCGCCGAGCAACACCTGCGCGGACACCAGCATGGCGGTGCCCAGGATGACGGGATAGTCCCGCGCGCCGACGGCATCGGCGGCCAGCGACCCGAGGCCGGGCCAGTTGAAGACCTGCTCGACGAAGACCGACCCCGACACGAGCATCGGCAGCCAGAGCCCGAGGAGCCCGACGACCGGGAAGAGGGCGTTCCGCCAGGCGTGGCGCCAGAGAACCTGGCGCTCGGGGATGCCACGGGCGCGCGCGGCGAGCACGAAGTCGAGCCGCAGCACCTCGAGGAGCGCCGTGCGCTGATACCGCATGACCGCGGCGAGGCTCACGGCGGTCAGGGTAACGGCCGGCAGGATCAGGTGGCGGAGGACGTCACCGGTGCGGGCGAGCCACGAGGCGTCCGGATCGAGGAGCGGGTCGTGCATCTGCGCCACGGGAAGGAGCTGGAGCCGGACGCCGAAGAACCAGGCCAGCACCAGGCCGAGCCAGAACGACGGCATCGCGTAGAGGGTCAGCGAGGCGCGGGTGAGCCACCGGTCCGCGAGACGCCGTCGATTGACCGCCTGAAAGACGCCGAGCGCGATCCCGATGGAGAAGGTGAGGAGGAGCACGGTCCCGCCCAGGAGGAGCGAGGCCGGAAGTCGGCTCATGACGAGGGTCGAGACCTTCGTCGGATAGTGCTCGATCGAGACGCCGAGATCTCCCGCGAGGGCGCCGGCGACGAACGTCCGGAACTGGGCTGCGATCGGCTGGTCGATCCCGAACCTGTGCCGGAGGGCGGCGACGGCCTCGGCGGACATCTGCCGGTCGCCGGCCACGCGCTCGAGCGGATCACCGGGCGTGAGCCGCATCAGGACAAAGAGGAGGACGGTGACCACCACGAAGGTGACCACCGCCTGCAGGATGCGGCGCACGAGCCAGCGGGTCACGTCAGCGGCTGGGTCCGGGGGCCCAGCGCCAGACGGCCGACCATGGCGCGATCGGAACCAGCTCGACCTGGCGGATCCGCGCGTTCACCGCCATCGGCGTGGTGAGGGTGTAGATGAATGCCGCCGGGGCGTCGGCCACGATGGTGCGGACGGCCTGGCGATAGAACTCGAGCGCCTCCTTTCGTGGCGCCCGCAGCGCCAGGGCGAGGAGGGAGTCCACCTTCGGGTCGCAGTAGTACGCCTTGTTCGCGCCGCCGCGCCCGGCGCAGCTCCAGCTCTGCACCATGCCGGCGGGGGAGGGGTCCATCGTGCCCTGCGCAAAGTCGAGGTCGAACTCGCCGCGGTCGCGTCGCTCGACCCAGACCGGCCCGTCGAGTCGGTTGATGTCGATGCGGATGCCCACCTGCCGGAGTTGTTCCTGGATCTGCAGCGCCAGCTGGCCGCGGGCGGCGTTCTGGCTCGGATAGTTGAGGCTGAGGGCCAGCGGCTTGCCGGCCTTGTCGAGGACGCCGTCGCCGTCACTGTCGGTCCAGCCGCGCGCGCGCAACCGGGCGCGAGCGGCCGCCGGATCGGCGGCGGCAGGCTTGAAGCCGGGTTCGCGGATCCAGGAAAGCTGAGGCACCGGGCCTTCGGGGACATTCGCCCACGGTCCGAACGTCGCCTGCGCCATGCCCCGTCGGTCGAGCGCCGTGACGATTGCGGCGCGGACCGCCGGGTCCGACAGGATCGGGTGCGGGCGGCTGAGGTCGGCGGGGTCCCGCTGGTTGAAGCTGAGGTAGCCGACGGTGGTGGTGGGCATCGGGTAGATGCGGAGGCGCTTGTCGGCCGTGAGGCGGGCCACGCTGCTCACGATCCCGGGCGCGGCCAGCACGTCGGCCTCCCCGCTGAGGAGGAGGTTCATCTGGGCTTCCGCGTCGCCGACGGTGAGGTACAGCACCCGGCGGGGGCCCGGCTTGCCCAGGAAGAACTGGTCGTATGCGGTGAGCTCGAGCTGCTGCTTCGGGACGCGGCGGGTCCAGCGATAGGGACCGTTCCCGACGGGGGCCGTGGCGAACGCCGACTTGGCAAGCGCACCACGGGGAATGGTGTCCACCAGGTGCGCCGGGAGCGGGGAGACGTGGTACACCGCGTCGTACAGCTGTTCGTCGTACGCCTCGGTGAAGCGCACCACGAGGTGGCTGTCATCGGTGGCGGTCGCCTCCGCGACGAGCCGAAGCAGGAGGGCGCTCTGCGCATCCACGGCGGGGTCGCGCGCCAGGTTGATGGCGAGCGCGGCGTCCCGCGCGGTGACGGGTGTGCCGTCCTGCCAGCGCGCCCTCCGGTCCATCTCGAAGACCAGCGTCAGCGAAT
>CAYUOK010000043.1:0-8608 GCA_964446395.1 uncultured Gemmatimonadaceae bacterium | reverse complement strand
TTCGCTTCCGCCGCGACGCGGCCAGCCTGCCCGGGCTGGAGGTCCTCTTCCTGGAATGGGTCCTGCTCCAGAACCCGCGGCGTGAGTTCCCGTCCGGCAGGCACTCCATTCCAGGGCAGAAGCACCCCGGGCTGGGCCTGCTGCGGGATGTGATGGCCTGGCTGGTGGTGCTCTGCGGTGAGCTTCGCCTCGACGGGCTGATGTTCATGCCCGCCGGATATTTCGTGGCCACCTTCGGCAGTCGGTTCCTCGATCCCCTCCGTCAGGCCCGGCTCGAGGCGATGCGGAGGGCGCTCTCCAGCCTGCGGCTCGTCGAGGCCACGCGGGCCGTGGAGGAAGGGCGGGTCGTCAACGCCGCCACCGGAGCGGTCGTCCCGTGGGAACCCGCGCCGATGGTCATCCCCGTGTCGCCGCGGCTGCGCGACCGGGTGGAGGGCGCGGACTACGAGGCGGCCCTCGAGGCGGGGCTCACCACCCTCTCGTATCGACTTCGGCTCCCCGGCGAAATGGATCGTCCTCCGTCTTCGGGCCGCGCCGCCGGCGCTGTGCCGTGAAGCGGCTCTCGGCGATCGCACTCCTCCTGCTTTGCGCCCTGCTCCTGGTGGCCGCGCTGGCCCCCGGGATCGCCTGGCGGCTGGCCGCGCCACGGCCGCTCGGAGTGGTCATCGTCGACAAGACGGTTCCCGACACGTCCTATCGCAGCCACCGCGCGGTCGTGTGGCTTCTGAATCACTTGAAGCTGGTCCATCCCGGCTCCCATACCCCGTACGATGCCGCCGGGGATTACGTCGGGTTCGTCCCCCTCACCAACCGGGCCTGGTCGGTGCGACCCTTCCCGACGCCGCTCGGCCAGAACCGGGTGGTCTACATCGCGGACACGTACGGGGTCACCGAGTCCGATCTCGGCATGCCCCCCTCGGTCGACTCGGGACGGATGCTCTACGGCGGGCTGACCGCCGCGGATTTGGACGCGCTGGAAGGGGCGGTGCGCTCCGGCGCCACCCTGATCGGCGAGTTCAACACGGCAGCGGAGCCCACCGTCGACTCCGTGCGCCTCCGCGCCGAGCGGCTCTTTGGCTTCCGGTGGACCGGATGGACCGGGCGCCGCACCGGGGACCTCCGGCGCGACATCCCCCCCTGGGCCGGGGCCGCCTGGGAACGGCAGTCGGGGAGGCCGTGGACCTTCGAGGGGGCTGGGTTCCTTCTCGTCCATCGCGATGGGCGGATGGTGGTGCTGACCGGGCGCGATGTCCTGGGGTGGGGCCTCGACATCGTGCCGACCCCGGCCGGCGACTCGCTCGGCCTGCGCGAGGCGCCGACGCCCCAGGGATGGTTTGATGTCGTCGAGACGACCGGGGCGGCGGTCCTCGCCGATTATGCCTGGCGCCTTACCCCGCGCGGTGATTCGCTGGTCGCTGCCGCGGGGATCCCGACGCGCGCGAGCGCCGTCCTCGCGCACAAGGTGGGCGCGGCCCGGACCTATTACCTGGCGGGCGACTTCTCCAACCTCGGTCGGGTCCCCGCCTGGACACGCCTGCGCTGGGGAGCGTCGCTCCACCGTGCCGTGCCGGGATGGTGGCTTCCCCCGGAGGAGTCGTTCTTCTGGCGCGGGTACGTTCCGCTGCTGACCGGGATCCTGGACTGGGCGTCGGGCACCTCGGGATCTTGAGGGGCGGGCCGGCGGCTTGCGCCCGGCCGGACGCCAAGTGCATATTTACCCATTATGCATACTTCATCCGGCGTAGTCGCCCTGGCCTTCTCGGGCGGACTCGATACGTCCTACTGCGTTCCCCGTCTCGCCGAGCAGGGCTGGACGGTCCACACCGTCTACGTCAACACCGGTGGAGCCACGCCCGAGGAGCGGGCCGCCATCCGGCGCCAGGCCGAGGCGGTCGGGTCGGTCGCGCACCACGAGGTGGATGCGCGAGGCCTGGTGTTCGAGCGGTTCGTCCGGTTCCTGATCCAGGGGAACGTGCTGCGCGGCGGCGTCTATCCGTTGAGCGTGGCCGCCGAGCGTACCCAGCAGGCGATTTCGGTGCTCGAAGTGGCGCGTGCCGTCGGCGCGGTCGCCGTAGCGCACGGTTCGACCGGCGCCGGCAACGACCAGGTCCGCTTCGACGTGACCCTGCGGGTGCTCGCCGCCGATCTCGCCATCCTCACCCCCATCCGCGATGAGGGACTTTCGCGCGGCCAGGCCATCGCGTACCTCGAGGCCCGGCGCCTTCCGGTGCCGGCCAAGGCCGGCGCCTACTCGATCAACGCCGGGCTCTGGGGCACCACGTGGGGCGGCGGCTGGACCCACGACACCTGGGCCGGTCCGCCGGCGGAACTCCTCGACCCGCCGGCCGATGCCCCTTCCGCCCGGGAAATCATCATCGGATGGGAGGCCGGGCTGCCGGTGTCGCTGGACGGCCGGCGACTGGCGGGCGTGGACATCATCCAGGCGCTGAACGAACTCGCCGCCGCCTACGGCTTCGGGCGCGGCATTCACGTCGGGGAGACGGCGCTCGGCATCAAGGGTCGCATCGGGTTCGAGGCCGGCGCCGCGGTGCTGCTGATTGCGGCGCACCGCGAGCTCGAGAAGCTGGTGCTCACGAAGTGGCAGGCGTTCTGGAAGGACCAGCTCTCCACGTTCTACGGCGACCGGCTGCACGAGGGCCAGTACTTCGATCCCGCCCTCCGCGATATCGAGGCGCTGCTGGCGCACTCGCAGGCGCGGGTCGTCGGCGAGACGCGCGTCCGGCTGGCGCCGGGGCGGTTCCAGGTCGTGGCCGCGCGGAGTCCGCACTCGATGATGGATCCGCGCGTGGCGACGTACGGCGAGGAGAACATCCTCTGGACCGGCGACGAGGCGCGAGCCTTCGCGCGCGTGTCGGCGATTCCGGCGCTGCTCGCCTCGCGCGCCGCCGGGAAGGGCTGATGGTCACCACCACGCGGGTCCGGCTCGACCGGATCAGCTCCTCGACGCGGAACGCCCACCTGGCCCCGGAAGTGATCGTGGGCCAGGACATCATCGCAGCCGAGGGGTACGTGCTGGCCGTCCGGCTGCTGACGGACAAGTCGACGTACAACACCGTGGAGGACCTGGCCGGGCGACTCGTCTCGCTTCGCAAGGGTGACGTGCTTGCCGGCACGCTGGGCAGCCGTCGCGCGCTCCGCGGGTATGCCGGCGAGGTGCCGCCGCATATCGCCGTCGGCGACACGATCGACGTCCTCAACCTCGGCGGGGTCCTTGGTCGCTGCACCTCGGCCAATCCCGACATCGGGCCGCCGTTCGCGGCCGAGGTGCTTGGCGCGGTGCTCGCGTTCCCGGCCCTGGGCGACCGCGTGGGCCGCCCGGCGCACATCCGGGATGGCGCCATCCCCTCGAGCGACGTCCTCGAGATCGAGGCGCCCGTGGTGTACATCGCCGGCACCTGCATGAACGCCGGCAAGACGGTGGCCGCCACGGAACTGGTCCGCGGGCTCTCGCGCAACGGGCTCCGGGTCGCGGCGGCCAAGCTCACCGGCGTGTCGCTGATGCGGGACACCCTGGCCATGCAGGACGCCGGGGCCGTCGCCGCGGTGACCTTCAACGACGCCGGCGCCGCGAGCACCCACGCCGGGATGACGGTCCCGGTGGCCAAGGGGCTGTTCAACCACCTCCAGCGCACGGTGCGCCCCGATGTGATCGTCGCCGAGCTGGGCGACGGCATCCTCGGGGAGTACGGCGTCCAGGACATCCTCCGGGATCGCGAGCTCGCGGCCGCAGGTCACGCCTGGGTCATGGCCGCCCCCGACCCGGTCGGCTGCTGGGGCGCCGATCAGCTCATGCGGAACACCTACGGGCTCCCCATCACGGTCCTCACCGGCCCGGCCACCGACAACCAGGTCGGCCGGGACTACATCAGTGCGGCCCTCGGCATTCCGGCGCACAACGCGTTGCGTGACGCCGCCGGACTGCTCACCGCCGTCACCGCGGCCCTGGAGACGAGGTGAAGGTCGCCGTCGTCGGGGCCGCCGGGTACGTGGGTGGCGAGCTGCTCCGGCTGGTGCTCCAGCACCCGGACGTCACCGAAGTCGTGGCGACCAGCCGGAGCCAGGCCGGCCGCCCCATCGCCGACGTGCATCCGGCCCTCGCCCAGTTGACCGAGGCGCGCTTCGCGGGACTCTCCGCAGGCGAGGCGGCGCGCGGCCAGGACGTGGTCTTCCTCTCCCTCGAGCACGGGGAATCCTCGAAGGTGGCGGGCGAGGTCTTCGACGCCGGCCCCGGCCTCGTCGTGGATCTCGCGGCCGACTTCCGCGTGCGCGACCTTCGCTTGTACGAGCGGTACTACGGGGCGCACCCCGCGCCGGAGTTCGTCACCCGATTCACCTACGCCCTCGCCGACGTGCTCGGCGCCGGGCTGCGCGGCGCCACGGCGCTCGCGGCGCCCGGCTGCTTCGCCACGGCGGCGCAGCTGGCGCTCTTCCCGCTCAAGGGCGCCGGCGTCGTCGGCGTCCCGGCGCTCTTCGGCGTGACCGGCTCGAGCGGCGCCGGCGTGCACCCGAAGCCGACGACGCACCACCCGGCACGCGCCAACAATCTCTTCGCGTACTCGGTGCTGCAGCACAGGCACGACGCCGAAGTGCTCCAGGCGTGGCGCGGCTGGACCGGAAGCGCCTCGGCCACCGCACGGCTGATGACCCACTCCGGCCCCTTCGTGCGGGGCATTCACCTGACCCTGCACGCCACCGTCGCAGACGATGTCGCTGGCGACGTGGCGGCCCGATTTGCGGCGGCCTACGCGGGCCGGCCCTTCGTACGGGTCGTCGCCAGCCCTCCCGAGCTGACCCACGCGGTCGGCACCAACACCGCGCTTATTCACGCCGCGGGCGATCCCTCGACCGGCGATGTGCAGGTGATGGTGGTCCTCGACAACCTGATCAAGGGCGCGGGGGGGCAGGCCGTGCAGGCCATGAACCTCGCCCTCGGCCTCGACGAATCCTCCGGCCTCCGGCTGGCGGCGCCCTTCCCATGTTGAGCGCGGGCGAGCAGGCGCTCCTGCCGGTCTACGCGCAGATGCCGGTCCGGCCAGTGTCCGGCCGGGGCGCGTGGCTGGTGGACGAAGCCGGGGCGGAGTGGCTCGACGCCTACGGCGGCCACGCCGTGGCCTCCACCGGGCACAGCCATCCGCGCGTGGTGGCGGCCATCGCCGAGCAGGCGGGCCGGCTCTTCTTCTACTCCACGGCAGTGCCGCACCCGCTGCGCGGGCAGCTCGCCACGGCGCTCGCCGAGCGCTGCCCCGGCCGACTCGGCAGGGTGTTCTTCTGCAACTCCGGGGCGGAGGCCAACGAGAACGCGCTGCACCTGGCGCGAAAGGCCACCGGCCGGAAGGCGGTGGCTTCGGTCACCGGCGGATGGCACGGGCGCACCGTCGCGACCCTGGCCTGCTGCGACGGGCCGTCGTACGAGGCGGGAGCGCATCGCGCGGGCATGCCGCTCTCGGCGCGCGTCGCGTTCGACGATGTCGCCTCGCTCGAGTCGGTGCTCGACGACACGATGGCGGCGCTCATTGTCGAGCCGGTGCAGGGGATGGCCGGCGCCCGGGACTGCAGCCCGGAGTTCCTGGCGGCCGCCCGCCGCATTTGTACCGAGCGCGGCATCGCGCTCCTCTTCGACGAGGTGCAGTGCGGGGTCGGGCGGAGCGGCGCGTTCACCGCCGCCGAGTCGTATGGGGTCGTGCCCGACGGGCTCACGCTCGCGAAGGGGCTTGGCTCTGGATATCCGATCGGTGCGGTGGTGGCCGGGCCGATGCTGGCGGAAGGGATCGGCGTGGGGGACCTCGGCAGCACCTTCGGAGGCGGACCCGTGGCGTGCGCCGCGGCGCTCGCCACCCTGTCGGTAGTCGCCGACGAGGATCTCCCCGGCAACGCGGCGCGCGTCGGCGCGCATATCGCTGCGGGAGCCCGGAAGCTAGGCGCCCGGAAGGTGTGGGGCCGCGGGCTCCTGCTAGGGCTCGACTTCGGCCGCCCCGCCAAGGGGCTTCAGCAGGCGCTCTTCGCGCACCGCATTATCACCGGGACGTCCGCGGACCCCCACGTCCTCCGGATCATGCCGCCGCTCACGCTGGCCGTCCACGAGGCCGACCTGCTCCTCGCGGGGCTTCGCGAGGTCCTGGCATGAGCAAGCGCGATTTCCTCGCCGTCGAGGACTGGTCGTACGACGAGGTGGAAGCGCTGCTGGCGCTCGCCGCGCGGGTCAAGCGTGGCGAGGTCGTCGGGGGGCTGGAGCGGAAGGTGCTGGCGATGGTCTTCCTCGACCCGAGCCTGCGCACACGGACCAGTTTCGAGACGGGGATGTTCCTGCACGGCGGGCACGCGGTGGTGCTGGAACCGGGGAAGGGGAGCTGGGCACTCGAGACGGAGGACGGCGTCGTGATGGACCGCGACACCGTCGAGCACGTCACCGAGGCCGCCCGGGTCCTCGGCCGGTACGCCGATGCGCTGGCGGTGCGCTCTTTTCCGCGCGGCGCCGACTGGGCGACCGCGCGCGAGGACGCCGTGCTACGGCAGTTCGCCCGGCACAGCGAGAAGCCGGTCATCAACCTCGAGTCGTCCCGCCGGCATCCCTGCCAGGAGCTGGCCGACGCGTTCACGCTCCGCGAAAAGCTCGGCGAGACCCGCGGCAAGAAGTTCGTGCTGACCTGGGCCTGGCACCCGAAGGCGCTCCCGACCGCCGTGCCGGTGAGCGCCGCCCTGGCGGCGGCACGGATGGGAATGGACATCACCATCGCCGCGCCCGAGGGGTGCGACCTGGACCCCGAGGACGTCGCCCGGATCCGGTCGCTGGCCCGGGAGGCCGGTGGCGGGGCGATGACCGTCGTCCGCGACCAGGCCGCCGCCATCGCCGGCGCCGACGCCGTGTACGCCAAGTCGTGGGGGCCCGTGTCGCTCTTCGGCCAGCCGGAGGCACAGCGCGCCTGGTTCGACCGGAGCCGGAGCTGGCGCCTGACGGCGGAGCAGATGCGCACCACGCGGGGCGGCAAGGGGATCGCGATGCACTGCCTGCCGGTGCGCCGCAACGTCGAGATCGACGACGCGGTGCTCGACGGGCCGCAGTCGGTGGTAGTGGACGAGGCGGAGAACCGGCTGCATGTGCAGCGGGCGCTCCTCCTCTCGATGATCGGGAGTGCACGGTGAGCATTGATACGTCGAAGGGGATTGCAGGACTGAAGGGCGCGTTGCGGTACGTGCGCGCTTATCGCGACCAGATATTTGTGGTCAAGCTCGGCGGCGAGGTGCTGGCGGACCCGCGGGCGGTGGACGACATCGCGGCGCAGGTGTCGCTCCTCTCCAGCCTCGGCATCCGGCTCGTGGTGGTCCACGGCGGCGGCCCGCAGGCCACGGCGCTCAGCCGACGGATGGGCCACGAGCCCCGGATCGTCGCTGGGCGCCGCGTCACCGACGACGACGCCCTCGCCGTCGCGAAGATGGTCTATGCAGGGCAGCTGAACGTGGACCTGCTGGCCTCGCTCCGTGCCCACGAGGCGCAGGCGGTCGGGCTGAGCGGCGTGGACGCCGACCTCATCACCGCCCATCGCCGCGCCCCCGTCAAGGTGGTGGACGACGCCGGGAAGACGCAGACGGTGGACTACGGCCACGTCGGCGACCTTGACCGCGTGGACCCGCGCGTGCTGCTCACGCTCCTCGAGGGCAGGTTCGTGCCGGTGGTGGCCAGCCTGGCCGGCGACGGAGACGGCAACGTCTTCAACGTGAACGCCGACACGGTGGCTGAATCGCTGGCCGTCGCGCTCCGGGCGCAGAAGCTCATCTTCCTCACCGGCGCCCCGGGCGTGCTGAGGGACCGCGAAGATCCCTCCAGCCTCGTCGCCTTCGCAGACCCGGACGACCTGGCGAGCCTCCTGGCCAGCGGCGCGGTCTCGGGCGGGATGCGCCCGAAGGTCGAGGCGTGCATCCGCGCGGCCACCGGCGGCGTCGAGCGGACACACATCATCGACGGCCGTGTCGCCGACGCGCTCCTCCTGGAGGTGTTCACCGGCGCCGGCTGCGGCACCATGATCGTCGGAAGGAAGGAGAAGGCGACCTATCTCGGCGTCGACCTGGCCGACTGAGGTCGAGCTGCTGCGGGCGCTCGTGGCCGTCCCCTCCGTCAGCGGCGAGGAGGAGGCGGTGGCGGCGCTCGTCGAGGAGCGGGCCCGCGGCTGGGCGCTGCCTGTCGTCCGGGATGCGGCCGGGGTCTCGGTGCGCATCGCCGGGAACGCGCCGGGACGGACCCTGGCCCTCGTGTCGCACCTCGACGTGGTCCCGCCCGGCTCCGGCTGGACACGCGATCCTTTCACGCCGGTCATCGAACGCGGCCAGCTCTTCGGGCGCGGCTCCGGCGACGCCAAGGCGTCGGTGGCGGCGATGCTGACGGCGGCGCGCGACGTGGCTGCGAGAGGCGGCCCGCGCCGGGGAGACCTGCTCCTCCTCTTTGGTCTCGGCGAGGAAACCCGCAACACCTCGATGCCGGACCTTGTGGCGCGCGCCGGGCCGGTGGACGCCGCCGTCGTCGGTGAGCCGACCGACCTCGACTTCGCCATCGCGCAACGGGGTCTCATGATGATCGACCTCGTCGCCCGGGGCG
>CAYUOK010000042.1:0-8882 GCA_964446395.1 uncultured Gemmatimonadaceae bacterium | reverse complement strand
TCCAGGAAGAGGACCTCCAGCCCGGGCAGGCTGGCCGCGTCGCGGCGGAAGCGAATCTCCATCAGGAGTTCGGTGCGCGCCCCGTCGCCGAAGAGGCGCACGGTGTCGGAATCGTCCAGATGGAAATCGAGCTCGAGGGTCGGCTGCGCGAAGCCGAGGGCCCGCACCTGTGAGAGGACCCCGAGGCGCTCAAGCAGGAGTTCGACGCCCTGCGCGGTGTAGCGGCCGAGCAGTCGGCGCGGCGCCGCGGCCCCGCCCGGGTGGAAGGCAGCCACGTCCTCCGCCGTGAGGGCCCAATCCGCCGCGGGGGGAAGCCGCCGCGCGCCGTCGCGCAGCAGCTGGTTGAGCTCCTTGGCCCGCCGGATGAGCATGTCCGTGTTGGTGGGCGGCTCCACGACGCGGCCCGCCGCCACCCACCCGAGGAATCGCGCGGTGTAGCGCCAGGCGTTCCCGCCGTAGCCGCCCCCGAGGACGATCGCCAGCGGAACCTCGGCACCTTCCGGCCGGACCTGCTCGAAGACGAACTGGTCCCGGGCGAGCATTCCGTCGGCCGTGATGTTCCAGTCCCCGATCATGTCGTCGGACGCAGGATCGACGCCTGCCACGTAGAGGACCAGTCCGGGGCGCGTCTGCTGGATCACCGGGGGGAGCGCCTCGCGAAGCGCCTTGAGGTAGGTCGCATCGTTCACGGCGGTCCCGAGCGCGATGACGGTCGCGGCGACCGCGTCCCGCGGCGCCCAGTCCTGATTGTGGATGGTGAAGGTATGAACGGTCGGGTCATCCTCGAAGAGGAGCCGGGTGCCGTTGCCGTCGTGGATGTCGAGGTCCACGACGAGGATCGGCGCCTCGAACCCTCTCGCGCGGAGTCGGGCGATGGCGATGGCCAGGTCGTTGAAGGCGCAGAACCCCATGCCCCGGTTGGAGGCGGCGTGGTGGAATCCGCCCCCGAGGTTGACCGTCACCAGCCCGGTCCGCAGCGCAGCGGCGGTGGCCAGCACCGTGCCGCCCGCTGCCAGTCGCTGGAACTCGACGAGGCCCTGCGCCTCCGCGTCGGTGAGCTGGGCTCCGACGACCTGTTCCACGACCTCGGTGTGCTCCAGCGACTCGAGGTACTTGTCGGTGTGGACTCGGCGGAGGTTCTTCATCGAGGCAGCCTGCGGGCGCAGCAACTCCCGGCGTCGGATGAGCCCCTCGTCGGTGAGGAAGGCGAGGACCATCTCCGCCCGGAGCGGGTCCATCGGGATCGAACCCACCTGGACGACGTAACGGGGGTCATAGACCAGGAGAAGCCCCGAGGGGCGGAGGCTGCGCCGGATCGCGCCCCACACCCATCGGCCCATCCGCCTGCCCACGGAGATCATGCCCGGCCCGCTCACCCGATGTTCCTCCTGGTCGCTCAGGGATCCCGAATGCCAAGCCGGCGCCGCCACCGCCGACTCCCCGGCCACGACCGGAGTATACTATTGAGACCGCCCATGACCTCAGCCCCTCCCCCCGGCCTGCCAGAGCGACGGCGCCCCTCCCTCACGGCGCGCTGGAGCAACCTCATCCTCCTCACGCACGAGGTGGACCCCTCCCTCGTGGCCCCGTGGCTTCCCGACGGCGTCGAGCCGGACCTGGTCGGGGGCAGCGCGCAGGTGTCGCTGATCGCGTTCGACTTCGTGGACACGCGGGTGCGGGGGCGCCGGATTCCCGGCTTCGTGGACTTTCCGGAAATCAACTTTCGGACCTATGTGCGGCAGGGAGACCGGCGGGGCGTCGTGGCCATCCGCGAGTTGGTGCCCAGCCCCCTTGCGGCCGCCATCGGGCGGCTCCGCTTCAACGAACCGTTCCGGGCCACACCGATCGAGAGCCGGACGGCCAGCATGGGCGATGAGTTGCTGGTGGAACACCGGTGGCGGTGGAAGGACCAGCACTACTTCCTGCGGATGACGGCCGACCAGAGTTCGGCCACGGCGACCGAGGGGCAGGCCCGCGACCTCTTCGGGCGGCGCTGGGCCTATGGACGCAGCCGACGTGGCGAGCCGATCGTGCTCCGGGTCGAGCACCCCGACTGGGCGCTCCGGCGGGTCCGCACCCTCGACTTCGAGGTCGACTACGGCGCGCTGTACGGCCCTGAATGGGCGGTCCTCAACGGCCGGCAACCTGGTTCCGCGTACCTCGCCGTCGGATCGGCGATCTCGATCTTTCCGCCCGGACGGTAGTTCTCCCGCCCCTTCAGGGACGACGCGGCCCCTCCCCCGCGCCGGTCCGCTCGATGAGGACCGCGATCTCATCGAGGTCCGCCGGCGTCAGCCGCACCGTGGCCGCCCCGATCCACCCATCCACCTGTGCCGCCGACCTCGCGCCGACGATGGCGCCCGTGACCGCGGGCCACGCCAGCACCCAGGCGATGGCGATCTCCCCGATCGAGCATCCGTGGCGCCTGGCCACGGGAGCGAGCCCGTCGCGGAGCGCGAGATTGGGGGCGAACCGCGGCGGCGTGAACTCCGAGCCGCGGTGGCGGTAGTCGTCGGGCGGGAGCGAGGCGAGGCGAGCCGCCGAGAAACCGTCGGTGAGGAGGCCCGACTGCATCGGGCTGTACGCGATGACCCCGACACCGTGGGCGCTGCACCAGGGAAGTTCCGCCCCGGCCACCTTCCGGCGGATCAGGGAGAAGGGGGGCTGGAGCGAGTGGAGCCCTCCCCGGACAGCGCACCGGCCGAGCAAGCCGACGTCGAAGTTGCAGACGCCGCCCCAGCGCACCTTGCCCTCCTCCACAAGACGGAGCATCGCGTCCCACGAGTCCTCCACCGCGGCCCCGGTATCATCGGGCCAATGGAACTGGTAGAGGTCAATCCGCTCGACGCCGAGGCGCCTGAGCGAGGCCTCGCATTCCTGCCGGATGGACGCGGGTTGCAGGACGCGCCGCGGCTCCTCCATTCGGTCCTTCTCGTCCCAGACCAGTCCGCACTTCGTGAAGATGAACGGCCGCTCGGCGACGGGCAGCGCCGCCACCGCCTTGCCGACGATCACCTCCGAATGCCCCAACCCGTAGACTGCCGCCGTATCAAGCCAGTTGATGCCAAGTGCGACGGCTCGGTGGATGGCCTCCACCGAGGCGGCGTCGTCCTGCGGGCCCCAGCCGAAGGCCCATGGCCCGCCGATCGCCCAGGTCCCGAGGCCCAGCGGCGTGATGTCGAGATCGGTGCCGCCGAGTCGGCGGCGCGGCAGCTGGCTCATCAGTAGATAACTCCCCCCGCAGCCTGGTATTCGGCGAACAGCGTCCGAGCCTGCTCGCGCAGCACCTGGCGCACCACGGCCACGCCTCTCCGTTCGAGGTAGGCGTACGACTCGGGGAAGACGGGGCCTTCGTCGTAGCCGATGGCCTCCGCATCGGCTTTCGTCGCGCCGGTCACCAGCCGCGCCACGCCGCTCCACAGGGTGGCCCCGAGGCACATCGCGCAGGGCTCGCACGAGGACACCAGCTCATGCCGGGGCATCCCGTCCACTCCGAGGGAATGGCTGTGCAGCCGGGCGCAAGCCATCATCACGGCCACCACCTCCGCGTGGAGGACGCAGTTGTGGGCGGGGACCGCCATGTTCACCCCGACCGCCACGAGCAGGCCGCTGTCACGTTCGAAGACCGCCGCCGTGAAGGGCCCGCCGGTGGCACGCCGCACCTGTTCGTGCCCCAGCTCAAGGACGAGCGCCATGCGGTCTTCGAGCCGCGGGTAGTGCCGCTGCCAGTCCACGAAGCCTTCGACCCACGGGGGGAGCTCGATCTGCAGCCGGGGAGATGGCATGGCGCCGTCCTCTCCTGAAGTACCGGGCGGCGAAGGCACCGCCACCTGAAGGGTGCACCGGATCCGCCGCGATGCAAGCGGCGGTCAGGCCCGCTGCCGCATCCGCGTCGTGCTGATGAGCCCGACGGCGACGAGGATGACCGCGGCGGCGAGAAGGGTCCGGACGCTGAGCGATTCGCCGGCCAGTGCCCAGCCCAGGATGACGGCCACCAGCGGGTTGACGTAAGAGATGGTGGCGAGCCTGTCGGGGGTGGTGTGGCGGATCAGCCAGAAGTAGGCCGAGTAGGAAATGAGCGACCCGAAGAAGGCGAGGTAGAGGTACGCCGCGGCCGAGGCCGTCGAGAGCTCTCCCCAGGAGAAGGTGCGCGCCTCCCCCGTGAGCGTCGAGGTCGCGAGGAGGACGATGCCGGCGGCGATCATCTGCTGCGAGACGAAGAGCGTCGGGTGCGCCGGACGGGAGTGCTTGATCGCGTAGATCGACCCGACGGACCAGCTCAGGGCGGCGCCGGTGAGGACGAGGGCGCCGACGGGGTTCACGTGCTCGCTGCCTCCGAAATTGCCCGGGACGACGAGCAACGCCACGCCGCCGAAGCCTGCCACGATCCCGGCCACCGTGCGGGCGCCGGGGCGCGCCGCCCCCAGCCAGAGCCAGTTCAGCAGCACCAGCCAGAGTGCCGAGGTGCAGACGATGAGGGCGGTGAGCCCGCTGGGTACCAGCTGTTCGGCCCAGGTCGTGGCGCCGTTGGCGGTGACGAGCATGAGCACACCAAGTGCGGCCGCACGGAGCCAGTCCTGGCGGGAGGGAGCCGGCGCCTGTTGCTGGAGCCTGCTCCAGGCGTAGAGAAGGAGGCCGGCCAGGAGGTGGCGCGAGCCCGCCATGAGGAAAGGCGGGATGGACTCGATCGCGACACGGATGCCGAGGTAGGTCGAGCCCCAGATCAGGTAGACGGCCGCCCACGCCAGGACCAGGTGGAGGGTCGGCGGTCGCTCCGGTTCGGTCAAGCGGAGCGGGACTGCATCGTGGCGTCCTCGCCACCGAGATCGACGTACTCGTCGTTGTACATCCGAACCAGCTCGAAGAAGTACGACAGCGCCAGCGGTCCGATCAGGAGTCC
The DNA here is from genome assembly GCA_964446395.1 of uncultured Gemmatimonadaceae bacterium. Taxonomy (GTDB): domain Bacteria; phylum Gemmatimonadota; class Gemmatimonadetes; order Gemmatimonadales; family GWC2-71-9; genus SPDF01. The sequence continues at coordinate 3,982 of CAYUOK010000042.1, read as the reverse complement.
GAGGAGCCCGAGGTAGCGCACGCCGGCGAAGGCGCCGAGCACGGTGATGAGCGGATGGGTCTGGGCCCAGCGGCGGAAGACGATCGGGCGGATGACGTTGTCGATGTTGCCGACCACGAGCGCGCCGAAGGCCGCCATGCCGATCGCGGCAGCAGTGGAGCCCTGCACGTAGAGTACGAGGGCCGCGGGGATCCAGATGAGGCCGCTTCCCACCACGGGGAGAATGGCGAAGACCATGGTCACCACGCCCCAGAAGACGGCGTTCGGCAGCCCCGTGGCCACGAATGCGCCACCGACCATCAGCCCCTGGATCAGGGCCGTGAGTCCGGTGCCGATGACCGTCGAGATGGTGACCGCCCGGAAGCGCTCCCGAAGCCGCTCCGCGCTGGCGGTGCTGAAGGGGATGTACGGCCGGATGGCGAGCCAGGCGCTCCCCTCGGTCACGAGCATGAAGTAGAGCACGAAGAAGGCGATGGCCAGGTTGAAGCCGATCAGGGTGACGGTCCCGACGGCGGCGAAGGCGCCGCGCCCGATGCCGCCGACGACCGTCTGGCCGAACTTGACCAGCTCCGGACCGACCGCGTAACCGGCGATCGTGAGCGTCTGCAGCCTGCTCAGGATGGGATTCTGCACGAGGTTTGCGATCACGTCCTGCGCCTGCCCGACGATGAGCGCGAGCAGCCACGAGCCGGGCACGAGGATCAGGAGAATTCCCGCGGTGACCGTGAGGCCTGCGGCCGCGGACGGACGCAGCCGCTTCGCCAGCCGCGCATGGATCGGACCGAACACCACGTACAGGACCGGCGCCGCCAGGAGCCCGGAGGCGAACGGGGCCAGCGCCATCAGCAGGCCAAGCCCGAGGAGGAGAATCAGGACGGCGGCGCGCCCCTGGCGGGTGTTCACGTTGATCATGTCGGCGCTCCCGGGAATCGGCGGCGGAAGGCCGTAATCTAGCGAGCCACCGCGTAGCCCGCCCGGCAGGTGGGTCGGTATGTTTCGCGCATGACCCAGGCCGCAGCGAGGCCCCTCCTCGCCCTCCTCCTGCTGACGTCGCTCACCGGAGCGCCGCTCTCGGCCCAGCGCGGCGGCACCGTCGAAATCGTGCCGGTCGGCCGCTACGCGTTCTATCCCGATTCGCTCACGCTCACGAACGGATTTGGAATCGGCGGGGAACTCGGGCTGTTCGTGACCCGGAAGCTCAGCCTCGAGGCGGCCGGGAGCTATGCGCTCACGACCCTGCCCGATTCGGCCTCGGTGAGCGTGAGCCGGCTGACCGGCCGCTTCCTGGTCCACCTGCCCCTGCGCGGCCGCTCGACTGCGCTCTTCGGCATCGGATATACGAGCGTTCGTTACGGGCGGGCGCTCGATGCGGACGAGTCGGGACCGGGCGGACTCGTCGGGCTCCGCTTCGGGTTTGGCCCCCGCCTGGGCCTCCGCCTCGAGGGGACCGCGGACTACATGGCCCCCCCGGGGAGCGGCACCGACCCGCAGTGGGACGTCGGCGTGCAGGCCGGGCTCTCCATATACGCGGGGCCGCTCGGCCCGCGGGACAGCGATCGCGACGGGGTCCCGAACCGGGAGGACCGGTGCCCCGGTACGCCCGCGGGCCTGCCCGTCGACCCGACCGGATGCAACCTCCCCCGCGACTCGGACAACGACGGAGTCCTCGACGGCGGCGACCGGTGCCCCGGCACGCCGGCACGGCAGCGAGTGGATATCTCGGGATGCAACGCCGACCTCGACGGCGACGGCGTACCGAACACCGTCGACCGGTGTCCCGGTTCCCCACCGGGAGCTGAGGTAGACCCGTTCGGTTGCCCGCCCCCACGCCAACCCTCCGACTCCGATGGGGACGGAGTCCCTGACGAGCGTGATCGCTGCCCCGGGACGCCCATCGGCGGGTCGGTCGATGCGCTCGGTTGCCCGCAACCGGTCCGGGCGATGGCCCCCCCGCCACGGCTCGTCCTGCGTGACGTCACGTTCGCCACCGGGAGCGCGACGCTGACGGCCGAGGCAGAGGCGTCGCTTCGGGGCACCGCGGCCAGCGTGCTTACCGAACCAGCGATCCGGCTCGAGGTGGCCGGCTACACCGATGCCACCGGTTCACGCCAGGTGAACGAAAGACTTTCCCTGAGGCGCGCGGAAGCGGTCCGCGCGTTCCTTGTGTCGGCCGGTGTCCCGGGCGACCGCCTGACCGCGCGCGGCTACGGGCCCGCCGACCCCGTCGCCAGCAACGCCACCCCGGCGGGCCGGGAACTCAATCGGCGGGTCGAGCTCCGTCGCCTCGACTGAGCGGTGCGGCGGGCGTCCAAGCCCTCACAATTCTTCAACACCTCTTCGGGCTTTCTTCATTATGATCGGGCCATGATTCCCGGCGAACGGGGCACGACCGTCGGCCCCGGGAACATCAGGGGAGGATCGATGTCGTTCCTACGCTTGGCGGGTGGTGCCCTCGTCGTATCTATGCTCGTGATTTCGCTTCCGACCGACGCCGCGGCCATTCCCGCCTTCGCGCGGAAATACCGGGTCAGTTGCAGCCTCTGCCACAACCCCTTCCCCGCACTCACCCCGTTCGGGGAGCAGTTTGCCGGCAACGGGTTCCGGATGGCCATCGACGAGGAGCCGAGGGACACGATCGCCACCGGTGACGACCTCCTCACGCTGCCTGCAAGCGTGCCGCTGGCGCTCCGGCTCGACGCCTACGCGCAACTCTATTCCGACGGCAAGGCAGCCACCGACTTTCAGCTGCCGTTCAACCTGAAGCTCCTCTCCGGCGGCACGCTGGGGAAGAAGCTGTCGTACTACATCTACTTCCTGCTGGCGGAGCGGGGCGAGGTGGCGGGCATCGAAGACGCGTTCATCTACTGGAACGACATCGCCGGCGCGCCGGTGGACCTGGCCGTCGGACAGTTCCAGGTGTCCGACCCGATCTTCAAGCGGGAGCTGCGGCTCGAGGTGCTGGACTACGCCGTCTACAAGGTCCTGGTAGGGCTGCAGCCCGCCAACCTGACGTACGACCGCGGCCTCATGGCCTCGGCCGACTTCGCGGGATTCACGTTCACCGCATCCGTGTTGAACGGGGACGGGATTCCGGCGGCCAACGAGATGTTCCGCTACGACAACGACGCGAACAAGAACCTCTTCGGGCACCTCACGCGCGACCTCGGCGAGCACGCCCGCCTGGGGCTCATGGGCTACACTGGCCGGCAGAACGGCGACGCGTACGGGTTCCCCGATCAGGACAACGCTGTCACGATGTGGGGAGCGGACGCCACCTTCGGCGCCGGCCCGGTCCAGCTCAACCTGCAGTACGTCGGCCGGACGGACACCGAGGCGGACTTCGTGCCAGGCGAGCCGACCGTGGAGACCGACGGCGGGTTCGCGGAGGTCCTGGTGCGGCCCGCCGGCAAGCGGTGGTACGGGTACGGGCTGTACAACTACATCGAGGCGAGCGAGCCGGTGCTGAACGTCAAGATGGGGGTGCCGGTCGGCGTGGACGAGTACGAGTCCATCGCGGTCGGCGGCGGGTATCTCGTCTACCGGAACTTTCGGCTGTACGGCGAGTATGGATATGACTTCCGCAACGAACTGAACCGGCTGACCGCCGGTTTCACGACGGCGTTCTGAGGGCAATGACCATGTCGGTCCACCATGCAGTCAGCGCAGCATTGGCGATCCTCCTGTGCGGAGCCGCGGGCGATGTCCAGGCGCAGGCGGACGCCGCCCTCCCGGAAGGGGTGACCCCCGCCATGGTCACCGCGGGCGGCTCGATCTTCAAGGGATCCGGGATGTGCACGGTGTGCCACGGCATCGACGGCAAGGGCGGCGTCGGACCGAACCTGACCGACGGCACGTGGATCCACTCCAAGGGCAGCTATGGCGAGATCGTCCAGCAGATCACGACGGGCGTTCCGACCAAGCAGTCGAAGAGCGGCATCCCGATGCCGCCCCGGGGCGGGAGCGGCATCAGCGAGGCGCAGGT
>CAYUOK010000041.1:6343-8892 GCA_964446395.1 uncultured Gemmatimonadaceae bacterium | reverse complement strand
TTGAACCAGCGCGGGTCGCCCTCTCGGGGACGGCCCGCGCGCTGCCATCGGAGCCAGACCAGTGACCCCACTTCGCCGCGCCCTCCCCTGGTGCGCCGCGCTCGCGGCCGCACTGCTGCTGCCGGGAACGCGCGCCGCCGCGCAGGATCCCCTCCCCTCCTGGAACGACGGCGCCGCGAAGCGTGCCATCCTAAATGGCGTGAAGGAGGCCACGACTGCCGGGCGCCCGGGGTTCATCCCCGCCGCCGAGCGGATCGCCACCTTCGACAACGACGGCACCCTCTGGGTGGAGCAGCCGATCTACACCCAGCTCGCCTTTGCCCTCGACCGGGTCAAGGCGCTGGCGCCGCAGCACCCCGAGTGGAAGACCGAGGAGCCCTTCGCCTCGCTCCTCAAGGGCGATCTTTCCGGCGCACTGGCCGGGGGAGACCACGCCATCCTCGAAATCGTGATGGCCACCCACGCCGGGATGAGCACCGCCGAGTTCGAGCAGATCGTCAGGGACTGGCTCGCCACCGCGCGGCACCCGAGGTTCGAGCGCCCCTATACCGAGCTCGTCTACCAGCCGATGGTGGAACTCCTGGCCTACCTCCGTGCCCACGGGTTCAAGACCTACATCGTCTCGGGAGGGGGCGTGGAGTTCATGCGGCCCTGGACCGAAACGGTCTACGGCATCCCGCCCGAGCAGGTCATCGGGAGCCGGATCAAGACCAGCTACGAGATGACGGCGGACGGCCCCGTGCTCATGCGGCAGGCCGGGATCGACTTCATCGACGACAAGACGGGCAAGCCGGTGGGGATCAACGCGATGATCGGCCGGAGGCCGATGGTGGCCGTTGGCAACTCCGACGGCGACCGGCAGATGCTGGAATGGGTGCCGACCGACCAGCCACGGCTCCGCCTCCTGGTGCACCACGACGACGCGGCGCGGGAGTACGCCTATGGCCCGAAGTCCCACATCGGGACCTTCAGCGACTCGCTGATGGCGGAGGCGACGGCCAAGGGGTGGACGGTGATCAGCATGAAGAACGACTGGAAGCGGATCTTCGCGTTCGAGTGACCCTGCGCGGGCAGGTGATGCATGCACGAAGGGCCGCCCCTGGGGGCGGCCCTTCGTCGTTTCCATCGACCGTTCTCTGATCATGCCCGAGGCGAGAGTCGAACTCGCACGGGGTTGCCCCCGGCGGATTTTGAGTCCGCTGCGTCTGCCATTCCGCCACTCGGGCGCCGCGGCAGGAAGATGGGCAGGCAGCGGGGAGGGCGCAAGAACCGCCCCCTGGCGTTACGGCGGCGGCGCCGCCCCCGGGCCCATCTGCATGCGCTGCTGCTGCCGCTGCTGGCGGATCTCCTCGATGCGCGCCATCAGCCGCTCCCGCATGACCAGGAACTGCGCGCGCTGCACCGGCGTGAGGTACTTCGCCATCTCCTTGTCCTCGTCCACGAAGCTCTTCACGTACTGCACCTTCAGGTCGAGGAGCCGGTCCACCAGCCGGCCGACGCTGTCCGAGTTGGCGGCAATGCCTGGCCGGAGCTGCGCCTGCAGCGCCCGCTTGATGCCGCGTTCCTCCCGCTCCATCGCCCGCCGCTTCGGGGCGTAAGTGCCCAGGGTGGCGCGGAGCTGGGTGGCCTGCTGGTCGGTGAGGCCGAGCATCTCCTGCACCTGCGCGCCGAAGCGCGTCTCGATCTGCTGGCGCATGCGGACGGCCTCGGGGCTGTCGTCGCCGTCGTCCTGCGCCACCGCCCGCCCGGCAAGGGCCGCCACCGCCACGAGCACTACCCACACGATTCGTCGCATCAGATCTCCCAGGAGCGCTCCATCCGCTCGAGTTCCCTGGGGTCCAGGTCGTCGAGCGACGGGGCATCGGAGGTGGAGGTTTCGGTCCACGAAGTTTCCAGCGATTCGAGTACCTCGGCCAGTTCGCCGGTCGCCAGGCCATCAAGCCCGGGCACGTCCACGGCGAGCGGCGGAGCAGCCGGGCCGCCCGAAGGCGGGGCAGCGGGGCCGCGGGGCAGTCTGGCAGGAAGCAAGATGATTGCGATGACGGCCGCGGCGGCGAGGCCGACCAGCCAGCGCCGGCGCGGGAACCGGCGAACCACCGGCTCGGTCCGGAGCCGGTGCAGCACCCGCGCCGCCAGCGCGTCCGCATCGACGCTCGCCTGCGCCCCCACCAACCGGCCGGCGCTCACCACCGCCCACTCCGCCCGGCAATCAGCGCAGGCGCCGAGGTGCGCCGCTTCCTCCGGGCTCCAGGTGGCGGCGCCGCCGGCGACGGCGGGCATCCGGTCGGACAGTTCCTGACAGGTCATGGCACCAGCTCCTTCAACTTCCTGATGGCGTGATGGTAGTGCACCCGCGCCGACCCCGCGGTCGTCCCCAGCGCGGCGGCGATTTCTCCATAATCCAGCCCCTGCTGCACCCTGAGGAGGAAGACCTCCCGCTGGAGGCGGGGGAGCTGCGCCAGCCCCGCCTGGATCCGCCCCGCCGTCTCGTCGGCGACGAGCTCGGAGACCGGGTCCCGCCCGTCGGGAAGGTCGTGGTCCTCGATCGA
>CAYUOK010000041.1:2094-6243 GCA_964446395.1 uncultured Gemmatimonadaceae bacterium | reverse complement strand
CTTCCCGCCTGCCACGCCGCCGCCAGGGCGGCATCGGATGGCCCATCGAGCTCGGTCACGGATGCCATTCAACAGGCTTGGACGCCACGCGGCACCGGGTGTTAAGCGTTGACCCGACCGACTTGGTCGGATAACTTCCCCCGAACGATCGTTCGGACGGGTCATGCAAGCCTACGACAAGCGCCTCGACAGCCTCCTCGCCGCGGCCGCAAAGACCTTTGCGGAGCGGGGTTACCACGCCACGTCGATGCGGGACCTGGCCCGGGCCAGCGGGTTCAGCCTGGCCGGGATGTACCATTATGTCGAGAGCAAGCAGGAGTTGCTCTTCCAGATCCAGGACCGTTGCTTTGTCCTGGTGCTGGAGGGGGCCAGGGCGGCCGTCGCGACGGCCCCCGACCCCGAGTCGCGGCTCCGCGCCTTCATCCGGCACCACGTGACCTTCTTCGCGTCGCACATGGCCGAGATGAAGGTGCTGGCGCACGAAGAAGACGAACTGACCGGGACGATGCGGGCGCAGGTGCGCCGGCGCAAGAAGGAATATGTCGGGCTCCTCACGGGGCTGCTGACGGACGTCCCCGGCGAGCACGCCGACCCGCCCATCGCGGCGTACGCGCTGTTCGGCATGATGAACTGGATCCACACCTGGTATCACCCCGCAGGCCCCACGCCGCCGGCCGCCCTGGCCGACGAACTGGCCTCGCTCTTCCTGGACGGCTACATCGCCGCTCACCATGCGACCCCGCGACTGGTCGCCACGCTCGGAGGATGACCCCTTGACCGCTACGCTGACCGCTCCACGTCCCGGCGCCCCGCCGCACACCGACAAGGTCCTCGTGAACTACGAGGTCCGCGACGGCCTGGCCATCATCACGCTCAACGACCCGCCGGCCAACACCTACACCTACGAGATGTTCCGGCAGCTCGACGCCGCCATCCTCGACGCCCGGATGGCCGACGAGGTGCACGTCATCGTGATCCGCGGCCACGGCGAGAAGTTCTTCTCCGCCGGCGCCAACATCTCGATGCTCAACAGCGTCACCCCGCGCTTCAAGTACTTCTTCTGCCTGCACGCCAACGAGACGCTGAGCCGCCTCGAGCAGACCCCGAAGCTCACCATCGCGGCGCTGAACGGCCACACCGTCGGCGGCGGGCTCGAGATCGCCATGGCGTGCGACATGCGCATCGCCTGCCGGAACGCCGGCAAGATCGGGCTCCCCGAGGTAAACCTGGGCGTGCTCCCCGGCACCGGCGGGACCCAGCGGCTCTGCCGCCTCATCGGCAAGTCGGCGGCCATCGAGTTCATGGTGACCGGCGAGACCTTCTCCTTCGAGAAGGCCGAGGAGATGGGCCTCGTCAATCACGTCTTCGAGAAGGACGGCTTCTGGGAGCAGGTCCTGATGTACGCCAAGCAGTTCTGCCCGCCGAACAAGGCCTCCAAGGCGGTCGGCGCCATCAAGCGGAGCGTGCAGTCCGGCATGGACCTCCCCTTCGAGAGCGCGCTGACCCTCGAGCGGGAGCTGCAGCAGCAGCTCTTCCAGTCGTCGGACGCCAAGGAGGGGCTGGCCGCCTACGTCGAGAAGCGGATGCCCGCCTTCGAGGCCAAGTAGGCGGTGCGGACCGACCTCTTCATCGGCAACGCATGGGCCCCGGCCACGGGCGGCCGGCGGTTCGACGTGATCAACCCCGCCACCGAGGAGCTCCTCGCCTCGGTGGCGGAGGGGGACGCGGCCGACATTGACCGGGCCGTGGGCGCCGCCCGAGCCTGCTTCGAGTCGGCCGAATGGCGCGGGCTCTCCGCGCGGAAGCGCGGCGCCCTGCTCTACCGGGCCGCGGAGCTCCTCGCGGCGCGGCTGCCGGAAATGGCGGAGCTCGAGACGCGGCAGAACGGCAAGCCGCTCTTCGAATCGAAGATCGACGTCTCGTCCACCGTGGAGACGCTGCGCTACTACGCGGGGTGGTGCGACAAGTTCGGCGGCGAGACGGTCCCGGTGGACGGCAACTTCCTGACCTACATCCGCCACGAGCCGGTGGGCGTGGTCGGCGCCATCGTGCCGTGGAACTTCCCGCTCAACCTGGCGGGGTGGAAGTTCGCGCCGGCGCTGGCGGCCGGCTGCACCGTGGTGCTCAAGCCCGCCTCGGAGACTCCGCTCACCGCGCTCCTCATGGGCGAGATCTTCGCCGACGCGGGGCTGCCGGCGGGCGCCTTCAACGTGGTGTCGGGCCACGGCTCGACCGCCGGCACGGCGCTGGTCCGCCACCCCGGCGTGGACAAGATCTCCTTCACGGGATCCACCGGCGTCGGCAAGCAGATCATGCGCGAGGCCGCCGACGGCGTGAAGCGGCTGACGCTGGAGCTGGGCGGCAAGAGTCCCAACATCATCTTCGACGACGCCGACATCGCCGCCGCCGTCCGGGGCGCGCAGACCGGCATCTTCTACGGCAAGGGCGAGGTGTGCGCCGCCGGCAGCCGCCTGCTCGTCAGCCGCAAGGTGAAGGACCAGGTGGTCGAGCAGCTGGCCGAGCGCAGCAAGAAGCTCGTCCCCGGCGATCCATTCGACAAGACGACGCGGCTCGGCGCCATCGTGTCGAAGAAGCAGCAGGAGAGCGTGCTCGGCTACATCGCCACGGCCAACCGCGAGGGGGCGTCGCTGGTGGCGGGCGGCAAGGCGGCCACCGTCAACGGCAAGGGCTACTTTATCGAGGCCACCGTGTTCGACGGCGTCAAGCCGGAGATGACGATCGCCCGCGAGGAGATCTTCGGCCCGGTGCTCGCCGTCCTCGGCTTCGACGACGAGGAAGAGGCCATCGCCCTGGCCAACCAGTCGATGTACGGACTGGCCGCCGGCGTCTGGAGCCGCGACGTCGGCCGGGCGCACCGTGTGGCCCACGCCATTCGCGCCGGCACCGTCTGGGTCAACACCTACAACATGTACGACCCGGGCGCCCCCTTCGGCGGCTACAAGGCGTCGGGCTTCGGCCGCGACCTCGGTCGCACCGCCCTCGAGGGGTATACCGAGAGCAAGTCGGTCTGGATCGCGCTGTGACGGAGGCGTTCATCGTCTCGGCCGTCCGTACCCCGATCGGGCGCGCCGGCGGCGCGCTGGCCGGCGTGCGGCCGGACGACCTCGCCGCCATCGCCATCCGGGCGGCGGTCGAGCGGGGACGCCTCCCCGGCTCGGCGATCGACGACGTCATCCTCGGCTGCGCCAACCAGGCGGGTGAGGACAACCGGAACGTCGCACGGATGGCGCTGCTCCTGGCGGGGCTCCCGGTTGAGGTGCCCGGGCAGACGGTCAACCGGCTCTGCGGTTCCGGCCTGCAGGCCCTGACCGCCGCGGCGCAGGCCATCAAGGCGGGCGAAGGAGATCTCTTCGTGGCCGGCGGCGTGGAGAGCATGACCCGCGCCCCCTACGTGATGCTCAAGAGCGGGGCGGCGTGGGACCGCACCAACCCGCAGGTGTCGGACTCGACCGTGGGCTGGCGTTTCGTCAATCCCGCCATGCCGGCCGACTGGACGATTTCCCTGGGTCAGACCGCGGAGAAGGTCGCCCGGCTCCACGGCATCACGCGGGAGGAGCAGGATGCCTTCGCCGCGGAGAGCCAGCGGCGGACCAAGGCGGCGGTGGCGGCCGGTCACTTCGACGCGGAACTGGTGCCGGTGACGGGCCCGGGCGTGAAGGCGCCGGTCACCACCGACGAGCACCCGCGCCCCGACGCGACGATCGAGAGCCTGGCGAAGCTCACGCCGGCGTTCGCCAAGGACGGCACCGCCACCGCCGGCAACTCGAGCGGCATCAACGACGGCGCCGCGGCGCTCGGCGTGGCCAGCGCGGCCGCGGTCAAGGCGCACCGGCTCACCCCGCTGGCGCGCATCGTGGGGACGGCCGTGGCCGGGGTGGACCCGAGCTGCATGGGGCTCGGCCCGGTGCCGGCCACCAGGAAGCTGCTTGCACGCCTCGGGCTCTCCGTGGCCGATCTCGACCTGGTCGAATTGAACGAAGCATTCGCGGCGCAGGCCATTCCCTGCATCCGGGAGCTGGGCCTCGACCCGGCCCGCGTCAACGTGTCGGGCGGGGCGATCGCCCTCGGGCATCCGCTGGGCGCCAGCGGCGCCCGGATGACCGCCACGCTGGTCCACGCCCTCCGGCG
>CAYUOK010000041.1:0-1994 GCA_964446395.1 uncultured Gemmatimonadaceae bacterium | reverse complement strand
GAGGTCGCGGACGGCGTCGGGACGATCACGCTCAACCGCCCCGAGCGGCTCAACGCCTTCGACGCCGACATGCTCCACGAACTGCTGGCCGCCACCCGCGCGCTCGTCGAGGACGAGGCGGTGCGCGCCATCGTGCTGACGGGGAGCGGGAGGGGCTTCTGCGCCGGAGCGGACCTCGACCGGTTGAGCGATCCGTCGGGAGCGATCGACGAAGCCGCCGCGATGGAACTGGTCCGGACCGGCTCGGAGGTGGTGCAGCTGCTGCATCGCGCGCCCAAGCCGGTGCTGGCGAGCCTGAACGGCCCCGCCGCCGGCGGCGGCGTGGGGCTGGCGCTGGCCTGCGACCTCAGGATCGCCTCGGAGAGCGCCTCCCTCGGCCTGGTGTTCCACCGGCTCGGGCTCCACCCCGATTTCGGCACCAGCTGGTTCGTCCCGCGCCTGGCGGGGAGCGCGGCGGCGCTGGAACTGCTCTGGACGCCCAGGATGCTCCCGGCGGCCCGGTGCCTGGAACTCGGGCTGGTGAACCGGGTGGTACGAGACGAGCAATTGCAGCACGAGACGGCGGCATGGGCCGCCCGGCTGGCGGCGCTGCCGCCGATCGCGGCGCGGCTGGCCAAGCGGGCGGTGCGCGAGTCGGATTCGACTACGCTGGCCGAGTCGCTGGTCATCGAGGCGCGCCATTGCCGGGAGTGTTTTCGCAGCGAGGACGCCGCCGAGGGGCTGGCGGCGTACCACGCCAAACGGGTTCCCGAATTTCACGGACGGTGAGGACGACATGCGGAAAGTGAACAACTTCGACGACTGGATCGACTACTTCCGCTACTGGCAGGACTCGATCGGCATCTCCGAGAAGGAGATGGCCGGCACGCCGTTCCGGAAGGTCGGCTTCGACGCGAAGTTCGGCGAGCCCGAGGCCGAGACGATCGAGTTCGGGCACTACAAGGGCCAGACCAAGTGGCCGACCATCATGCACATCCCCGACCAGCGGATCCGGGACGCGCTGCTCAACCTGATCGTCTTCCAGGGCGACACCGAGTTCGCCTCGGTGGAGCAGCAGCGGGCGCTCCTCGAGCGCGCGCCCAGCGACTACGACCTCTTCGCGCTGATGCGGGTGATGAGCGAGGAGATGCGGCACGGCTGGCAGATGTCGTACCTCCTGTGCACCTACTTCGGCGACGAGGGCAAGCGCGAGGCGCAGAAGCTCCTCGACCGCCGCGCCGAGGAGGGAGAGCGACTGCTCGGCTCGTTCAACGAGATCGTGGAGAACTGGCTGGACTTCTTCACCTACACCCAGTTCATCGACCGCGACGGCAAGTTCCAGCTCAAGATGCTCTCCACCTCGTCCTTCCACCCGCTGGCCCGCTCGATGGGCCCGATGCTGAAGGAGGAGAGCTTCCACCTCGGCACCGGCAACAACGGCCTCCTCCGGATCCTCCGGGCCGGCCGCGTGCCGCCCGAGGTGGTCCAGCGCTACTTCAACAAGTGGGTGCCCACGGCGTTCGACCTGTTCGGCACCGACAACTCCTCGAGCGCCCACTGGGCGTACGTCTGGGGCCTGAAGGGCCGGTTCGACGAGCGGGAGACCGACCAGTCGGTGGACATCGCGCACCTCAACGAGGCGAGCCGGGAACTCTACCGGCAGGAGATCACCCGGCTGGTCCAGCGCCTCAACACCGTCATCGGCGACCCCGCGCGACACCTGATCGTGCCGGACCTCAAGTTCAACCGGAAGATCGGCCTCTACGCCCGCCAGCACTTCACCATCACCGGCGAGCCGATCGACGCCGACAAGTACAAGGCGTATCTCACGTCGGTGATGCCGAACGACGCCGACCGCACCCTCCTCAAGGACCTGCTGGACGAGCCGGACTGGATCGAGATGCGGAAGCTGGAGGAGAACAACTGACGCGGCCGCTGGTGATCGCCCACCGGGGCGCCTCCGGCTACGCGTTCGAGAACTCACCGGCCGCCTTTCGCGAGGCGGCCGCGCGGGG
>CAYUOK010000040.1:0-9284 GCA_964446395.1 uncultured Gemmatimonadaceae bacterium | reverse complement strand
AAACACAACGCCCGTCCAGTGTGTGGTCACCGGGCGGGTCGATGGTTCTTGGCAGTTTGATCACCCGGTCTGCTCTGCTACCCCGGGGCCCGAAGGCTATGTCTATTGCCCTGAACGTAATGGCTCCCCCTCCCGCGCGCAAGTGGCGAGTTGTCCCGGCCCTCCCGATGGCCTATGCTTCCCCCCGGCGGCGCTGTCCCGGCCGCCCAACCATCGTCGCCCGCACCGGCAGCCCCCAGTCCTGGAAAGGCCCCCGCCGCGGTTGCGCTTTTCAGCAAGGAACGCCGTGCCTTTCGCCTCCCTGAACCTGCATCCCAGCCTGCTCAAGGGCGTCAAGGAGCTCGGGTTCACCCGCCCCACCCCCATCCAGGCCGACGCGATCCCGCCGGCGCTCGAAGGACGGGACCTCCTGGCCTGCGCCATGACCGGCAGCGGCAAGACCGCCGCATTCGTCCTCCCGATCCTGCAGCGGCTCATCGACACGAAGCGCGGCACCACCCGCGCGCTGATCCTGAGCCCGACGCGCGAGCTGGCACTCCAGATTCTCGAGGACATCAACGACCTCGCGGTGCACACGCCGGTCACGGCTGCCGCCGTCTACGGCGGCGTCGGCATGGGGCCGCAGGAGCACGCGCTCCGGAGCGGCGTGGACATCGTCGTCGCCACGCCCGGCCGCCTGCTGGACCACATGAAGCAGCCGTACGCGAAGCTCTCCGGCCTCGAGGTGCTGGTGCTCGACGAGGCGGACCGGATGCTGGACATGGGGTTCCTGCCCGACATCAAGCGCATCCTGCGGCACATCCCCGCCAGGCGGCAGACGCTCTTCTTCAGCGCGACGATGCCCGGGCCGATCGCCGCGCTCACCCGCGAGATGCTGCACGACCCCGCCACCATCAACCTGGCGCGGAAGTCGGCCCCCGCCATCGGCATCACGCAGGCGGTGTACCCGGTGCGCCAGGAGCTCAAGGCCGCGCTCTTCCTGGCGCTCCTGGCCAAGGGCGACATGCGCGAAGCGCTGGTCTTCACCCGTACCAAGCACCGCGCCGACCGCCTCACCAAGCACCTGATCCGCGAGGGCATCCGGGCGGAGCGGATCCACGGCAACCGCTCGCAGGCGCAGCGGACCGAGGCGCTGGCCGGCTTCAAGAGCGGCAAGTACCGCGTGCTCGTGGCCACCGACATCGCCGCGCGCGGCATCGACGTCGAGGAGCTCGGTCACGTCGTGAATTTCGACGTGCCGAAGGTGCCGGAGGACTACATCCACCGGGTCGGCCGGACCGCCCGCGCGGAGGCCACCGGCGACGCCTTCACCTTCGTCTCGCCGGAAGAAGAGGGCGACCTCCGCTCGATCGAGCGGGCGGTCGGCAAGCGGCTCCCGCGGGTGACGCTCCCCGATTTCGACTACGCCGCCAAGCTCAACGTGCAGCTCGAAGTGCCGCTCGCGGAGCGGATCGCGGCCATCCGCGCCAAGAAGGCGGAGGACCGGGCGCGCGCGAAGGCGAAGGAGGCGCGGCGCGCCGCGCACGCCTCCACGCAGGGCAGCCGCCCTTCGAGCGGCGGCTCCAGTCGCCGCGGTGGCGGTCCGTCCAGGCCCCGGAGCGGCGGCTCGCGCTAACTGCACCACGACCTCGGCAAGGGGAGGGCGATCCGGATGAATGCGCGCACTGGCTACCTCGTCGCGGCCCTCCTCCTGCTCGCCCTCTTCGCGTTTCTGGCGGTCCAGAGCTCGCTGGCTGCCGCGGGCGCGGACCTGACCACGGGGCAGCGGGCGGTGGTCATGCTCCAGTGGTGGTACGTCGTGCTGGCCCTCCTCGCGATGGCGGGCCTGCTGGCACGCCATGCGGGCACCCGCCTCGTCCTCTTCGCGTGGGCGGCGATCTTCGTCACCCGCAACGCCCTCGTGCCGGTCTTCCGGGACGGGAAGGGGCTGGGACTCGCCCTGGCCGGCGGGGCGGTCGGCCTCGCCATCGCGGTGGGCATTCTCTTCCTCGCGTTCCGGGCGCTCGGGGAAAACCGCGCCCCCTCCGCCCCATGACCCCACCGTCCGGGGCAGCCCGGCTCCCCGTCCGGGTCCGCGCCGCCGACGGGACGTCGCGGGACGACGGCTGGATCGACACGGCCGCGCGACCGCTGTCCGCCAGGCTGGGGGAGGCCGGACTGATCGCCCTCGGCGGGACGGCGGCGGGGATTCTCCTGCTGCCGGTCCCGCTCATCCACCTCTTCGGGGTCATGTTCGCGCTGTTCATGTGGGGCTTCGCCCTCCGGCGCGCCCGCACGCGGACCGTGCTCGTGGAGGCCGGTGGCATCTGTCCCGGCTGCGGGGAACCCGGTGCGTTCTTCGTCGGGTTCGGGCGGCAACGATTCCGGTTTCCGATCTCGACCTCCTGCCCCCGCTGCGCGCACGCCCTCAGCCTGGAGCCCCTCCCGGTGCCTCCCGGCGCCCGCCCCTGACCATGCGAGACTCCGCGTGAGCCTGTACGACATCGCCCTCACGACCATCGACGGCAAGCCGGCCAGCATGGCCAAGTACAAGGACCGCGTGCTGCTCGTCGTCAACGTCGCCAGCAAGTGCGGGTACACGCCGCAGTACGCCGGCCTCGAGGCGCTCTACCGGAAGTACAAGCGGCGCGGGCTGACCGTGCTCGGATTTCCGTGCGACCAGTTCGGCCACCAGGAGCCGGGGGACGAGGACGCGATCAAGGCGTTCTGCTCCCTCACCTACGACGTCACCTTCCCGATGTTCGCCAAGATCGACGTCAACGGACCCGGGACCCACCCGCTGTACCGGCACCTGAAGGCGGCCCGGAAGGGCCTGCTCGGCACGGAAGCGGTGAAGTGGAACTTCACGAAGTTCCTCGTCGGCCGGAACGGCAGGGTGCTCCGCCGCTACGGGCCCACGGACACGCCGGAAGCGATCGAGTCGGACCTGATCCCGCTCCTGACGTAGGGGGAGGCCAGCGGTGGGCAAGCTTCTCGCACTGGTCGGCACCACGCTCGGCAGCGCCGTCGGCTGGTGGCTGGGCGCGCCCGCCGGGCTCCTGACGGCATTCGTCTGCAGCATGGTGGGATTCGGCGTGGGACTCTACGCCGGGCGCAGGATCGCGCGCGAGTATTTCGAATGACCGGCACCGTCCGGCGGACCGCCCTGCTGACCGCGCTCGCCCTGCTCGCCTTCGCCGGCAACTCGATCCTCTGTCGCCTGGCGCTCGGCAGCCACGCCATCTCCCCCGCGGGATTCACCGCCGTGCGCCTGGGTGCCGGCGCCGCCGCGCTCTGGCTGCTGGTCGCCCTCCGCACCGGCGGCGTGCCGAAGCCCGCCGGGCAGTGGGCCTCCGCCGCGGCGCTCTTTGCCTACGCCGCCGCGTTCAGCTTCGCGTACGTCAGCCTCGGCGCCGGCACCGGCGCACTCATCCTGTTCGGCGCCGTCCAGCTGACCATGATCCTGGCCGGGCTTCGCGCGGGCGAGCGCCCCGCGGCCGCCGAATGGATCGGCCTCGGGCTGGCGGTGTCCGGTCTCGTGGTGCTCGCGTTCCCGGGGCTCACGTCGCCCGCGCCCGCGGGGGCCGCACTGATGGCGGCAGCCGGCGTCGCCTGGGGCGTCTACTCCCTGCGAGGCCGCGGCAGCGCGGAGGCGCTCCGGAACACCGCCGGCAATTTCCTGCTGACGGTCCCGATGGCGGCGCTGCTGCTGGCCGTCGCAGGGGGCACGGCGGGGTGGACCGCGCGGGGGGCGCTGCTCGCCGCGATCTCCGGCGCGCTCGCCTCGGGCGTCGGGTACGCGATCTGGTACACCGCGCTGCCCTCGCTCACCGCCACGCGCGCCGCCCTCGTGCAATTGCTGGTGCCGGTGATCGCTGCGGCGGGAGGCGTGGCGCTGCTCGGCGAGGCGGTGCCGCTCCGGTTGCCCATCGCCGCCGCCCTGGTGCTGGGCGGCGTGGCGCTCGCCGTCACCTCCCGATCCCCCTGAACGGGGAGGACTCTCGATGCGCATCGCCCTCACTCGCGACGTCAGCCCCGCCATGGACCGGTGTGAGCTGAGCCATCTCGCTCGCAGCCCCATCGACCACGCGCGCGCCGTGGCGCAGCACGCCGCCTACGAGCAGTGCCTCATGGAACTCGGATGCCGAGTGCACCGCGTTCCGGCCGACGCGTCGATGCCCGACGCCGTGTTCATCGAGGACACCGCGGTGGTGGTGGACGAACTCGCGGTCGTGACCCGTCCCGGGGCGGCGTCGCGGCGGCCAGAAACGGCGTCGGTGGCGCCGGCGCTCGCCGTCTATCGCTCGGTGGCGGAGATCGAGGCGCCCGGTACCCTCGACGGCGGCGACGTCCTCCGGATCGGGCGCACGTTCTACGTCGGCGACTCGGCCCGGAGCAACCGCGACGGCATCGCCCAGTTGGGCGAGCTCCTGGCGCCGTGGGACTACCGCGTGGTGCCGGTGACCACGCGGGATTGCCTGCACCTCAAGACCGCGGCGACGGTGGCCGCCCCGGGCATCGTGGTGCTCAACCCGGACTGGGTGGACCGTGCCCTGTTCGGGACGGCGGCGGTCGTCGAGGTGGACCCCGCCGAACCGTTCGCCGGCAACGTGCTCCGGGTCGGTGACGCCACCATCAGCGCGGCGGCGTTCCCACGCACCAACCGCCGGCTCGAGGCGCTCGGGATCGACGTCCGCGCGCTCGACATGTCGGAGTTCGCCAAGGCCGAGGGCGGCGTCACCTGCTGCAGCGTAATATTCGAGATCAGCGAGGAGGCTCCCGAGCGATGATCTTCGCGAAGCGGGTGTTCACCGCGGCCGGCGTGTACGGCATCCTGGTGCTGCTGCCGATGCTGTTCCTGGAGGGGACCGTGGCCCGGCTCGCGCCGCCGGCGTTCTCGCACCCCGAGTTCTATTACGGATTCGTCGGGGTGGCCCTCGCCTGGCAGCTGGTGTTCCTGCTGGTGGGGCGTGACCCCGCCCGCCTGCGGCCGGTCATGCTCCCGGCCGTGCTCGAAAAGGTCATTTGGGGAGCAGGTGTCTGCGTCCTCTACGCGCAGGGCCGGACCGGCTCCTTCTTTCTTGGCGGGGCACTGATCGACCTGCTCCTTGCGACGCTCTTCGTCGTGGCGTGGCGCAGGACCAGGCCCGCCGATTCCCCGAACTGATTTCGACCGATGAAGGAGTCGCCATGCGCCACCCCCTGATCGCCTCGCTGCTCGTGCTCGCCGCCCTCCAGGCGCTGGGACCGGATCCACTTCATGCCCAGGACGAGAAGCAGCGCAACCGCTGCGGCGAGACCATCGACCTGTTCAAGAAGAACGACCCGAACCTCGAGAAGTTCTTCGGGAGCGCGATCGGGTACGCCATCTTCCCCTCGGTGGGGAAGGGCGCGTTCATCGTGGGCGGCGCCGCCGGCACGGGATGCCTCTACGAAGGCGGCCAGATCATCGGGCAGGCCAAGCTCGGCCAGGTGACGATCGGCCTCCAGCTCGGCGGGCAGTCCTATGCCGAGGTCATCTTCTTCGAGAACCGCGACGCCATCGACGCGTTCAAGGGGAACAGCTTCGAGCTGAGCGCGCAGGTCAGCGCCGTCGCCGCGGCCAGCGGCGCCTCCGCCAACGCCAAGTACCGGCTGGGCGTGCTGGTCTTCACGCTGGCCAAGACCGGGTTGATGTACGAGGCGTCGGTCGGCGGGCAGAAGTTCACGTTCAAGCCGCTGGCCGCGGACTCGTCGTCGAAGAAGCCGGAAGCAGACAAGCCGAAGGACTGACACGCGGCGATCGCGAGGAATTCGCATGGCGCTCTACGAGGATTGCATCCGATCGGGACAGTGGCTCTTCCGGCACCGGGGGTTCCTGCCGCTTTTCGGGGTCGCGCTGTTGTTCACCCAGATCGTGTCGGTGGCCATCCCCGGTGAGCCGGACACGGTCCCCATGGCCTGGCCGCTGGTCTGCTTCGGGATCTCACTCGTCGGCCTGGCCGTCCGCGCCTATACCATCGGGTGCGCGGCGCCCGGCACCTCGGGCCGGAACCGGGACACGCAGGTGGCGAGGTCGCTCAACACCACCGGCATGTATTCCATCGTCCGGCACCCCCTCTACCTGGGCAATTACCTGGGCTGGCTCGGGCCGGTGCTGCTGCCCCTCAGGGCCTGGCCCGCCATCGTCATCGGGCTCATGTTCTGGCTGTACTACGAGCGCATCATGTTCGCGGAGGAGGAGTTTCTCCGGGGCCAGTATGGCCAGGTGTTCGTCGACTGGTCGGCCAGGACGCCCGCCTTCATTCCCAACTTCCGCCACTGGGTGCCCCCGGAGACGCCGTTCCACCTCCGCCCGGTGCTCCGCCGGGAATACTCGAGCCTGCTCCAGCTCGTGCTCATCTTCGCGGCGCTCAACGTGGCGGAATGGAGGGTGTCGTTCGGCGTGTGGCGGATCGACCCGTTCTGGCTCGGGGCGCTGATCTTCGGGATCGTGGTCGCCGTCGTCCTGCGCCTGGTCCGCCGGCACACCACGCTGCTCGCCAAGCCGGCCCGGTAACGGGGCATCCCGGAAAACGAAATGGCCGGCCCGACGAAGTCGGACCGGCCATGACGTGGTAGCCGGCGACGCCGGCGTCCCCTCTCGACTTACTTGAGCTTGACGACGTTCTCGGCCGCGGGGCCCTTGGCGCCCTGGACGATGTCGAATTCAACCCGCTCGCCTTCGGCGAGCGACTTGAAGCCCTGGCCCGAGATGGCCGAGTGGTGGACGAAGCAGTCCTTCTGGCCGCCTTCGGGGGTGATGAAACCGAAGCCCTTGGCGTCGTTGAACCACTTCACGGTGCCGGTCGTACGCATGCGGTACTCCTGATGGTGTGGTGTAATCGGAGTCCGGGCATGCCGTCCTGGCCGACTACGGTTGTTCCGGGCATTCCGCCGGACGGCGGGGACCCGTGCGGATGACGAGTGGTCGCCCTATGCGACATCGGGAATCAAAAAAAGGGCATCGCGAATGCGAGCCCCTGAGAGAAACCCGGCACCAGTCCACGCCAATTGGCGTGTTTCCGCAGAGCCAAGCTAAGCCAGACCCCCTGAACGCACAAGAGCCGGGGCGCCCCAAACCCGAACAGACACCGAAACAAGGCGATACTTCGCAATGACCGACATCGGCCACGCGCTGGCCTACTACGCCGTCTTCCTGGTTTCGGTGACCATCCATGAAGCTGCGCACGCCTGGGCCGCCCTGCTCGGGGGAGACCCGACCGCCTACCACGGCGGCCAGGTGTCCCTCGACCCGCGGCCCCACATCCGGCGCGAACCGGCCGGCATGCTCTGGATCCCGCTCATCAGCGCCCTCCTGACCGGATGGCCGATGGGATTCGCCAGCGCGCCCTATGATCCGGCCTGGGCACGCCGCCACCCCCGGCGCGCCGCGTGGATGGCCCTGGCCGGCCCGGCGGCGAACCTGCTGCTCGTGGCGCTCGCCTTCGGGGCGCTCCGTCTCGGGGCGGGCGCCGGCGTCTTCTTCCCGCCGGAACGGGCGGGGTTCGACCAGCTCGCCGCCACCGATGGGAGCGCCGCCTGGGCCGCCGCGGCGTTCGCGCTGAGCGCCGTGCTGTCGCTCAACCTGGTGCTCGCGGTGCTCAACCTCTTTCCCTTCCCACCCCTCGACGGGAGCGGCGCCATCCCGCTCCTCCTGACCGACCGCGCCACCGCGCGGTACCAGGAGTTCATCTGGAGCAACCGCGGGCTCGGCCTCATCGGCATCCTGATCGCCTGGCAGCTCTTCAGCCACGTCTTCGATCCGGTGTTCCTCTTCACGCTGAACCTGCTCTATCCCGGCGCCGGGTATCACTGATGCCCCCGCCCGCGAACCGGCTCGCCGGGTCCACCAGTCCCTACCTCCTCCAGCACGCCCACAACCCGGTGGACTGGCATCCCTGGGGAGGCGAGGCGCTCGCGCGTGCCCGCACGGAGGACCGGCCGATCCTGCTCTCGATCGGGTACTCCGCCTGTCACTGGTGCCACGTGATGGCGCACGAATCCTTCGAAGACCCGGCCATCGCGGCGCTGATGAACGAGCACTTCGTCTGCGTGAAGGTGGACCGCGAGGAGCGGCCCGACCTCGACGACATCTACATGGCCGCCACGATGGCGATGAACCACGGCCACGGCGGCTGGCCGATGACGGTGTTCCTGACGCCGGAGCAGCAGCCGTTCTTCGCGGGGACGTACTTCCCCCCCGAGGACCGCCACGGGCGGCCCGGCTTTCCCGCCATCCTGCGCCGGATCGCCGAACTCTGGCGCGAGAACCGGCAGGCGCTGGAGCGTGTCGGCGAGGAACTCACCACCCACCTGCGCGAGTCTGCCGAGCCGAACCCGGGAGCCGTCGACCTCGACGCCGCGCTCGCACGGCTCCTGGGGCAGCTCACCGGCACCTTCGACCCCGCGTGGGGCGGCTTCGGCCGCGCGCCGAAGTTCCCGCCCGCCACGCTGCTCCGGGTGCTGCTCCGGATCCACCGCCGGTCGGGCGACGGCCGCGCGCTGCAGATGGCCCGCCGCACCCTCGAGGGCATGGCGCGCGGCGGGATGTACGACCAGCTCGGCGGCGGCTTCTGCCGCTACTCCACCGACGACGAATGGCTGGTGCCCCACTTCGAGAAGATGCTCTACGACAACGCGCTGCTCGCGCGCGCGTACCTCGAGGCGTTCCAGGTGACCGCGGATCCGTCCTACCGGCAGGTCGCCACCGAGGTGCTCGACTACGTCGTACGCGACATGACGGCGCCGGAGGGGGGCTTCCACTCCGCCACCGACGCCGACTCCGAGGGGGTCGAGGGGAAGTTCTTCGTCTGGACGCTCGCGGAATTCGAGGCGACTCTTGGCCCGGAAGCCGCGCTCGCGGCGGCGTGGTTCGACGTGACGGAGATGGGGAACTGGGAGGGCCACTCGATCCTGCGCACGCCGAGGGCGCTCGACGAGGTCGCGCAGGAGTTCGGGCTCGCCCCCGGCGAAGCGTCGGCGCGGATCAGGGCCGCCCGCGCGAAACTCCTCGCCGCGCGGAGCACCCGGGTGCCGCCCGGGCTCGACGACAAGGTGCTGACGTCGTGGAACGGATTGATGATCGGCGCGCTGGCCGAGGGCGCGCGGGTGCTCGGCGAGGCCCGGTGGCTGGAGGCGGCGAGCCGCGCCGCCGACTTCGTGCTGCAACACCTGCGTGACGCAGACGGCCGCCTGCTGCGCAGCTGGCGCGGGGGCACCGCCCACCTGAACGGCTACCTCGAGGACTACGCCTTCCTCGGGAACGGCCTGGTGGACCTGTACGA
>CAYUOK010000039.1:0-9322 GCA_964446395.1 uncultured Gemmatimonadaceae bacterium | reverse complement strand
ACCCTCTTCGAGGCCACCGCCGGCGCCTGGCTCGGCGGCGACCGCTGGGCCGTGCTCTCCCCCGCCGACAAGAGGGTCGTCGTCCTCGACTTTTCCAATCGCTCGCTTGTCGATCTCGGCGAGGGGATGAAGCAGCCGTTCGAGGGACCGTTCTCGCTCTTCACCATGGGCGACGGCCTCTACGTGGGCGACTGGGCTCTCCGCCGCCTGACGGTCTGGAGCCTGAACGGCCAGTACGCCGCGGCGGTGCGGACCCCGGACATCACCAACGGCACCCTGCCCCGCGCCCGCGACGGGCAGGGCAACTGGTACGTGCAGTTCAATCCGCCGCCCGGCCCCGACGGGAGCGGCAAGCGCGACTCAGCCGTGGTCGTCCGCTTCCCGCTCGACTTCTCCCGGGGCGACACGATCCTCCGGCTCTCCCCGCTCGACCTGGCCGAGGTGGAGGGCGACGCCGGACGCCGGTTCGAGCGCCGGGTATTCAGCGGCGAGGACCAGTGGGGCGTGCTGGCGGACGGGAGCGTCTGGGTGGCACGGGTCTATCCCAACCGGGTCGACTGGATCGCGCCGGACGGCAAGCTGCAGAAGGGGCAGAAGCTCCCGGACCGGGTGTTCACCATCACGGTGTCGGACCGCGAGGCGTTCCTCCGGAAGTTCCCGCCCGAGCTTCGCTCCGCCGCGGAAAAGGTCCCGTTCAGCCCCGTCAAGCCGCCCTTCGACGCGGCCTTCACCGGCGGCGACGGCAATGTCTGGCTCGAAAAGAGCCGCGTCATCCCCGACACCGTGCGCCGCTACCAGGTCATCGGACGGAACGGCCGGCTGCTCCAGGCGATCGCCTTCAACGGCTACGGCTACGCCCTGGCCTCGAGCCCCGACGCGGTGCTCGTCAAGGAGGTCCAGCCCGAGGGGTGGCGCTTCCTGCGGTATCGGCGTCCGCCCTCTTAGATTTCCCGCCGACCCTGAACCGGAGGCACGATGTCGAAGAAAGAGGACCAGCGGATCGCACGCCTGGCCCAGAAGAACGCCGCCAAGATCAAGCCGCCGGTGGCGGAGCGCGCCGCCCAGTATGACTCCACGCTCCGGCAGAAGCCGGAGGAGATGGACTCGGAGACCCGTCGGCTCTTCAAGGAAATGAAGAAGCGGGAGTTCTGATGGTATTCATCCCCGTGGTGGCGCACCAGCAGGCCCCTCCCTCCGCCCGGGCGCAGGACCTGGCCCGCCGGCTCAAGGAAGAAGTGGACAAGTTCGAGCGGCAGTACCCCGGCACCAGCCGGGAGGAGCTGCGCGCGGCCGCCGCCATCGCCATCGGCGAGGAATCGGCAACGGTGCCGCCCCGCCGTGCGGCGGCCGCGGCGATCGTCGCGGTGATCACCGGCTTGGGCATCCTGGGCCTGGTGATGGAGCTCGCCACGCGGGAGGAGTCAGGTGCGGCTACGGGGCCGTGGCCCGTGATCGCCGTGTCCATCGTGATCGCCTCCCTGGCGGCGGTGGCGGCGGTCATCCGGCGGTCGAGGCAGTAGCCGCCCGCACGGCCCGGTGCTGGCGCGCCTCGGGCTCGAGCCGTAGAATGGGACATTCCCACACAGGAGCGCGCCGATGGCCACCGTCCGCGACCTGCTCGCTCGCAAGAGCGGCGAAGTCCTCTCGATCGCTCCCTCCGACACCGTACTCGCCGCCGCACTGGTGATGAACCAGCATGGCATCGGCGGCCTCGTCGTCCTCGACGAGGGCAAGCTGCTGGGCGTCTTCACGGAACGGGACATCCTGCGGCGGGTGGTGGCGGCGGGCCGGAGTCCGGCGGACACGCGGGTGCGCGAGGTGATGACCTCTCCCGTCATCACCTGCCTCCCCGAGACCAGCATCGAGGAGTGCGGGGCCATCATGAGCGGCAAGCGGATCCGGCACCTGCCGGTCACCGATGCGCGCGGCCTGATCGGGCTCGTCACCAGCGGGGACCTGCTGGCCTTCCAGGTGGCGGAGCACACCGCCACCATCAAGTACCTCAACAGCTACATGTTCGACGTCAGGTAGATTGGCGGGGAAGCGGGGAAGCGGGGACGGAACGGTATTTCTCGCTCCCCCTCTCCCGGAGGGAGAGGGGGCCAGGGGGCGAGGGGTCTACTCCGCTGGCGGCTTGGGATCGGTCGACCGCGTCCGCGCGGTCCGGCGGCGGCGCCCCTCCTCGTACCACCGGCGGGTGATCTCGCCCGCCAGCGCGGTGTTCCCGAGCCCGAACGCGAGGCCGGCGCCGAGCGCCACCGCGCCCAGAATGAGCGTGAACGCCGTGGTGACGATGTCCTCCGCCACACCCACCTGCTGCAGCGCCATGAACACCGCAATCATGACCACGAGGAACTTCGACACCCGCGCGAGCGTGGGCACTCCCTCCACGCCGCCGGCCGAGGCGACGATCAGCCCGCGCACGAACTCCCCGACGACGATCCCCAAGATGACGATGACGATGGCGCTGATGAGGGTCGGGAGGAAGCCGAGCATCAGGCCGAACATCTCGTTGATGCTCTCGAGCCCGAGCGCGGTGCTCGCGAGCAGGATGACGACCAGCATCACCAGCCAGAAGGCCAGCTTGCCCACCGCGTGCACCGGGTCGAGCGACGGTTCCGCCCGCTCGAGGCCGTCGGCCAGGCCGCCTTCCTTGGCGACGCGGTTGAAGTCGAGCTTGGCGAGGGTCCGGTCCACCCATTTCTCGATCTGCCGGGCCACGAAGTAGCCCGCGAGCAGGAGGACTCCCGCCCCGAGGATGGCCGGGAGGAAGAAGCTGAGCTGCTCCATGCCGTACGAGAGCCGCTCCCACAGGTCGTTCATGGTGCCACCTCGATCACGAGTTTGCCGAACTGTGCGCCATCGGCCATGCGACGGAAGGCCTCCCGGCCCTCCGACAGCGGGACCACCGAATCCACCACCGGCCAGAACCGCCCCTCGAAGGCGTGCCGCGCCACCTCCTGGTACTCCCGGTCGCCGCCCATGGTGCTGCCGAGGATGTCCCACTGATACCAGAACAGCTTCCGCACGTCGGTGGTCACCATCGGGCCGGTGGTGCCGCCGCAGGTGACGAGCCGGCCGCCTCGACCAAGGGCGCGGAGCGACTTCTGCCAGGTGGCCTCGCCGACGTTGTCCACCACCACATCGGCGTTCCGGCCGCCGGTGAGGGTGCGGACGGCCTTCGGCACGTCCTCGCGGGCGTGATTGAGCAGGTGGTCGGCGCCGAGGGCACGGGCCCGCTCAAGCTTGTCATCGGAGGAACTCGTCACGATGACGGTGGCGCCAAGCCTCTTGGCGATCTGCAGACAGGACTGCGCCACGCCGCCACCGATGCCCCAGATCAGAACCGTCTCGCCGGCGCGGACGCGGGCGCGCCCGGTCATCATCCGCCATGATGTCAGCGCGGCCAGCGAAAAGCCGGCGGCCGCCGCCCAGGGCATCGCGTCGGGGACGCGGGCCAGGTTGGTGGCGGGCACCACTACGTACTCGCCGACGGTGCCGGGGACGTGTTCGCCGAGCAGGGCGTACCGGAGGCAGAGCGGCTGCTGGTCGGCGGCGCAGAGGTCGCACTCGTTGCAGCCGATGCCGGGGTTCAGCATGACCCGGTCGCCCACCGCCCAGCCCGTCACCGCCGCGCCCACCGACTCGATGGTTCCCGCGGCGTCGCTGCCGACGATGTGCGGAAAGGTGTAGGTGATGCCGGGCAGCCCGCCGAGGATGAAGAGGTCGAGGTGATTGATGCCGGCGGTGTGCACCCGGACCCGCACCTCGTTCGGACGGCGAATCTCGGGCGCCGGCACCTCGGCCACCGCCAGGTCCTGCCATCCTCCGAGCTTCGGGAGGACGAGCGCCTTCACCGGGTCCCCTGGAAGGAAGCGGAGAGCACCTCGCCGACGATGTTGAGCACGACGGGCGGCTGGTCGGGGGACAGGGTCTT
Organism: uncultured Gemmatimonadaceae bacterium; assembly: GCA_964446395.1. GTDB lineage: Bacteria > Gemmatimonadota > Gemmatimonadetes > Gemmatimonadales > GWC2-71-9 > SPDF01. The sequence continues at coordinate 5,385 of CAYUOK010000039.1, read as the reverse complement.
GAGCCGGAACGAGCGCACGGGCGGCGCGTTCGTGACGGGGCCGGGCTCCGAGAGGCCGAAGGCCAGGGTGCGGCCGTCGCCCGAGAGGGCCAACGACGTGACGCGGCCGGGCATGGACTGCAGCATGATCCGCTGGCCGTCCCCTGCGCGGATGCGGAGGATGTCGCCGCGTCCCGGGCGCTCCACCGTCACCGCCAGGTCGCCGTCGGGGAAGTAGGCGGGGAACGCCTCCGCTTCCGGCGTCCGGGTGATGGCGCGCGGGTCGGCGCCCTCGTTGCCCATCTCAAAGAGGTCGGCGTTGCCGTCGCGGGTGGAGATGAACGCGATGATCCGACCGTCGGGGCGGAAGACGGGCGACGAGTTGGCGCCGGTGCCGGTGGTCAGCTGCCGCACGCCGGTGCCGTCGGCGTTCATCGCCCAGATCTGCGGAGTCCCGCTCCGGAGCGAGGTGAAGGCGATGGTCCCGCCGTCGGGCGACCACGCCGGTTCCTGGTCCGGCTCGGGCGCCTCGGTGATCCGCGTGACGTTCGTCCCGTCGGCGTCGGCGACGTAGATGTCGGTGTTGCCGCCGACCGTGGCGGCGAAGGCGATGCGGGTCCCGTCGGGAGACCACACCGCCTGGGTGTTGGCCTGGCCGTCGGACAGGAGGGGCACCAGCGAGCCGGCATCGGTCGGATCGAGCTGGATCAGATCGGTCCCGAAACCCCGCTTCACGCTGACGAGCAAGTCCTCGGTCACGTAGAGGCGGGCCGTAGCCGCGGTGCCCCAGGGTGTCCGGGCGGTGACGATGGCTGAACCGACCGCGACGGCGGTCACGACCCCTGCCCTGTCTACTGTCGCGACTTCCGTCCGGTTGACGCTGAATTCCACATCGCTCGGCGGCCCGACGGTCCGGCCATCGGCATCGACGAGGGAGACGGCAAGGGTGTCGCGTGCGCCGGGCGCGAGGCGGAACCGCGACCGCTGGAACGCGAGCCCGCCCGCCACCACCTCGACCTCCCACACCGTCGGTTCGAATCCGTAGGTGGACATCGTGAGGGTGGTCCGCCCGATGCCGCGCGCGGTCAGGCGGCGCGCGGCCGGGTCGAAGGCCGCGACGGTCGTGTCGCCCACCTGCCAGCGATAGCCGGCCTCGGTCACAGGCTGTGAATCGGCGGCGAGGGCCTCGAGCACGAAGGAGACGGCGCCGCCCGGCGTGAGCCGGAGCGGCGCGCCGGGAGAAGGAGCGAGCCGGAGCCGTGCAATCGGCGGGTGAACGGTCACTCGCACGGCGCGCTGCTGGCCATAGCCCACCACGAGCATGTACGCCTCGCCTGGCGCCACGCCTCGGGCGACGCCCAATCGGCTCACCCGGACGATGGAGGAGTCGCTGCTCCGCCACACCAATCCGGTGGCAAGCGACCGTCCGCCCTGGCCCGGGACGAAGACGCGGACTGAGTCGCTTCCAGCAATGGGAAGCACGAGGCGATCAGGCGTCACTGCGAGTGAGTCATCGCGCACTTCAACGTTGATCGAGGCGGTCAGCCCGCCCGGTCCCGTCGCGACCAGCTGCGCCTCGCCGAGCTGGAGTGCGGTGACCTCCCCCATGTCGTTGACCGCGGCGACGACGGGAGCGGTCGAGCGCCAGGTCACGTGCACCTGCCCGAGTCCCGTCCCATCCGGCGTCACGAGCCGCATGGACGGCCTGGCCGTCTCGAGGCGCAACATCTTGAGCGATTCGGGAGTGGGGACGAGCCGGGCGCCCGCAGGAAGGACGGGGGCGGGCTCCGGTTCCGCCGGCGGCTGTGCCGGTGCCGGTGGACCTGTCACGGTGACGGGCACCGTCACCTTGCCGGTGCCGGAGCGGACCTCGATGCGCACGCTCCCCGCGGCCAGGCCCGCCACCGTGCCGTCCTTGTCGACCCGCACCACGCCGTCCTGCGACACCGCAAAGCTGAACGACGGCTCGCCGAGGAGATTGCCGTCGGCGTCGTATGCGCTGAGGAAGAGCCGTTCCTGCTGACCCACCTTGAGCCGAAGTTGGGCTGGTGTGACCTGCACCTCGACCGCCCCCTGCGCCTGGAGGAGCGCCGACGGCACGAGGAGGAGTGCGGCAAGAAGAGACGGGAAGAATGCCCGGGGACGGATCACGGGGGGAAGGTAAAGGAAGGGAGAGGAAGGAGAAAGAGGACTTGGGACTGGGAGGGGTGGAAAGAGGAAGGGGCAATGAGGACTGGGGACTGAGGACTGAGGACTGGGGACTGTGCGCCGAGGAGGCAGGGTCTGGGCGTTAGGGTGACGACCATAAGATGATACATCTTAAGGACTTAGCACGCAGAGGGGACACGGCGTTGACTTACGGCGATGGCGGGGGACTCCCGTCCTTCTACCGCCAGGGGTCGAGCGCGCTTGCAGAAGCCGTGAAGAAGTGCGAGTAATTAGGGAGGAAACTACGCCCGCGCGGCTAGCGCGGTCCGGCGACGGGGGGCGTCGCACCAGCAGGCGGAGGAACACCCGATGAGTGATCTGGAGATGGGCTGGTCCGGGGCGGGGTGGATGGATCCCATGCCGATGTCACCCGAGAAGGTACCGACGCCCGCACCACCTCCGCCGCCGCCCCCAGCCCCGGCTCCGATGGCGGCGAAGCCGCCCGCAGCCAAGAAGAAGGCCGCCAAGAAGCCGGCGAAGAAGAAAGTCGCCAAGAAGCCGGCGAAGAAGAAGGCCGCGAAGAAGAAGGCGGTGAAGAAGGCCGCCAAGAAGAAGGGTCCGGCGAAGAAGAAGGCGGTGAAGAAGGCTGCCAAGAAGAAGGCCCCGGCGAAGAAGAAGGCGGTGAAGAAGGCCGCGAAGAAGAAGGCGCCGGCCAAGAAGCGAGGGAAGTAGCCTCCCCGAGCGCCCCGGTCCCCCGGGGCGCTTTGCCTCCATCCTCCACTCCCCTGAGATACATGACCTTGCGCGCGACGTTTGTGATGGGAACCGCGGCGCTCGGCCTCCTGCTCGGCGCCTGCGCCGAGCAGGGTCCGCCGCGCACCGCCCTGATGGGCGCCACGATCCTCGACGGACGGGGCGGCACGCCGCTTCGCGACGGCGTGGTGCTAATCCGTGGCGGCACCATCGAGGCAATCGGTTCGCGCGAGGATGTCCTCCTGCCGCGCGGCACGAAGCAGGTGGACGTGGCGGGGAGCTGGATCATCCCGGGCCTCATCGACGCCCATGCGCACGTGGCCCGCTGGGCACTGCCGCGGTACGTGGCCTACGGGGTCACCGCCGTGCGCGACGTGCACAACGACCCCGACAGCATCTTCGCGATGTCTGAGGCCGCGGACCTCGGCTCCGCGCTGAGCCCCCGCATCTACGCCGCCGGCGCCATGATCGACGGCGCCCCCGCCACCTACCCCAACGCCACCGAAGTCACCGATACCCGCTCCGCGCGGCAGGCGGTCGACCGGCTCTCCGTCTCGGGCGCGCATCTCATCAAGGCCTACACCCGGATCACGCCCCCGCTGATGGAGGCCATCGTCGACGAGGCGAAGACCTTTCGCATTCCGGTGGCCGCCCACCTCGGCCTCACCGACGCGCTCACGGCGGCCAAGACGGGCGTCACCTCCATCGAACATCTGACCGGCGTGCCGGAAGCCGCAGGCCGGGCCGGGCCGCTCTTTGCCGCGGCGGAGGACGGGTTCTTTGCCGGGTGGACCGCGTTCGAGAGGAGCTGGGCCACGCTCGATTCCCTCACCCTGACCCGCCTGGCGGGGCAGCTGGCGGAGACGGGGGTGACGATGGTCCCGACGCTGGTGCTGCACGAGGTGTTCAGCCGACTCGACGACACCGCCGCCGCCGAGAACCCCGACCTGCTCGACCTGCCGGCCAACCAGATGGCCGCGTGGAACGTGCCCGGCATGATCGAGCGCGCCGGCTGGACCGGCGCCGAGTTCGAGGCGTTCCGGCGGGGGCGCCCGATGCAGGATCTCTTCGTCCGCGCGTTCCAGAAGGCGGGCGGGAAGGTGGTCACCGGCACGGACGCCGCCAACCAGATGCTGGTGCCCGGGGCCAGTGAGCACACCGAGCTGGAATTGCTGGTCGGCGCCGGGCTGACGCCTGCCCAGGCGCTCCGCGCCGCCACGCGCGACGCCGCCACGCTCCTCGGCGCCGATTCGCTCGGCACCCTGGTGCCGGGCAAGGCGGCCGACCTCGTCGTGCTGAGCAAGGACCCGCTCGCGGACATCCGGAACACCCGCTCGGTGACGCGCGTGATGATCCGCGGCCAGCTCGTGCTCGCGGACTCGATCCGCCGGCGCTGGTAACACGGGATGGCACTCACCCGGATCGTGCTCGGATGGCTGGCCACCTGGCTGCTCTTCCTCCTCTGGGAGGCGGTGGAGGGGAAGGTGGCCGGCGGACCCCGTGAATCGGGGCGCACGGTGCTGCGCCGGGCGCCGGGCGCCTATTTCATCGAGGCGCTCCTCCTCGCCTTGATTGCCGGGCTCTGGTTCGCGAGCCTGGGCCACGGGGGCTGGTGGCTGCTCTTCGGGCTCATCGGCCTCCTGGTCGAGTGGGCCGGCTGGATGCGCATCGCCGACATGGACGACACTCCCTTCCCTCCCCTCCTCCACGTTCTCCTCGGCGGGCTCCGCGGGGCCGCCGCGGGCGGCGTGCTCTCGCTCATCCTCTCGTGAAACACGCTCCCGCCACCGCTGCGCTCGAGCGGCTGGAGGAGTTCTTCGCGCCGCGCAGTTCGCGCGCGGCCATCCTGGCGCGCGAGGCGCTCAGCCGCCCCGCGGCGGGAGATCCCGCGGCACGCGAGGCGGCCGTCGCGAGCCTGCAGAAGGGGCTGCGCCCCGACGGCAGCGTGGGCGGCGCCGCGCTTCCCACCATCTGGCGAGCCATCGAGCTGATGGAGCTGGGGCACTCCGGACAGGAGCAGACCACCGGCCGGCTCGTCGCGTGGGTACTGGCGCTGGCGGGGCAACCGGGCGCGTTCGGGGAGGGGTGCCATCCGGCGCGGCACGAGCAGAAGGCGTGTGAGCACTACCTGGCGGGGTTCTTCGCGCCGGCGCCGGCCACCGAGCGGCTGGCGCCAATCACGATGCCATGCGGCAAGACATTCCGGGCGGAGGCACAGGCCCGTTTTGCGGTGAGCTGCCTGGGGCTTAGGGCGGTCCTGATGGCGGGGCTGGCGGGGCGCGCCAGCGTCAAGAAGCACCTGACCAGCCTGTCGCTGCTGGCGGAGGTGTGGAACGACTGGGGCGGCTACTACGCGCCGGACCTCGTCGCCTCTGCGTTGCACCCGCTGGCCATCGCACCGCCGGTACACCGCGGCGCCACGCTCCGCGCCGCGGCGTTCATTGCGGAGAACCAGCAGGAGGACGGCACCTGGAGCAACGCCGACCTCTTCCACACGCTGGAGTC
>CAYUOK010000038.1:0-9441 GCA_964446395.1 uncultured Gemmatimonadaceae bacterium | reverse complement strand
TCTTGGCGCCGACGTTGAGGAGCACGTTGCCGACGCCGTGCGCCCGGGCCGTCGCCAGGTCGGCCTCCCGCAGGATGCCGACGCACATCGCGTTGACGAGGGGATTGCCGGAGTACCCGTCCGCGAAGCCGACCTCGCCGCCGAGCGTGGGGACGCCGATGCAGTTGCCGTAGTCGCCGACGCCGCGCACCACGCCGGCGAAGAGATACCGGTTCCGCGGCTCGGAAAGCGGGCCGAAGCGAAGGCTGTTGAGCACCGCCACCGGGCGTGCGCCCATGGTGAAGACGTCGCGCAGGATCCCGCCGACGCCGGTGGCGGCGCCCTGGTAGGGCTCCACCGCGGAGGGGTGGTTGTGCGACTCGATCTTGAAGGCGACGGCCCATCCGTTGGGGAGGCGGAGCACGCCGGCGTTCTCGCCGGGGCCCTGCACGACCTGTGGGCCGGTGGTCGGGAAGCGCTTGAGCACCGGCTTCGAGTGCTTGTAGGAGCAGTGCTCGGACCAGAGCGCGGAGAACACCCCGAGTTCGGTGAGGGTCGGCGTCCGGCCGAGCATCGCCACGATGCGGTCGAACTCCGAGAGGGTCAGGTTGTGCTCCCGGACCACCTCGGGCGTCACGGGCCGCTCTCCGGGAAAGGACGCGGCGCGCGTGACCGGTGCGGCTGCGGTCATTTCGACTCCGAACGGGGTCCGCGCAAGGCCGCGGAGATGTCGCGCACGACCCGGCCGAGCAGGGTCGGATCGTCCTTGGCCACCACCGCCGCGATCTCGTCGGCGTCGAGGAAGATGCCGTGGCAGTGCAGGCACCGGTCCACGGTCACGCCCTGGAACTCCTCGTGCACGAGGTCGTGCCCGTCCTTCGGGCACTTCATGTAATGGACCTGGCGCGCGGCGGCCTCGGCCGCCTCCTTGGCCCGGAGGCGCTGCGCCTTGAGCAGTTCGGCCTCCTCCTTCGCGAAGTACTCGTCTTCGCTCCTGCTGGGCTTGTTGGGGGTCATTCGTCGCGACTCCGTCAGGGGGTTGAACGGGCGGCCCCGCCGGGGATCCACCCTGCAATGGAACGGAAGAAGCCGGCGCCGACGTCGCTCCCCGTCAGCGGGTCGGCGTAGCGCTCGGGATGGGGCATGAAGCCGACGACGTTGCCGGCGGCGTTCGATACGCCCGCGATGTCCGCCACGGAGCCGTTGGGATTCTCCCCCCGGGTGTATCGCAGGACGACGCGCCCCTCGGCCTCGAGGAGCCGCAGGGTGTCCTCGTCCGCCACGTAGCAGCCGTCGCCGTGCGCCACCGGGATTCGCATCTCGGTGCCGCGCGCGTACGCGCCGGTGCAGAAGGTGTCCGTCCGTTCCACCCGGACCCACACGGGGCGCGACACGAAGGTCAGCCGGTCGTTGCGGACCAGGGCGCCCGGCAGGAGGTGCGCCTCGCAGAGGATCTGGAAGCCGTTGCAGATGCCGAGCACCGCGCCGCCGGCGGCCGCGTGCTTCTGGACCGACCGCATCACGGGGCTGAAGCGCGCGATGGCGCCGGAGCGGAGGTAGTCGCCGTAACTGAACCCGCCGGGCAGGATCACGACGTCCGCCTGCTGCAGGTCGGTGTCCCGGTGCCAGACGAACCGCGCCTCCGCGCCGGCGCGTTCCGCCGCGTGGTAGGCGTCCCAGTCACAGTTGCTGCCGGGGAACCGGACGACCGCGACGCGCACCATCAGCCCTCCACCGCCAGGCTGAAGTCTTCGGTCACCGGGTTGGCCAGGAGGCGCTCGCACATCTTCCGCGCGGCAGCTTCCGCGGCTTCCGGGCTGGCGGCGTCGATGGCGAGCTCGATGGCCCGGCCGACGCGCACGTCGCCGGCGCCCTCGAAGCCGAGCACGGCGAGCGCATGCTCCACCGCCTGGCCCTGCGGGTCGAGCAGCCCGGCGCGGGGGACGACACGGATATGAACGCGGTACGTCATCGGGTGGGGTCCTCGGGGCGGTCGTGCCCGCGATGCGCGCGCACGTGAAGCGTCTGGGCGTCGGCGGTGTCCTCGGCCCGCTCGGAGAGCGCGATGATGGCGCTCCGCACGATGCCGAAGAGGAGGTAACCGATGCCGAACGGGAAGAGGAAGTTGGACGGCGCGAAGATCACGCCGACCAGGATGCCGATGGTGATGAGAGTGCCGAGAATCCCGCTCAATGACCGGAAGCCGATCCGCGGGGTGCGCGGGTACTTGACCGTGCTGAGCATCATCGCCGACAGCGCGAGCATGAGAAAGATCAGGCCCTGCCGCTGGAGGTCGAGGTACTCCGGGAACTTCTGGTACCACTCCGTCTGGCTGAAGGCGAAGTAGGTGGCCAGCGTCATCCCCGCCGCTGGGGAGGGGAGCCCGGTGAACCAGCCCGGCTTGTCGGAGCCCGCGGCGGTGATGTTGTACCGCGCCAGGCGCACGGCCACCGCCGCGATGTAGATGAAGCAGAGGGTCCACGCGAACTTCCCCGCCTCGGCGAACTCGAGGAAATACATGATCATCGCCGGCGCCACGCCGAAGGAGATCACGTCCACCAGGGAGTCGAGCTCGGCGCCGAAGCGGGTGCCGGTGTGCGACATCCGCGCCAGGCGCCCGTCGAGGATGTCGGCCATGCCGGCGAACACGATGAACCACCCCGCCCACTTGAAGTTGCCCTGGGCGGCGTACACGATGGCCCAGATCCCGAAGAAGAGGTTCGCGAGGGTGAACGCGCTCGGGATCACGACGATGGCGCGCCGGAGCCCAGGCCGCTGCGGCGGGGCGGGGGCGGCGGTGTCCTGGTCGCTCATGTCCACTCCGCGATGATGGAGACACCGGCGACGGTCCGCTCACCCTCGGCCACCCGGATGGTGGCCCCCTTCGGCAGGAAGACGTCCACGCGCGAGCCGAACCGGATCAGCCCCATCCGGTCGCCCTGCCGGACCACCGTGCCCTCGCCGTGGTCGGTGATGATGCGCCGGGCCACGAGCCCGGCGATCTGCCGCACCAGCACCTTGCCGCGCGGCGCCACGATGCCCACCGAGGACTGCTCGTTCTCGAGCGAGGCCTTTTCGGCCGCCGCGTTCACGAACGCGCCCGGGGTGTACTTCCGGTAGGCGATGGTGCCGTTCACCGGGTACCGGTTCACGTGCACGTTGAAGACGTTCATGAAGATCGAGACGCGCTGCACCTCGCCGCCGTGGAAGTCGGGCTCGTCGATGCTGCGGACGCTGACCACCAGCCCGTCGGCGGGCGCGATGACCAGGGTGTCTCCGCGAGGGCCCACCCGGACCGGGTCCCGGAAGAAGGCCACGACCCAGACGGCCACCGGCAGCCAGGCGATGGCGGCCGTCGTGAAGCCGAAGTACAGGAACCCGAACTCCAGGATCCAGAAGGCGGCGATGAACGGCCACCCCTCGGGTGCGATGCGCATCAGCCGTCCTCGGGGAGCGGGTGGCCGGTCAGGCGCTGGTAGGCGTCCACGTACCGGGCGCTGGTGGTGTCGAGCACCTCCTGCGGGAGCGGCGGCGGCGGCGCCTCGCCGTTCCAGCGCCCGTCCGCCTTGAGCCCCGCCAGGTAGTCGCGCAGCGGCTGCTTGTCGAAGCTCGGCTGTCCACGCCCCGGCTGGTAGCGGTCCGCCGGCCAGAACCGGGAGGAGTCCGGCGTGAGGACCTCGTCGATCAGCCGAAGCGTCCCGTCGGCGTCGCGCCCGAACTCGAACTTCGTGTCGGCGATGATGATGCCCCGCGCGGCGGCGTGCGCCCGTCCGGCCTCGTAGATGCGGAAGCTCGCGTCGCGCAGCGCCGTCGCCTCGGCATCGCCGAGCGCAGCCGCCATCGTGGCGAAGGTGACGTTCTCGTCGTGGCCCGTCTCCGCCTTCGTGGCGGGGCTGAAGAGCGGGGGGTCGAGCCGGTCGCTCTCCACCATCCCCGGCCGGAGCGCCTCGCCGGCCAGCGTGCCCTGCTTCTTGTACTCGGCCCACGCCGACCCGGACAGGTAGCCGCGCACCACGCACTCGAACGGCACCGGGTTGGTCCGGCGCACGAGCATGGAGCGCCCGCGGATTGCCTGGCGGTGCGGGGCCAGCTCGGGGAGGCGCCGGATGATGTCGGCCGCGCTCGCGGACACGAAGTGGGAGGGGAAGACGTCGGCGAGCTTCCCGAACCAGAAGGCGCTCACCTGGGTGAGGACCCGCCCCTTTTCCGGGATCGGCTCGTCCATCACCACGTCGAAGGCGCTGATCCGGTCGCTCGCCACGAGCAGGAGGTGATCGGGGCCCGCTTCGTAGACCTCGCGGACCTTGCCGACGCGGAGCAGTGGGAGCGGCAGCTGGCTCCGGAACATGACGGTCATACCCGCACCTCGGCGGCATCGGGGGTCACGGCCTGCGGACGGGCGCGGGCGACGAGCGGCCGGAGGTACTCGGCCAGGAACTCGGCCACCTGTTCGCGGGCCCGTCCGGTGTACTTGGAAGGATCCAGCTCGGCCTTCAGCGCACCCGCGGGAAGCTTCCCGAAGGCGGGGTCGGCGCCGAGGCGCTCCATGAGGTCGTTGGCCTCCCCGCGGGCCACCGCGTCCGCCACCGCAAGGCTGTGGCGGCGCACCACCTCGTGCAGCGCCTGGCGGTCGCCGCCGGCAGCCACGCCGAGCATCAGCCACCGCTCGGTGGCCATGAAGGGCATCTGCACGGCCACATGGCGCCGGATGACCTCGGGCCGGACCTCGATCCCGGCGGCGATGTTCTCGACCAGGATGAGCACCGCGTCGGTGGCCAGGAACGCCTCCGGGAGGGTCAGCCGGCGGTTGGCGCTGTCGTCGAGGGTGCGCTCCAGCCACTGGCTGGCGGCGGTTTGCGCGGTGTTGGCCTGCAGCGACATGACGAACCGCGCGAGGCCGTTGATCCGTTCGGCGCGCATCGGATTCCGCTTGTAGGCCATGGCGCTGGAGCCGATCTGTTCCGACTCGAACGGCTCGAGGAGCTCGCCCTCGTGCTGGAGGAGCCGGAGGTCGCCTGCCATCTTGGACGCCGACTGCGCCACGCCGGACAGCAGGTCGAGCACCGAGCTGTCGGCCTTCCGTGTGTAGGTCTGCCCCGTGACCGCCCAGGTCTGCCCGAAGCCGAGGCGCTCCGCCACCCGGCGGTCGAGTTCGCGCACCTTGGCGTGGTCGCCGCGGAAGAGCTCGAGGAACGACGCCTGGGTGCCGGTGGTCCCCTTGCAGCCCCGCAGCTTCATCGTGTCGAGGCGGTGGCAGGTCTCCTCGACGTCCGCCGCGAAGTCCTGCATCCAGAGCGTGGCCCGCTTGCCCACGGTGGTGAGCTGCGCGGGCTGGAAGTGTGTGTAGGCGAGGCACGGCTCAGAGGCGTGACGCTCCGCAAAGGCGCCCAGCGCGTCCAGGACCTTCAGCAGCCGCCCCAGGATCAGCCGGAGGCCGGCGCGCATGACCAGCAGGTCGGCGTTGTCCGTCACGAAGGCGCTGGTGGCGCCGAGGTGGAGGAAGGGCCGGGCGGTGGGGGCCTGGTCGCCAAAGTGGTGGACGTGCGCCATGACGTCGTGCCGGAACCGGCGCTCGTACTCGGCGGCGGTGGCCAGGTCGGCGTCGTCGAGGTGGGCGCGCATCTCGGCCAGGGCGGCGTCGGGGATGTCGAGGCCGAGCTCCCGCTCTGATTCCGCGAGCGCCAGCCAGACGCGGCGCCAGAGCCCGATCCGGTGCGGCTCGCCCCAGAGCCGCTGCATGGCGGGCGAGGCGTAGCGGGAGCCGAGCGGCGAGCGCCAGCGGTCGTCAGTCATCGGTACACCAGGTCCGTGTAGGCGGTTTGGCCGTTGCGCTCGACCCAGATCCGGAACGCCTCGCCCGGGCGGAGGTCGTCGAAGAAGGCGCTGAGGTCGGTGGCGCTGGCCACGCGGCGGCGGTCGAGGCCGACGATGACGTCCCCCTCGCGGAGGCCGGTGGCCTCCGCGGTGCGCGGCGCGATGCCCACCACGAGGGCCCCCTGATCGCTCTGGAGCCCCCGCTCCGCTCGGATGGCGGGGGTGACCGTCACCAGCTGGAGATCCTCGAGCACCGTCACCCGCGCGGCGGTGCGGGTCGGGAGGTCGCTCGCGACCAGGGTGCGGGTGACCGTCGCGTTCCCGCGCCGGGTCACGAGGACGACGGTGTCGGACACGCCGAGGTCCAGCTTGACCGATTCCCAGTCGAGGTGATTGTGGAGCGTGCGGCCGTTGGCCGACACGAGCACGTCCCGGCGCTGGATGCCGGCGCGCGCCGCGGGGCCTCCGGGCGCCACGCTGGCCACGACGAGCCCGTTGGAGGCGCGCCAGTCCTCGAAATTCTGGGGCGGCGTCACGTCCAGCCCCGTCCAGGCGCGGCGCACGGCGCCCGTGGCGAGGAGGAGGTCGGCGACGTGGAGCGCCCGTTCGATCGGGATGGCGAAGCCGAGCCCGATCGAGCCGCCGCTGTTGGAGAGGATCGAGGAATTGACGCCGATGACCTGGCCCAGCGCGTTGGCCAGCGGCCCGCCGGAGTTGCCGGGGTTGATGGCGGCGTCGGTCTGGATCATGTCGAGGTAGAGCCCGGCCTGCCCCTCGGACGGCAGGATGTTCCGGCCGGTGGCGCTCACGACGCCGGCGGTCACCGTCGGCTCGGTGTTGCCGAGGTAGTCGGCGTAGGGATTGCCGAGGGCCACGACCCATTCGCCGACCATGAGGGCGTCGCTCTTCCCGAGCGGCACGGTGGGGAGGGCGCGTCCGGCCACCTGGATGACGGCGATGTCGGCGACGGGGTCGGCGCCGACGAGCCTGGCGGGGAGCTGAGTGCCGTCGCGGAGGGTCACGGTGATCGACTCGGCCCCGGCCACCACGTGCTGGTTGGTGAGGATGACGCCGTTGCTGCGGATGATGAAGCCGGTGCCGGAGCCGCGGACCAGCTGGGAGGCGTAGCGCGGGACGAACATGTCGGCCCACGAGGAGCGCATCGCCACCTGCTGCCGCGCCGCGACGCTGATGGACACGACCGCCGGCGCGAGCCGCTCGACGGCGGTGACGATCGCCGTGCGCCGGCTGGCCTCGAGCGTGGCCTGGGCGGGGAGGGCGGGGGCCACGAGTGCCAGCAGGAGCGCGGAGAGTGCGGGCGTGCGGCGAAACGTCATGCGGCATCCCCGGGGTGGTCGGCGAATGCCTCCACCGCGTACTGGGCAGAGACGAAATACAATCCTTCCGGCGGCGCGGGCGGACTCGTGCCGGCGTTGTCCTGGCGCGCGAGCAGGGTGGTCATGTCCTCGACCGGGCGCCGGCCGAGCCCGATGTCCGCCATGGTCCCGACGAGCATCCGGACCATGTGGTGGAGGAACCGGTCGGCGGCGACGTGAAAGGTGTAGCCCCGGCCCTGATCCCGCTCCCGCCACTCGGCGCGCCGCAGCGTGCAGAGAAAATGCGGCTTCGGCTCCCCCTTGACCGCGAAGGCCCGGAAGTCGTGCTCGCCGGTCAGCGCCGATGCGGCTTGGCGGAGCAGCGCGGCGTCGAGCGGGCGCCCGAGCGCCCATTCATACGGCCGCCGGAACGGGGACATGGCGGCGGCGTCCACCCCGATCTCGTATCGGTACTCGCGGCCCAGCGCGCTCTTCCGGGCGTGGAATCCGGGGCTGGCCGTCCGCACCCGCTCCACCCAGCAGTCACGCGGGAGGAGCGCGTTCATGGCTCTCCGCACCGCATCGGGCGCCCACTTGGCCGCCAGCGAGAAGCTGACACCCATCCCCACCGCGTGGACTCCGGCGTCGGTCCGCCCCGCGCCGTGCGCCACGACCCTCCGGCCCGCGAGGCGCTGCAGCACGCCTTCGACCTCGGCCTGGACGGTCCGGCCGGATGCCTGCCGTTGCCAGCCGAGAAAGCGGCCACCATCGAAGTGCATCTCGGCAAGAAAAGTCCGGCTCATCGGCGGGAAATCTAGCCCGTTTGGCGGGCCTCCGGCAAGACACGCAAATGCTTGTCAGAATTGACAAAAGCCCCTGTTGACGACTACGATTTTCGTGCACTTCTCCCCGCGCGCGGAGCGGGGGTGCGACCGGGGAGCGTCGAGCGGTGCGGCGGGTGAAGCGGAGCGCGGTGACCTGCCGTGCGAGGGAAGCTGCTAGTACTTGCGAATGACCCCGACCACCACGCCCTGAATGAGCACGTCTCGCTCCTGGATCCGGATGGGCTGCATGGCGTCGTTCGCTGGCTGGAGCCGGATCCAGCCGTCGGGCTCCCGGTAGAACTTCTTGACCGTGGCCTCGGAGCCGTTGATCAGGGCGATGACCATCTCGCCGTTCTCGGCGTTGTGGCGGCCGTGAACCACCACGAAATCTCCATCGATGACGTGGGCGTCGATCATGGAATCGCCGCGCACTTGCAGGGCGTAGTTGGGGCCGCGCGCGGGCAGCATTTCGTCGGGCACGGCGAGGGACTCGCCGTGCATGACGGCCTCGATCGGGGTGCCCGCCGCCACCCGTCCGAGCACGGGGATTTCGCTGGCCACGGCAGTGCCCTTCGGCGGCAGCACTTCGATGGACCGGCTCTCGTTGTAGGAGCGCCGGATGTACCCCTTCCGCTCCAGGTTGGTCAGGTGCTCGTGCACGGTGGCCAGCGACTGAAAGCCGAAGTGCTCCGCGATTTCCTCGAAACTCGGCGCGAACCCGTTCTCGGTGATCTGGGCCTGCAGGTAGGTCAGGATATCGCGTTGCCGGCGGGTGAGAGGCATGACCGTCCTCCGAGGGAATGACCGAAGAGAGCCCGAATCAAGCTACCCGAAGACTCACCGAAGGTCAAGATCGATGGCGCCCCCGGGCCGGTTCGGGGCCCGAATGGTGGCTGTGGACGCCGGGCCCTCTTACCTTCCAATGTCTGGTGGCAGCAACAGGATGGGTCCCCCCGGGCGGGCGCGGGTCGGGCCCGTGCCGCTGGCGGCGATGACGGGAGAGGCGCGTTGACCGAACCGGGCGCTGAATTCGAACACGTCCTGCCACCGGAACAGGTGGAAGAACTCCTGCGCACGCTCGTCAAGGCGTCGCGGGCCTTCCAGATGTACCTCCCCAACAACCCCATGTTTCACCGCGCGTCGGCCAACCTGCAGTCGGCGTTCGAGCCGGTCTGGTCGGCCATCGACGAACTCGTCCTCACGGTCCAGGAAACGGATTTCGTCTGGGAAGGGGCGGTGGTCTATCACCAGCTCAGCAAGGCGGACAGCCTGGCCTGGACGCTGTACAAGGACGGCCTGCGCGTCCTCACGCTGCGCAAGGGCGTGGAAGTGGAGGAGTTGCCGCGGCTGCTGCGCGTGGTGAACAAGGTGCGCGGGCTCGCCCCGGACGCCACCGAGGATCTGTTCACCCTGCTCTGGACCGAGGAGTTCCAGCACGTCGACGTGCGCTTCACCGAGTTCGTCCAGGATTTCGGCACGGCGGAGCTTGTGCCCGGCGCGCAGTACTC
>CAYUOK010000037.1:7404-9524 GCA_964446395.1 uncultured Gemmatimonadaceae bacterium | reverse complement strand
GGCGGCACCCACACCGACCTCCGCCGCGCCTCCCTCGAGGGCATCCTCGAACGCGGCCCGTGGACCGGGATCGCCATCGGCGGTCTCTCTGTCGGCGAACCGAAGCCGGTGATGCACCGGGTGCTGGAGGAGCTGGGGCCGATCCTGCCGAAGGGCGCCCCGCGTTATCTTATGGGCGTGGGATTTCCGCAGGATCTGCTGGAGGGAATCGCGCGGGGGGTGGACCTGTTCGACTGCGTGGCCCCGACGCGGAACGGCCGGCACGGCTCGGCCTGGGTGTCCACCGGCAGGGTCAACGTGCGCTCGGCGATCCACCGGCTCTCGAAGGAGCCGCTCGACCCCGAGTGCGACTGCGAGACCTGCTCGACCTTCAGCCGCGGGTACCTGCGGCACCTGTTTGTGGCCGAGGAGATCCTCGGCCTCCGGCTGGTGTCGATCCACAATGTCCGGTTCCTGGTCCGGTTGGGCGAGATGGCCCGCGCCCACATCCTGGCCGGCACGTTTGACGGCTGGAGCCGCGAGTGGCTCCGCCGATACCACATGAAAGGCGAATCGTAATGTACGCTCTGTCCCTGATGGCCCCGGCCCCCGGTTCGGGCGGCGGCATGACCGTCCTCCTCCTGCAGATCGGCCTGATCGGCGCGGTGTTCTACTTCCTGATCCTGCGGCCGCAGTCGCAGGCGCGGAAGAAGCACGCCGCCATGCTCGACGCCCTCAAGAAGGGTGACGACGTGATCACCGCCGGCGGCCTGATGGGCAAGGTCAAGGGGATCAAGGAGAACGAGGTGACGATCGAGACCGGGACCAGCACCGTGGTGGTGCACCGCGCCCGCATCGTCCAGGTCGGCGACACCTCCGCCCCCACCGCCCAGGTCTGATGCCCCTCCTGCCCATCCACCTCCTCGGCTCCCCGGTGCTCCGGGAAGCCTCGGCGCCGGTCGCCGAGGTGACGGAGGAGGTGCGCCGGCTGGTGGACGACATGTTCGAGACGATGGACGCCGCGGAGGGGGTCGGGCTGGCCGCCAACCAGATCGGCCAGGCGCTCCGGATTGCCGTGGTGGACGCCGACGGGGAGCGCTTCGCGATGATCAACCCGACGATCGTCGAGGCCTCCGGGAAGGCGAGCGAGGAGGAGGGCTGCCTCTCGATCCCCGAGGTGTACGCCGAGGTGACCCGGCCGGAGCGGGTGGTGCTCGAGGCCACCGGGCGGGATGGCGCGCGCTACCGGCTGGAAGCGGACGGACTCAAGGCGCGGGCAATCCAGCATGAGATCGACCACCTCGACGGGATCCTCTTCCTCGACCGCCTGAGTCCGATGAAGCGGCGGCTGCTGGTCGCGAAGTACCGCCGCGAACACAAGGAGGGCGAAAGCCTCCTGCGGGAGGTCGCGCGGCCCTCCGGCCGGACCCCCTGATGCGCATCATCTTCTTCGGCACGCCCGAGTTCGCGGTTCCCTCGCTCGACACGCTCCGCCGCGGCGGCCACGAAGTGGCGGCCGTCGTGACCCAGCCCGACCGACCCCACGGACGATCCCGCTCGAAACTGGTGCCGCCGCCCGTGAAGGTGGCCGCGCTCGCCGCGGGGCTCGAGGTTCTGCAGCCCGACCGCCCGGTGGGCGACCTCTTCGCCGCCACGCTCCGGCACCACCGCGCCGACCTCGGCGTGGTGGCGGCGTACGGACACATCCTCAAGCCCGACATCCTCTCGATCCCCGCCCGCGGGATGATCAACGTCCACGCCTCGCTGCTCCCGCGCTGGCGCGGCGCCGCGCCGATCCAGGCCGCCATCCTGCACGGCGATCGCGTCACCGGCGTGAGCATCATGCAGATGGAGGCGGGGCTCGACAGCGGGCCGGTGTACCTCCGGCGCGAGCTGCCGATCGGGGCCGAGGACACCGCCGACATCCTGACGCTCCGGCTGGCGGAGCTCGGCGCGGAGGCGCTGCTCGAGGTGGTGGACGCACTGGAGGGCGGAAACCTGGTGCCGGAGGGGCAGCTGGAGGCCGATGCCACCTTCGCACCGAAGATCAACCGGTCGGCGGCGATGGTGCCGTGGGCAAAGAGCGCGGTGGAAGTTGCGCTGCACCTCCGTGCGTACGACCCCTGGCCCGGCGCATGGTC
>CAYUOK010000037.1:0-7304 GCA_964446395.1 uncultured Gemmatimonadaceae bacterium | reverse complement strand
ATGGCGATGCTCGCGCCGTGGACAGATGGGGTGCAAGCGGGCGATTGACGCCCGCCTCCGGCGCGGTAAGTTCGTCATTCGGTTTCGGTGTCGGGAACTTCGGCGGGTGCGCAGGACCCATTGGAGGTGGGATGGATAACTCGGGACGTCCCGGACGGCGGTGGGCTATCCTCTTGCTCCTGCTTGGGCTCCCCACCGGCTGCGCGCTCACCCCGATGATGCCGCCTTTGAACCAGAGCTATCTCCAGTCGGGAAGCATTGCACAACCGCCGCCCTCCTGGCGTGGATCTGCCCCGGCGGCCGAACCCACACGGGCGCCATCCACGTCCCCGGCGCCGCTCCAGGTCGAGCACGACACCGTCGACGATCTCACGCGGGTGTCGGTAATGACGCATCCTGGCAGGTACTTTCTCTGGATTCAGAAGCCGCAGGTCACGTTCTTCTACGTGTACGGCGGCTCGGCGCCTCCTGCAGAGCCGCCCGCAGTGGTGTACCTGGTGTTCCGGACCCAGTCCCCGCAGAGTCTCCTTAGCAACAAGCTCACGCTCGTCTGCGATGGATTCCCTGCGAGGATCGCCGGGCTCCCAACGTCCCGCCTCGAACAGAACTACCAGGTCTCGACCCATTTCCTGACCTACGCAGTGCCGCGCGAGACGTTTCTGGAGTTCGTCAAGTGCAGGGAAGCCGAAGTCGAGGTGGGGGGAGTCCTGGCGCCATTCACGGCCCAGCAGCTGGCCGACCTCCAGGGACTCGCCGCGAAACTCCAGGCATCGTCGTCGTGAGACGATAAAGCGGGGGCCCTGATCACCTTGCTGTCCATCACCGTCAACGGCGCCCCGCGCACGGTTCCCGGCCCGATCTCCCTCGCCGGCCTCCTCGAGCACCTCGGGCTCGACCCGCGCACGGTGGTGGTGGAGCGGAACCGCACCATCGTCCGCCGGCCCAGCCTGGCCGAGACCCCGGTGGCCGAGGGAGACGTGATCGAGCTGGTGCATTTCGTGGGCGGCGGGTAGGGTCCACGCCGTTATCTTTCCCCCCATGACCGACACACCCCCGACAACCGCCAGCGACGTGTCCGACACTCCCCTGGAGATCGGCGGCCAGCGCTTCCGTTCCCGCCTCCTCGTGGGCACCGGCAAGTACCGCGACAACGAGCAGATGGCCCGCGCCATCGAGGCCTCCGGCGCCGAGGTCGTCACCGTGGCCGTGCGCCGCGTGGACCTCGATCGCACCAAGGAGGCGGGGGTGCTCTACCATCTCCCCGCCAACCGGTACTTCCTCCTGGCCAATACCGCCGGCTGCTACTCCGCCGACGAGGCGGTGCGCTACGCCCGGCTCGCGCGCGAGGCGGGATTCAACGAGTTCATCAAGCTGGAGGTGATCGGCGACAAGGAAACGCTGCTTCCCGACACCGACGGGCTCCTCGCCGCCACGCGGACGCTGGTGAAGGAGGGGTTCAAGGTCCTCGCCTACACCAACGACGACCTCATCACCGCGCTCCGCCTCGAGGCCGAAGGGTGCGCCGCGGTCATGCCGCTTGCCAGCCCCATCGGGAGCGGGCTCGGGCTGCTCAACCCGTACTCGATCCGCACCATCAAGAGCCGGCTCAAGGTGCCGGTCATCGTGGACGCCGGCGTCGGCACCGCGAGCGACGCCTGCCTCACGATGGAGCAGGGTGTGGACGGCATCCTGATGAACACCGCACTCGCCGAGGCGGCAGACCCGGTGCTGATGGCGTGGGCCATGCGCAACGCGGTGGAGGCGGGCCGCTCCGCCTGGCGCGCTGGTCGGATGCCGCGCCGCGAGACCGCCGTTCCCTCCAGCCCCACCACGGGGATGCTGCGCTGAACCAGGCCGTCGGCGTGGACGCCAGGCGCGCCGCGCTCCGCATCCTCCGCGAAGTCCGCGATGGCAGGCCGTTCGACGCCGCCCTGAACGGTGCCGTCGGCGGCCTCACCGACGCCGATCGTCGGCTGGCCCACGAGCTGGCCGGCGGCGTGCTCCGCAACCAGGACTCCCTCGACGACCGGCTCGCCCGCCTCATCCGGCTCGGCTGGGATTCGGTCTCCCCCCCGCTCCGCGATCTCCTCCGTCTCGGCGCGTACCAGCTTCTCTTTCTGGATCGCGTCCCCTCGCACGCCGCCGTCAGCACGTCGGTGGACCTCGCACGCGAGGTGGCGGGGAACTCGCCGGCCGGCTTCGTCAACGCCGTGCTCCGCCGGCTCGACCGCGAGGCCGCCCCGGCCCCGCTCGTCGAATCCGCCGACCCGGTGGCCACCCTCGCGCGAGCGCACACTCACCCCGAGTGGCTCGTGGCGGGATGGGTGGCGCGGTTCGGCGCCGAGGGCACGGAAGCACTGCTGCGGTGGAACAACGGCCGGCCTCCGCTCGTGCTGCAGGCGGCGCGGGAGGACCTGACCGCGCTCCGTGAGCGGCTCGACGCCGCTGGCATCCGCTCCGAAGCGGCGCCCTTCGGCGCCGGGCTGGTCGTCGAGGCCACGCGGCCGGGCGAACTCCCCGGGTACGGCGAAGGCGCGTTCTTCGTGCAGGACGCGGCGCAGGCGCTGGTGGCGCGGTTCGCCGATTTTCCCCGGGGCGCAGCCGTGCTCGACGCCTGCGCCGCGCCCGGGGGAAAGGCGATCGCGATCGGCCGTACCGCGCGGATGCTGGTCGCGGCCGAGCGCAACCGCCGCCGGGCCATCCGGCTCGGCGAGAATCTCCGGCGCGCCGGCTCCGGCCGGGAGCAGCTGGTCATTGCCGACGCGGCAGCGCCCCCCGTCCGGCCGCTCGACGGCGTCCTGCTCGACGCCCCCTGCCTCGGCACCGGCACCTTCGCGCGGCACCCCGACGCGCGGCTCCGGGTGACGCCCGAGGCGCTCCGCGACCTCGCGAAGACGCAGGGCCACCTCCTCGACGGCGCCGCCGCGGCGGTACGCCCCGGCGGGCTGTTAGTTTACGCCACATGTTCGCTCGAACCCGAGGAGAATGAGGAACAGGTGGCGCGATTCCTGGAGGCACACTCCGATTTCCGGCGCGAGCCCTCGCGGGCCGTCCCCGCCGAGTGCCTGTCGGAGGCGGGAGACCTCACGCTGCTGCCGCACCGCCACGCGACGGACGGCGCCTTCGCGGCGCGACTCCGGCGGGCGCCGTGAAGTTCCGCCGCTTCTCGCCGGACTCCGCCCCCATCGTGAGCAAGCGCTTCCTCGTCGGGGTCGCGGTCGTCGCGGGCGCCTCCCTCCTCGGCTACCTCCTGGCCGCGGTCGTACTCTTCCCCGCCCCGATCACCGACAGCACCACGCCGGTGCCGAGCGTCCTGGGCCAGCCGTATGCCTCGGCCGAGGCGACGCTCCAGGCGGCAGGCTTCCGGGTCCGCCGGGAGGCGGAGGTGCCTCACCCGACCGCGCTCGGCGGCGTCGTGATCTGGCAGGACCCGCCAGCCGACATGCAGTTGCCCGCCTCCGCGGTGGTGCGCCTGACGGTGAGCACCGGCCCCGAGAGTTCCGTGGTGCCTGACGTGGTCAACCTGAACCTCGAGCTGGCTCGCGCGGTCATTTCCGAGGCCGGCTTCCGGGTCGGCGGCGTGGATTCGGTGGCCTCGCTCAGCACTCCCGGCACCGTGCTGGCCACCCGGCCCGGCATCGGGGTGGTCCGGAGGCCGGGAGACACCGTCACGCTGGTCGTGAGCCGCGGCCCCGCCGATATTCAGGTGCCGGCGCTCAAGGGCCTCACCCGGGACCAGGCCGCCGCGCGGCTCGAGGCCGTCGGCCTGCTGGTGGGGTATGTGCGATATGGAGACGTGGCGGGGGCGCGGCCCGGCGTGGTGCTGGAGCAGCGCCCCGCTCCCGGCGTGCGGCTCCCGAGGCGGAGCCGGGTGGACCTGACACTGGCGAGGATACCGTGAATCCCATCATCGCACCCAGCGTCCTGAGCGCCGACCTCTCCCGGCTCGGCGAGCAGGTGGAAGCGGCGCTCGCCGGCGGCGCGGAGTGGATGCACGTGGACGTGATGGACGGGCACTTCGTCCCGAACCTCACCTTCGGCGCGCCGATCATCCGCGCCATCCGCCGGGTCACCGACTGCCCGATCGACGTCCACCTGATGGTGGAGCGGCCGGAGCAGTACATCGATGAATACGCCGCCGCCGGGGCCAACGTTTTCAGCTTCCACCCCGAGGCCACCGTGCACGTGCAGCGGCACCTCGCGGCGGTGCGCGAACGCGGGATGCTCGCGGGGCTCGTGCTCAACCCCTCCACGCCGCTTGCGGCGCTCGAGGAGGTGGTGCCCGACCTCGACCTCGTGCTGGTGATGTCGGTGAACCCGGGCTTCGGCGGGCAGTCGTACATCCCCGGGGCCACGGACAAGATCCGCCGGGTGCGCGGGCTCCTCGACGCCCGGAAGTCGGCCGCCAGGCTCGAGGTGGACGGCGGCATCACGGCGGGCAACATCGCCAAGGTCCGCGCTGCCGGGGCGGACACCTTCGTCGCTGGCACGGCGGTCTTCGGCGCACCGGATGTCCGCGCCGCCGTCAGCGAACTCCATCGCCTGTGCCTGGCACGGGCTTGAGGAAAGACAGACCCATGTCCAAGCAGTGGTGGATCGTCGGCACGATCGTCGTCGGGATGGTCGCGGGCGCCGTGGCGCTGGTGAAGAACAGCCCCGACAGCTACGGCGTCGCGGTCGGCAAGCGGGCACCCGATTTCCGCGTCGTCGAGCTCGCCACCGGCGACTCCGTGTCGCTCCGCGAGCGCTACGCCGGCCAGGTCACCCTCGTGAACATCTGGGCCACCTGGTGCGGACCGTGCCGCGAGGAGATGCCCTCGATGGAGAGGGCCTACAAGGAGCTCGCACCGCGCGGGTTCAAGGTGGCGGCCGTCAGCATCGACGAATCCGACCCCGCCAGCGTGATCGCGTTCGGCGCCGAGATGGGCGTGACGTTCGACCTGCTGCAGGACCAGAGCGGGCTCATCCAGCGGACCTACCAGACCACCGGCGTGCCGGAGAGCTTCCTCCTCGACCGCGAGGGCGTCATCGTCAAGCGGATCATCGGCGCCCACGACTGGAGCTCCAAGGTCAACCGCGAGCTGATCGAGCGGCTGCTCGACCAGTCGAGCTGAAGCGGCCCGTGCGCGTCCTCGGCATCGAGTCCTCCTGCGACGAGACCTCCGCCGCGGTGGTGCGCCTCGACGGGGGCCGCCCGACGCTCGAGAGCGTGGTGATCCTCTCGCAGGACGTGCACAAGGTGTTCGGCGGCGTGGTGCCGGAGCTCGCGAGCCGCGCGCACCTCACTGCCGTGGGTCCCGTGGTGGACCGCGCGCTGGCGGAGGCGGGCACCTCGCTCGACGGCATCGACGCCATCGCGGTGACAGCCGGCCCCGGCCTGGTCGGCGCGCTGCTGGTGGGAGTGATGTACGGGAAGACGCTGGCCTGGGCCACGGGGCGCCCGCTCATCGGCGTGCACCACATGGAGGGGCATCTCTTCGCCCCGTCGCTCGAGGATCCCGAGTTCGCCCCGCCCTTCGCGGCGTTGCTGGTGAGCGGCGGGCACACGCTGCTCCTCGACGTGCCGGCGTGGGGAGAATACCGGCTCCTCGGCCAGACGCTCGACGACGCGGCGGGCGAGGCCTTCGACAAGGTGGCCACTCTCCTGGGCCTCGGCTACCCGGGGGGCGCGCCGCTCGAGAAGCTCGCCGCCACCGGACGCCCCGGCCGGTTCGTCTTCCCCCGGCCCCTGCTCCGCGACCTCGCGGGGGACGGGCCCAACCGCTGGAACTTCTCCTTCAGCGGGCTCAAGACGGCGGTGCTGCGCGCCGTGCGGCAGAGCACCGATCTTGAAGCCGACCGGGCCGACCTGGCGCGGGGCTTCCAGGACGCCGCGCTCGAGGTGCTGGTCGAGAAGACCGCCGCCGCCGCGGAGGAACTGGACTATCCCACGGCGATGCTCGGCGGAGGCGTGGCGTGCAACCGCACCCTGGCCCTCCGGCTCCGCGAGCGCCTCGGCACGCGGGTGCGCGTGGCCGTCGCGTCGCCCCGACTCAACACCGACAACGCCGCCATGATCGCCGCCGCCGGCGCCTGGCATCTCGCACGGGGCGAGCAGAGCGGACCCGGCCTCGAGCCGAGCGACAGCCTGCCCCTCCCCGGCCTCCTTTCCCCCGCCGCCTGACGCGGAGCGTCGATGCCCGTCTACCCGTTCAACATCCAGCTCGGCCCGCTCCAGGTCACCGGGTACGGGATCATGATGATGGTGGGCTTCCTGGTCGGCGGGTGGCTCATCGCCCTCGAGCTGGAGCGCCGCCGCCTCAACCGGGACTACGCCTCCGACATCGTCTTCGCGGCGCTGATCGGTGGCGTCATCGGCGCCAAGCTCTGGTACGTGGTGCTCACGAAGGACCCGGGCGCGCTCTTCTCGCGCGGCGGACTGGTCTGGTATGGCGGATTCCTCGGCGGGGTCGTCGCGGTGCTGGCCAACGGCTGGCGACTCGGGGTACCGGCGCGCTGGACGATTCAGATCACGGCGCCCGCCCTCGCCGCCGCCTACGCCATCGGCCGGGTCGGCTGCTTCCTCGTGGGCGACGACTACGGCGGCCCGACCGACCTCCCGTGGGGCGTCGCCTTCCCGCAGGGCCTCCCTCCGTCCACGGCGGGCAACCTCGCGGCCTTCGGCGTGAGCGTCCCGGCGGGCGTGGACCCCTCGACCGTCCTCGCGGTCCACCCGACCCAGCTCTACGAAACGCTGCTGATGTTCCTGGCCTTCACCGTCCTCTGGAAGCTGCGGCTGAAGGACTGGGGCACCGGCGCGCTCCTCGGCGTCTACCTCATGATGGCGGGAGTCGAGCGATTCCTCGTGGAGATCCTGCGCGCCAAGGACGACCGGTTCTTCGCCGGCTTCACGGCGGCGCAGCTGACGAGCGTGGCGATCCTGGTAGTGGGGGCGATGCTTTTCGTCCGGCTTCGCGGTGCCGGCCAGGTCCCGGCCGGGGAGTATCTTTCCCTGACACCCGGGAAGAGTGTCAAATAAGCTGTCAGTTACGTAAGTGACTCAGGTCACATATCTTGGCAGATGGCGACCAAAATCGTATGATTATTTGACGATTTTGGTCGTTTTTTTACGCCAGCACACACACCATAACTGATTTATTAACAAGCAGTTATCTCTTTGTACAACGTGGCACGATCGGTGCTTTAGTAAGAGACCAGGAAGGGGCGTCCTCCGCTCCTGGAAAAAGTGGTAGGTCGAAGAAGGGTTGGAGCGGGCACATCCGCCCGTCTCCGTATAACTCAGGGGGCGATCTACCACTCCTCTA
>CAYUOK010000036.1:0-9552 GCA_964446395.1 uncultured Gemmatimonadaceae bacterium | reverse complement strand
TCCGCCGTGCGCACGATGTCCGCCGCGGCCTGGTCCAGCACCACGTGGTCGAACGCCTTGAGGCGGATGCGAATTTTCTGAGCCATCAGTCTCTCGTTTCTCGAAGGCGGGTCAGCGGGGAAGCGGGGAGGCTGGGAGGACTTCCCCGCTTCCCCGCGTCCCCGCCTGTTCCCTTACTTCAGGATCTTTGTGACCACACCGGCGCCCACCGTCCGGCCGCCCTCGCGGATCGCGAAGCGGAGGCCTTCGTCCATGGCGATCGGGGTGATCAGTTCCACCTTGACGCCGATGTTGTCGCCCGGCATGACCATCTCGACGCCGGCCGGCAGCTCGACCGAGCCCGTCACGTCCGTGGTCCGGAAGTAGAACTGGGGACGGTAGCCCTTGAAGAACGGGGTGTGCCGGCCGCCCTCTTCCTTGCGGAGCACGTACACCTCGGCCTCGAAGTGCGTGTGCGGGGTCACGGAGCCCGGCTTGGCCAGGACCATGCCGCGCTCGATGTCGGTCTTTTCCACGCCGCGGAGCAGGAGGCCGACGTTGTCGCCCGCCTGGCCGTCGTCGAGGAGCTTGCGGAACATCTCCACGCCCGTCACGACCGTCTTCTTCTCGGAGCCGAAGCCGACCAGCGCGACTTCCTCGCCGACCTTGATCTTGCCGCGCTCGATGCGGCCCGTGGCCACCGTGCCGCGGCCGGTGATCGAGAACACGTCCTCGACCGGCATCAGGAACGGCTTCTCCACGTCGCGCACCGGCTCGGGGATGAAGGTGTCGAGCGCGTTGTAGAGCTCGTCGATCTTCTTGATCCACTCCGCGTCGCCCTCGATGGCCTTGATGGCCGAGCCGCGGATGACCGGCGCGTCGTCGCCCGGGTACTGGTAGGCGCTGAGGAGCTCGCGGACCTCGAGCTCGACGAGGTCGAGGAGCTCGGCGTCGTCGACGAGGTCGCACTTGTTCAGGAACACCACGATCGAGGGCACGTTCACCTGGCGGGCCAGGAGGATGTGCTCGCGGGTCTGCGGCATCGGGCCGTCGGTGGCCGACACGACCAGGATGGCGCCGTCCATCTGCGCCGCGCCCGTGATCATGTTCTTCACGTAGTCGGCGTGGCCGGGGCAGTCCACGTGCGCGTAGTGCCGGTTCGTCGTCTCGTACTCGACGTGCGAGGTGGCGATGGTCAGCACCTTGGTCGCGTCACGACGCCCCTGCGACTCGGAGGCCTTGGCCACCTCGTCGTACGGGATGTACTTGGTGCCCCAGCCGCGGTCGGCCGAGATCTTGGTCAGGGCCGCGGTGAGGGTGGTCTTCCCGTGGTCGACGTGGCCGATGGTGCCCACGTTCACATGCGGCTTCTTCCGCTCGAATTTCGCCTTCGCCATGGCTCGCTATCCTGTCGAGATGTGGGTTGCGCTGAGTGCCTCTCGGCCTCAGCCTTTCTGCTGCTTCGTGATGATGCCTTCGGCAATGTTCTTCGGCACTTCTTCGTAATGGTCGAACTGCATCGAGTACACCGCCCGCCCCTGCGTCATGCTCCGGAGCGTGGTGGAATAGCCGAACATCTCCGCCAGCGGCACGTGCGCCGCCACCACCTGCGCGTCGCCGCGCTGCGTCATGCCGCCGATCTTGCCGCGCCGGCTCGAGAGGTCGCCGATGACGTCGCCGAGGAAGTCGGAGGGGCTCACCACCTCGACCTCCATGACCGGCTCGAGCAGGACGGGGTTGGCCATCCGCGCCGCTTCCTTGACCGCCATCGAGCCGGCGATCTTGAACGCCATTTCGCTCGAGTCCACGTCGTGGTAGCTGCCGAAGACCAGCGACACCTTCACGTCCACCATCGGGTAGCCCGCGAGCACCCCGCCCTCGAGCGCCTCGCGGATGCCCGCCTCCACCGGCTTGATGAACTCCCGGGGGATGACGCCGCCGACGATCTTGTCCTCGAACACGAAGCCCTGGCCGACGTCGGCCGGCTCCGCGTGGATGACGACGTGGCCGTACTGGCCCTTGCCGCCCGACTGCCGGATGAACTTGCCCTCGACGTTCTGCACCTTCTTGCGGATCGTCTCGCGGAAGGCCACCTGCGGCTTGCCGACGTTGGCCTCGACCTTGAACTCGCGCTTCATGCGGTCCACCAGGATCTCCAGGTGGAGCTCGCCCATGCCGGCGATGATCGTCTGGCCCGTCTCCGCGTCGCTCCGGACCCGGAACGTCGGGTCCTCTTCCTGCAGCTTCTGGAGCGCGATGGTCAGCTTGTCCTGGTCCGCCTTCGTCTTCGGCTCGATGGCCACGTCGATGACGGGGTTCGGGAACTTCATCGCCTCGAGGATGATCGGCTTGTCCTCGTCCGACAGGGTGTCCCCCGTCCGGGTGTCCTTCAGGCCGATGGCGGCGCCGATGTCGCCCGCCCACACTTCCTCGATCTCTTCCCGCTTGTTCGCGTGCATCTGGAGCAGCCGCCCCACCCGCTCGCGCTTGTCCTTGGTGCTGTTGTACACGTAGCTGCCCGACTTCAGCGAGCCCGAGTACACCCGGAAGAAGGTCAGCCGGCCCACGTAGGGGTCGGTGGCCACCTTGAAGGCCAGCGCCGAGAACGGCTCGTCGTCCTTGGCCTCGCGGTGCGCCGGCGTGTCGTCGTGGAGCGGCAGGTGCCCCTGCACCGGCTTCACGTCCTTCGGGCTCGGCAGGTAGTCGATGACGGCGTCGAGCAGCGCCTGCACGCCCTTGTTCTTGAACGAGGCGCCGCAGAGCACCGGCACGATCGACCCGGAGCAGGTGGCCTTCCGGATGGCCGTGTGGATCTCGTCGAGCGTCAGCTCCTGCCCGGCCAGGTACTTTTCCATCAGCGCGTCGTCGGACTCGACCGCGGCCTCGATCACCTCGTGCCGGGCCTGCTCGACGCGCTCCTTGAAGGCGTCGGCCACCGGCATCTCGGTGAAGGTCTTGCCGAGGGTCTCCTCGTCGAAGATGAACTCGACCCGGCGCAGGACGTCGATGTGCCCGGTGAAGGTCTCGCCCGAGCCGACCGGCAGCTGGATCGGGAACGCCCGCTTGGTCAGCCGGCCCCGGATCATGGAGAGGCAGCGGTCGAAGTCGGCGCCGACCCGGTCCATCTTGTTCGCGAAGATGATCCGCGGCACGCCGTACCGGTCGGCCTGGCGCCACACCGTCTCGGTCTGGGGCTCCACGCCGGCCACCGAGTCCAGCAGGGTCACCGCGCCGTCGAGCACCCGCAGCGACCGCTCGACCTCGACCGTGAAGTCCACGTGGCCGGGCGTGTCGATGATGTTGATCCGGTGCACCACGCCGTTCCGGGGCCAGAAGCAGGTGGTGGCGGCGGAGGTGATGGTGATGCCCCGCTCCTGCTCCTGCTCCATCCAGTCCATGGTGGCCGCGCCCTCGTGCACCTCACCGATCTTGTAGTTCTTGCCGGTGTAGTAGAGGATGCGCTCGGTCGTAGTCGTCTTCCCGGCATCGATGTGGGCCATGATGCCGATGTTCCGGTACAGTTCGAGCGGCGTTTCACGCGACATACGGTCCCTGTCTCAAGTCTCTATTCAGCGAAAAAGCGGGGCGACCGAGCCGGGCAGATGCCCGTGGTATCGCTCCGCGCACGTCCGGGGTTTCCCCCGAGACGAGGAGTCTCAGGGACTCCCTCGCAGTTTCGTCGGAAGACCAGAGGTGGCTGGCGGTCGTGGCCGCCGTCACGTGGTCCGATTGTTGACTACCCCTCACCCCGCTCCCCTCGGGAGCGGGGAACGGCTACCAGCGGTAGTGCGCGAACGCCCGGTTGGCCTCGGCCATCCGGTGCGTGTCTTCCTTCTTCTTGATGGTGCTGCCCTCGCCCTTGGAGGCCAGGATCAGCTCCGCGGCCAGCCGCTCCGCCATGGTCTTCTCGGAACGCTCCCGCGCGTAGCCGATGATCCACCGCATGGCCAGCGCGCCGCGACGGTCCGGACGGACCTCCACCGGCACCTGGAGCGAGGCGCCGCCGACCCGCCGGCTCTTCACCTCGAGCGCGGGCTTGGCGTTGTTGACCGCCTGCTTGAAGACCGTGACGCCCGGCTGCCCGGTGCGCTCCTCGATCAGGTCCATGGCGGTGTAGAAGATGCCTTCCGCCGTGCTCTTCTTGCCTTCGGTCATCAGGTTGTTGACGAACTTGCTGACCGTCTGGCTGTCGTATCGCGGGTCGGGCGGCACCGGCCGCCGGACCGCCTTGTTCCGGCGGCTCACTTCTTCCCTCCGGCCGCGCCGGCCTTCGGACGCTTGGCGCCGTACTTCGAGCGCGACTGACGGCGGTCGTTCACGCCGGCGGTGTCGAGGCTGCCGCGGACGATGTGATAGCGCACGCCCGGCAGGTCCTTCACGCGGCCGCCGCGGATCAACACGATCGAGTGCTCCTGCAGGTTGTGCCCCTCGCCCGGGATGTAGGCGATGACCTCGAAGCCGTTCGTCAAGCGGACCTTGGCGACCTTGCGAAGCGCCGAGTTCGGCTTCTTGGGCGTCGTGGTGTAGACGCGCGTGCAGACGCCCCGCCGAAGCGGATTCATCTTCAACGCGGGCGACTTGCCCTTGTAGGCCGGCGTCTTGCGACCGTTCCGGACGAGTTGATTGATGGTCGGCATACCCTGCGCTTTTCCGTGGTCCGTAGTAAATGGCCGCTAAATGGCGGCAGACTCCAAAGATAGAGGGCCTTCAAACCGGAGTCAAGGGAGGCCAATTCAGGCGGCGACGGCGGAACCCAGCAACTCTCTCCGCCGGGTCCCGCCGGGACGATGCAACTCTATCCTGTTGTTCAACAACAACTTACGCGTCTTGTGACGCGAACCCCTATCGCAGTCTGGTAATCCTGCCCTGCCGGTCCACTGCACGGATCGGCCCGGTCCGCACCATCTCCTTCATCTGGATCGCGTTCGCGGTGCCGGCGGCCCCGAAGGGCGGTGCCGAAATCGAATACGCGTCGGCGGTGGTGTAGTTGACGGTGTAGCCGAGGTCGTCCATCGAGCCGATCGTGATCGAGCTCAGCGGACTCGCGCCAGGGGCCACGTATCCCGTCATGAGCTCCGTGGTCATCACCGTCTCCCGCCAGTGGCCGTCCTGGGTGCCGGGGCCGCCGGTGTTCTCCACCGGGACGGCATACAAATTCGGGAAGGTGGCCGAGCCACCCGCCGCGTTGTAGTACCCGAGGGCCGTCGTCCCGTTGAAGTGGGTGGAATCCGTCAGGCCGAACGTCAGCAGCGACGGGGTCACATACGTCCAGAGCGTCCCGAAGCCGAGGACATGGCCCATTTCGTGGAGGATCACGGGCTTCAGGATGTTCTGCGCCTCGAGCGTCGGCATGTCCGCCACGTCGAAGGTCATGTCGCCGACCAGGGTCAGGTACCCGGGAAGCCGGACCCAGCACGGGCTGGCGCCGCCGAGGATCTGGCCCGGCCCGTCGATCGGCGCGATGGTCGCGTAGATCAGCACCGAGCTGATGACCTGGTCGATGGCCGGCGTGTTGGTGTTGCAGCTTCCCGCGTCCGCGGTGACCAGGTCCGGCGTGAAGCTCGCGGTCACGATGCTGCTCCACCGTGCCGCCGCATCGAGGAAGGCGGTCCGCTGGCTCGCGGTCACCGGCGTGAGGAACACCACCTCGACGTTGTACGTGCTCGGGACGGCCGTGCCCAGCGTCACGAAGGTCGTCGAGATCGACCCGCCCGGGATCGTGGCCGTGGTGAGGTATCCGCTCATGGTGCCGCCGATGGTCCGGGTCACGGAGGTCTGCCCCATGGCGTTGGTGGGAGTCCCCGCCGAGATCGACCCCCCGCCGGAGTACGTCCAGTCGAGCGTCACGCCGGGCACCGGATTGTCGTAGGCGTCGCGCACCGCCGCCACGAGCGGCAATGCCGCCAGCTGGAAGAACTGCGCGTTCTGGTTGTTGCCCGACACCGCCACGACCTTCGTCGGGGCGCCGGGGTTGCCGCTCGCCCGGAAGGTCACCGGCGAGCCCGACAGGCCGGCCGCCGTCGCGGTCGCCACGTTGTTGTTGACCCCGGACTCCGTGCCGATGGTCCAGCTGGTCGACGCGATTCCCTGCGCGTTGGTGGTGACCGCCGCCGCGGCGGCCAGGGAGCCGTTGCCCGCGGTCACCGCGAACGTCACCGCGACGCCCGACACGGGGTCGCCGCCGGCGTCCGTCACGCGGACCCCGATCGGCGTCGGCAGGGTGCTCCCGACGGTGCCGTTCTGGACGCTGCCGGAGGCCACCGCGATGGTCGTCGCCTCCTGCGAGGGGCCGTTGCCGCCGTCGCCGGAGCAGCCGGTGGCCGCTCCCAGAGCAGCCAAGCTCGCCGCTGTCATCAGTCCTGTGAAACGCATGGCTCGCTCCTCGGTAAACAGGATCCTGCGCACTGGCGCCGAGCCCACATATGCGTAGCGCCACAGATGGTCCGCCCAAAAATACATCGGCGCGCGGGCATGCGCCCGCCCGCCGATGCACCGAGCCATTCCCCGTGCGCCGCTACCGCATCCGCACGATCCGTCCGCTGGCATCCACCGCCTTGATCGTCCAGTCGGGCGGCGCCTCGACGAGCCAGAATCCGCCGTCGCCCGCCCCAATCCGAGCGTTGGTGGAGTTCACGGTATAGGGGTCCGCATTGGCGTAACTCACCACGTATCCCGCATCTGCCAGCGAGCCGACCGTGATCGCGCTGAGGGGGTTGGAGACGAGGCTCACGAAACCAGTCATCAGCTCCTTGCCCATGACCGACTCGCGCCAGTGACCGTCCCGGGTCCCGGGGCCGCCCGTGTTTTCCACCGGCACTGGTGTTCCGAGGTAGACGCCGCCGCCGTTGGCGTTGAACTGGGCAATCGCCGTGGCGCCGCTGAAGTAAGGATCCGCGGTGCCGGCGCCGATCAACAGCGGCGGCGGAGGTGAAGCGATCGGGACGTTCCACAGCGTCCCGATCCCAAGGACGTGCCCCATCTCGTGCAGGATGACGGCGTTGAAGGTGCCGCCCGCCTCGAGCATCGCGACGTCCGCTGAATCGAAGGTCATCCGGCCGATGATCGAGAGCCGGGAGTTGGAGGTGCGAATGTAGCACGGTCCGGCCGAACCGAGGATGGTGCCCGGCCCGTCGATCGAGTCTACCGTCACGAAGATCAGCACGTCGTCAACAGTCTCGTTGAGCGCCGGCGAGTTCGTCCCGCAGCTGCCGGCGGCGATGTTCATGGCGACATTCGGCACATCACCGGTGATGATGCTGCTCCACTTCGCCGCGGCCGCATCGAACACCGCCTGGCGCGCCGGGGAGATGGACGAGATGTATCGAAGCGTGACGTTGTAGTTGCTGACCAGCGCGGTGGCGGTCGCGTTGAAGGTCACCAGCGCCGGGGTCGTTCCCGCCACCGAGGCCGTGGTGGTCTGCACCCCGACGGTGCCGCCCAGGGTTCGGTTGATGGAGGCGTTCCCCGACGCGTTGGTGATCGACGTCGGGCCGGACACCGTGCCCCCGCCCGTCGCGGCGACCCAATTGACCGTCACCCCCGAGACCGGGTTGTTGTACAGGTCGCCGACCCGGACCACGAGCGGCGCCGGGAGCGGTGATCCCGCCGATGCACTCTGGTTGTCGCCGGTGGCGATCTCGAGTAAGGCCGGCGCGCCGGCAGTCGCGCTGGCGGTGAACTGGACCGGCGAACCCGCCAGGCCCGGCGCGGTCGCCGTCGCGGTCTGGTTGCCCACACCCGCCTCAGCCCCGATGGTCCAGCTGGCCGAGGCGATGCCCGAGGCATTGGTGAGCGAGCCGCTCACCGCCGTGGAACCACAGCAGGGATCGGCCGCCCAAGCCACGCCCACGCCCGAGACGGGATTGCCGTACTGGTCCCGGACCAGCACCGCGATCGGCTGCGGCAGGAGGGTCCCCACCGTGGCGGTCTGCGCATCGCCCGACGACTTGGCGATCTGCGATGCCGCGGCCGCCACGACACTCGCCCAGAAGGTCACGGGATTGTTCATCAGCCCGGGCACCTCAGCCGTCAATCTCTGATTGTCGGTTCCCGCGGTCGTCCCGACTGTCGCCGTCATCGTTGCCTCCCCGGAGGCGTCGGTGACGCTGGTTGGGGCCGCGAATGACCCTCCACCGGCCTGCACGAACCAGCTGACGACGACACCTTGCACCGGCATGTTTGCGGCGTCTCGCACCACGACCACGAGCGGCTGAGCCAGCGCCTGGCCTGCGGTCCCCGTTTGGTAGCTCCCGGAGACGTAGTCTATCTGGGTTGGCGGAGCGGTGGCGCTCGCCACGAAAGTCGCTGGGGAACCGGTCAGTCCAGTCGCCGTCGCGGACAACCCCTGGGTGTTGGCTCCGAGAGTCGTCCCGACGGTCCACCCGATCGAGGCGATGCCGGCAGCATTGGTGACGCTGGTCGCCGCCGACGTCCATCCACCACCCGCCGTCACGGCCCAAGTCACCGTCACCCCCTGCACGGGGACGCCGCTCCCCCCAGGCGTCTTCACCAATACGGAAGGCGTGGTCGCGACGGCGGTTCCCGCGGCCGCGGATTGGTTGTCCCCCCCGTTGATGGCCAGGGTACCTGCCGTCAGGACACCCGACGCGGTGAACGTCCCGAAGGCCCCCGAATTGATCGAGGTGCGCAGCGACTGGAGGCCGGTCCCAACCACGGGACCAAGGGTCCAGGCGATGGAGGCCTCCCCCTGCGTGTTCGTCTGCGAAGTGCCTGCCGAGACGGACCCGCCGCCGGCCAGGACCGCCCACCAGACGGTCGCACCCGGCACGGGGTTGCCGTAGGCATCGTGGATCGTGACCGTTGGTGCCTGGGCGACCGCGCTAAGCACTTCGCCGGCCTGCGTGTTGCCAGACGTGATGACGACCTGGGTGCCCGACCCCGCGGTCGCGGTGGCCGTGAATGCGACCGGCGACCCGGTAAGGCCGGAGACGGTCGCGGTGGCCGCATGCGCGCCGGCGGTCGTGCCGAGGGTCCAGACTGTGGAGGCCTGCCCCTGCGAGTTCGTCGCGACGGTGGCTGCTCCGAGGCTCCCGCCACCAGCCGTCACGGCAAAGACGACCGAGACGTTGGCCATGGCGGTGCCGTCCTGATCGGTCACCTTCACGATGATGGGGTTGACGAGCGCGGTGCCGGCCGTGCCGATCTGGCCGTTGCCCGACACAAGGGCGAGCGTCGTGGCGACCGGAGCGGGTCCGCCGCCATCGCCGTCACTGGAGCAGTTGAGGATCGTGAGTCCGACCATCGCAACGACCAGGGGACGGGCAAGGCAGTTCCAGCGCATGTGCGACTCCTTGAACGCGATGCCTGCAGAGGCGGGGCCGGGTTCGGGGGGGGATGAAACCGGCGGCGGATGTCCCAAGGTGGACCGGCAACCGGGGATGCGCCAGAGTGAGGGTCCAACGCGACAGCGCCCGGGGATATCTCCCCGGGCGCCGCCGTGTTCATCTCAGCCACTGCAATCCTACAGCTCGTCGTCGAGCATGCCGGCCAGGACCGCATCGGCCGCCGGTTCCACCGCTTCCACCGGGGGCGGCGGCGGCGGGGGCTCGAAGC
>CAYUOK010000035.1:5161-9658 GCA_964446395.1 uncultured Gemmatimonadaceae bacterium | reverse complement strand
TCCGGCCGGATGGCCACGACGTACATCGGCTCGGCGAACCCGCCGGGCAGCCCGCGTCGCTGTCCCACGGTGTACCGCGCGAAGCCCTCGTGCTCGCCGATGACGTCGCCCGCCACGGTGGTCAGGGGGCCCGGCGTGAGCGCGGGGGCGTCGGCGGGGAGATGCTGCTCGAGCACGCCCACGTAGTCGTCGTCGGGGACGAAGCAGATCTCGACCGACTCCGGCTTGTCGGCCGTGGCCAGGCCGAGGCGCCGCGCGATCGCGCGGGTCTCCTCCTTCGTGGAAGTCCCCACCGGCGTCAGCATCCGGGCCACCACCGCGCGGTCGATGCCCCAGAGGAAGTAGCTCTGGTCCTTGCTCCGGTCCTCGCCGCGGTACAGCGCCCCGTCGCGGGCCACGGCGTAGTGGCCGGTCGCGAGGTACTGGCAGTCGAGGGCGTCGGCGTGGGCCAGGAGGTCGCGGAACTTGGTGAACGAGTTGCAGCGGACGCAGGGAATCGGGGTGCGGCCCCGGCTGTACTCCGACACGAAGTTCTGGATGACGTGAAGGGAGAAGCGGTCCTCGAGATTCAGGACGTAATGCGGGATGCCGAGCCGGTGCGCCACGTCGCGGGCGTCGTTGATCGAGTCGAGCGAGCAGCAGGGCCGGTCCGGCACCGAGTCCCCGTAGCAGAAGAGCTTCATCGTGGCGCCCACCACGTCGTAGCCCTGCTCGACGAGCAGCGCCGCGGCCACGGAGCTGTCCACGCCGCCTGACATGGCGACCAGGACGCGCTCACGCACGCCCGAGCACCCCGGCGAGCTTCCGCACCTTGGCGACCACCGCGGGGAACACCTCCGCGGCGCGGTCGATGTCGGCCGGGACCGTCTCCCGCCCGAGCGAGAAGCGCACGGTGCAGAGCGCCAGCTCCCGCGGGACTCCCATGGCGGTCAGCACGTGCGACGGTTCGGCCGCGCCGGTGTTGCAGGCGGACCCGCCCGACGCCGCGACCCCCTGGAGGTCGAGGTGCATCAGGAGCGCTTCGGCGTCAGCCCCCGGGATCGCCACGCTGAGCACGTGCGGCGCGCGGGGGCCGTCCTCGGCGATCCAGACCGCGTCTGGAATGGCCGCCCGGATGCGGGCCGCCAGCTCGTCGCGCAGCCCGGCGAGCCGGGCGGCCTTCTCCCCCTGCTCGCTGGCCGCCAGTTCGGCCGCCCGGCCCAGGGCCACGGAGCCGGGGACGTTTTCGGTGCCCGGGCGCAGGCCGAACTGCTGGCTCCCGCCGTGGATGATGGCCTCGACCGCCGCGCGGCTCCGCACCACGAGCGCCCCGATCCCCTTCGGCGCGCCGATCTTGTGGCCGGACAGGGTGAGCAGGGTGGCGTCGGCGGCCTCGACGGACACGGGGAGCTGCCCGAACGCCTGCACGGCGTCGGTGTGAAACATGGCGCCCGCGGCGCGGCAGCGCCGACCGATTTCCTCCACGGGCTGGATCGTCCCCACCTCGTTGTTCACCCACATGACGGACACCACGGCGGGCGAGTCGGCGAGCGTCCGGTCGAGCGCCGCCAGGTCGAGGACGCCGTGCCGGTCCACGGGAAGGATGGACTCGGTGCCGCCGAGCCGCGTCACCGCGTGCGCCGCGGCGAGGACCGCCTTGTGATCGGTGGCGCACGCGGCCGCGTGCATCGGCCGCCCGGCGGCGCCGGCGGCCAGCGCGGCGCCGATGACGGCGAGGTTGTCGGCCTCGGTGCCGCCGGAGGTGAAGATCACCTGGTTCGGCTCGGCCCCGACCGCCGCGGCCACCTTGCGCCGCGCCTCCTCGACGCCGGCACGGGCGGTGCGCCCGAATCGGTGCGCGCTCGACGGGTTGCCGAAGGCGGCCGCGCCCAGGAAGGGCAGCATCGCCTCGAGGACCTCGGCGCGCACGGGGGTCGTGGCGGCGTGGTCGAGATACACCGGGGGGTGGCTCATGGAGGGCAAGATAGCTACATGCTGGAGACGTCGAGCGCGAGCACGTCGTCGATGCGGACGGTTTCCTGGGTGAAGTAGGGTTCCCCGAACCGGGTCCGGATGAGCGAGCCGTAATGCGCGTTCTGCGTCTCGACGAGGGAGTAGAGGTCCTGTCCGGTCGGGAAAATCTCGCCGGCCGCCTTGGCGCCGTCGAACTGGGAGGCGTAGCAGCGGATGGCGGCGAGCTTCCGCTCGAACTGGTCGCTGATGTCCACCACGAACGTCGGCTTGACCGGGTCCTCGCGGTAGCTGAGCGCGTAGAGGACCTTGTGCGGGCGGTGGGGTTCGCCGGGGGCGTCGTACCGGGCGAGGCCGGCCAGGAAGCAGGCGTCGCGCCCCAGCTCCGATGCGATCCGGTGGTCGGGGTGGCGGCCCACGGGGTAGGGGAGGATCACGACGCGCGGTCGGAAATGGCGGATCTCCGCGACCACGATCCGGCGCGCTTCCTCCGAGTTTTGCAGGTGCGCGTCGGGAAGGCCGGCGTTCCGGCGTTCGGCGACCCCGAGGATCCGGGCGGCCGCCTCGGCTTCCGCGGCGCGGAGCGCCGCGCTGCCGCGGGTGCCGCTCTCGCCGGCGGTGAGGTCGAGGATGCCGGCGCTGTGCCCCTGGTCGATGGCGCGGAGCAGGGTGCCGGCGCAGGTGAGCTCGACGTCGTCACGGTGGGCCGCGATGGCCAGGATGTCGATGGACATGGGGAGGGAAAATAGCGGGGAAGCGGGGAAGCGCGAGGTCCGGCCTCCCCGTCTACTCGTGCCGCAGGGCCTCGACCGGGTCCATCCGCGCCGCCTTGTTGGCGGGGTACATCCCGAAGACGAGCCCGATGCCCACCGACACCACCGTGGCCAGGACCGCGCTCCAGAGCGGCACCGACGACTGCAGGTCGAGCACCCGCTTGAGCACCTCGCCGAGGCCGAGCCCCACGAGGATGCCGAGGAGGCCGCCCACCAGGGTCAGGGTGGCGGCCTCGACCAGGAACTGCAGCAGGATCTCCCGCCGCGTGGCCCCGAGCGCCTTGCGGAGCCCGATCTCGTGGGTCCGGTCGGTCACGGACACCATCATGATCGCCATGACGCCGATCCCGCCGACCAGGAGCGCCACGCCGGAGAGCGCCACCATCACGCCGAAGAAGGCCGACGTCAGGCTGCTGATCGTGTCGAGGATCTGGTCCTGGGTCAGGATGTCGAAGGTGTTCGGCACGCCCGGGCGGAGCTTGCGCTCGCGCCGGAGCGCCACGGTGACGAGGTCCTGGGCCCGCTTCACGTCCACCTCGGGCCGCCCCTTGACCGAGATGAACAGCCCATTGGTCTCGTCGTACCGCAGGTTGTACTTCGCCGACCGGTAGGGGACGATCGCGCCGTTCTGCTGCCCCGGCGGCTCGAAGATGTTCTGCGGCTTCTGGTAGATCCCGATCACCCGGAACGGCACCCCGTTGACGCGGACCAGCTGGCCCATCGGGTCGAGGCGCCCGAAGAGGTGGGTGGCCGTCTCCTCCTCGAGCACGATCACCTGCTCGCCGGCGAGCTCGGACTGGGTGAAGAAGCGGCCACGCAGCAGGGTGCCGCCCTGGATGTCCATGTAGTGGTCGTCCGCGGCCCAGACGATGAGCGTCTGCGTGCGGGTCCCCTGCGACTCGATCCGCGCGAAGATCTGGATCCACATTCCCGAGTACTGGATCTCCGGGATCTGCGCGATCGCCTCGGCGTCGCTCTCCCTCAGCACCGGGCGGATCCGGACTTCGTAGGGGAGGTTGTCCGGGTTGATCGGGGTCTGGCTGAAGTAGCGCATGACGTAGAACGCGGTGGGGCCGGCGGTCTCCAGCGCGTTGAAGATCTGGGTCCGGACGCCCTGGACGATCGAGGCCATCGTCATGACGGTGGCGACGCCGATGATGACCCCCAGCACCGTCAGGGCGGAGCGGACCTTGTTGGCGCGCATCGCGTCCAGCGCCATCAGGACGCCTTCACCCACCCGGCTGATCGGGATCATCGCCTATTCGGCCCGGAGCGCGGTGATGGGGTCGAGCCGGGCCGCCCGGGTGGCGGGGTACACGCCGAAGAGGAGGCCGGTGCCGGCGCCGAGCGCGAGCGCGATCGACACCGACCAGGCGGTCACGCGCGCGGGCAGGGGCGTGGCCGCCGACACCAGGAGCGCGAGCGACCACCCCGCCGCCACGCCGAGGATGCCGCCGAAGAACGACAGCGTGGCGGCCTCCACCAGGAACTGGCGCCGGATGTCGCGCCGCGTGGCCCCCAGCGATTTCCGGATGCCGATTTCGCGGGTCCGCTCGTTGACGGTCATCAGCATGATGTTCATGATGACGATGCCGCCGACCACGATGCCGATGCAGACGACGGCGGGAATGATCGTGAAGAGGATCTTCGTCAGGCTCTTCCAGAACGCCACGAGCGCGTCCGCCTTGTCCACGGTGAAGTCGTCGGGCTCGGTGGGCCGGAGCCGGTGCGCCACCCGCATCGCCTCCTGCGCCCGCGCCATCCCCGGCTCCAC
>CAYUOK010000035.1:2770-5061 GCA_964446395.1 uncultured Gemmatimonadaceae bacterium | reverse complement strand
CGCCCGTCGAGGTCGGGCTCGGTCAGCGGCTCCCCCGCCGCGAAGACGTAGTCGCGCACGATCTGGAAGGGCGGCGTGATGCCGAAGATCAGGACGTCGCCGACGCTGGTGTTCCGGTAGATCACGTCGCTGGTCGGCGTCGGCCACCCGGACTGGAAGGCCACCGCCTCGGCGTCGGGCAGCGCGCGCCGGACCACCTCCGCGTCGTCCATCGTCACCAGCGGCCGCTTGGCGATGGCGCGCACCTCGTCGTCGTCCATGAGGCCGAGCGCCACCGGGTCGCGCCGCACCTGGAAGGCGTTCGTGCCGATCACCGCGCCGGTGATGTTCTCCTTCACGTAGGCGTTCATCCCCTGGATGATGGCCACCACCGCCACCAGGAACCCGACGGACACGATGATGCCGAGGAGCGTGAAGAACGACCGCAGCTTGCTGCTGAGGATGGACTGGAGGGCGAGCCGGAATGCTTCGCGGACGGGCATGTGGAAACTTAGCGGGGCCGCGGGGCCGCGGGGCAGGGGGGCAGGTTCAACCGCCCCGCTGCCCCGCTGCCCAGCTGACTACTCGTACCTCAACGCCTCCACCGGATCCAGCTTGCTCGCCTTGTTGGCGGGATACATCCCGAACATGATGCCGGTCACGATGGAGGCGAGGAGCGCCACCACCACCGACCAGAGCGGCACGGCCGCGGGGATGGGGGTCAGCTTGTTGATGGCGAGCGCGATGAGCCCGCCGAGCAGCATCCCGGCGACGCCGCCGACCAGGGTCAGCGTGGCGGCCTCCACCAGGAACTGGAAGAGCACCTCGCGCCGGGTGGCCCCGAGCGCCTTCCGGACGCCGATCTCCCGCGTCCGCTCGGTCACGGAGATCATCATGATGGCCACGACGCCGACGCCGCCCACCATGAGCCCGACGCTCGAGAGCGCCAGCATCACGAGGAAGAAGGCCCCCGTCATCTTGTCGAAGGTCTCCAGCATCTTTTCCTGCGTCAGGATCGCGAAGTTGTTCTCCTGGCTCGGCTTCAGCCCGCGGCTGGCGCGGAGGGCGGTCACCACCTGGTCCTGCGCCTCCTCCACCGTCACGCCCTCCACCGGCAGGACCGCGATGTCCATCCATCCCTTCCAGTAGTCCGCCACCTTCTCGAAGGTGGTGTGCGGGATGGCCAGGCGGGCGTTGTCGCCTCCGCCGAAGAGCGAGGCCGCCTCGACGTGCAGGCCGATCACCTCGAACGGCAGCCCGAAGATCTTGATGGTCTTGCCGATCGGGTCGAGGCCGGGGAAGAGCGTCTCCGCCAGCTTGTCGTTGATGACCACGACGCGCGAGCCCGCCGAGTATTCCGAGGCGGTGAAGCTCCGCCCGGCCACGATCTGGCCGCCGGTCACGTACACCCAGGCCGGGCCGAAGCCCGCCACCTGCACGCTGGTCAGGTCCACGTCCCCGTACTTGACCGGTCCGCTGGTGAACTCCTGCACGGACACGTCCTGGATGGCGGGGAGCTGCCGGATGAGCTCGGCTTCCGCCACGGTGATCCAGGGCATCCGCCGCCACGGGGAGAGCTCGTCCGAGCCGTCGGAAATGTTCAGCCCGCCCTGGAAGTAGCGCTCCACGAAGAAGGTCCGCGGACCGGCCGACTCGAGTTCCTTCGTCAGCGCGCGGTTGATGCCGGTGATGGCGGACGCCATGGCGATGACGACCATGACGCCGATCGCGACGCCGAGGATCGTCAGGGCCGCGCGGACCTTGCTGGCCCGGAGGGAGTCGAGCGCGATGCCGATGCCTTCGACGGCGCGGCTGAACGTCTGGGACACGGAGTCTCCCCGCTATTCGGCGCGAAGCGCCACGATGGGGTCGAGCCGGCTGGCCCGGGTGGCCGGGTACACGCCGGCCACCATGCCGACGAGGATGCCGAGGCCCACGCCGACGAAGATGGACCAGGGGGCGACGGCCGCCGGGAGCGGCGTGAGCGCGCGGACGACGAACGCGAGCGAGATCCCGGCGCCGATGCCGAACGCCGCGCCCACCGTGGAGAGGGTGGCCGACTCGACGACGAACTGGGCGAGGATGTCCCGGCGCTTGGCCCCCAGCGCCTTCCGGATGCCGATTTCCCGCGTCCGCTCGGACACCGCCATGAGCATGATGTTCATGATCACGATGCCGCCGACCACCAGCGAGATGGCCACCAGGCCGGGCAGCGCCATGAAGAGCACCCGGGAGATCCGCTTCCAGCCCTCGAGCGCGCCCTCCGCCGTCTGCAGGTGGAAGTTGTTCTCCTGGCCCGGCTTCAGCCCGCG
>CAYUOK010000035.1:0-2670 GCA_964446395.1 uncultured Gemmatimonadaceae bacterium | reverse complement strand
CGCCCTCCGCCGTCTGCAGGTGGAAGTTGTTCTCCTGGCCCGGCTTCAGCCCGCGCCGGGCCC
This sequence comes from uncultured Gemmatimonadaceae bacterium, assembly GCA_964446395.1. GTDB lineage: Bacteria > Gemmatimonadota > Gemmatimonadetes > Gemmatimonadales > GWC2-71-9 > SPDF01. The sequence continues at coordinate 2,607 of CAYUOK010000035.1, read as the reverse complement.
GCATCAGCGCCTCGACCTCCGCCATCGCCGCCTGCATCTCGGTGGGGCCCGCCGTCTGGATCTGCAGGTCGTCGAGGATGTTGATCGGGCAGATGTACCGCCGCGCCGGCGCGGTGTACGGCATGACGGCGAACTTGTCCAGCGAGATCCCGAAGAGGTTGCCCTGCTTGGCCACCACCCCGACGATCCGGTAGGGCAGGCCCTCGATGACGACGTCCTTGCCCACCGGGTCCTGTCCCGGGAAGAGCTTCTCGGCCACGAGGTCGCCGAGGACCACGACGGTCCGCCCCGCGCGCACTTCCTGCGCGGTGAAGGCGCGCCCGTTCACCACCTCGTAGTTCTTGATCTGGAAGTAGGTCGCCTCGGTGCCGACCAGGTCGATGTCCTTGGCCTTCTTCCCGTCGTAGCTGAGCGCCATGCGGTCGGAGCAGAACATCGCCATGGTGGCCGGCGTGGTCACCCGCTCCTTCAGGTATTCCGCGTCGGCGTAGGTGATCCGGGGCCGGCGCCGCCATCCCATCCAGACCTCGCGCGGCACGTCGCCGGTGCTGATGCTCGGCCGCTGCCGGACCTGGAAGGTGTTGAGCCCGATCAGCCGGTTCGCGAACTGGTCCTCCATGTACACGTTCATGCCCTGCACGATGGAGACCACCGCGATCAGGAACATGACGCCGATCAGCACGCCGATCAGGGAGAAGAAGCTCTTCAGCTTCTGCGCCCGGATCGTCCGGAGGGCCATCGTGACGGCTTCCCAGATCGGCATCGGCTCAGGCCGCCCGCGGCTGGTTCAGGACGTCGCTCGCCACCCGGCCATCGCGCAGGACCACGACCCGCTCGGCGTGCGCGGCGATGTCCGGCTCGTGGGTCACCATCACCACCGTCTGCCCCTCGGCGTGCAGGTTGGCGAAGACCCGCATGATCTCCTCGCTCGTCGTGCTGTCGAGGTTCCCGGTCGGCTCGTCGGCCAGGAGGATGGCGGGCCGGTTCACCAGCGCGCGGGCGATGGCGACGCGCTGCCGCTGGCCGCCGGAGAGCTCGTTCGGGCGGTGGTGCATCCGGTCGGCCAGGCCGACCCGCGCCAGGGCCTCCTCGGCCCGCGCCCGGCGGTCGCGGGCGTTGGTGCCCGCGTACACCAGCGGCAGCTCCACGTTGTGCAGCGCCGTGGCGCGGGGCAGGAGGTTGAACGTCTGGAAGACGAACCCGATTTCCCGGTTCCGAACCCGGGCCAGGGCGTCGTCGCCCATCCGCGACACTTCCTGCCCGCTCAGCCAGTACTCCCCGCTGGACGGCGTGTCGAGGCACCCGATCATGTTCATCAGGGTGGACTTGCCGGAGCCGGACGGCCCCATGATGGCCACGTACTCGTTGCGGCGGATCTCGAGGTCCACGCCGCGCAGCGCGTGGACCACTTCGGCGCCCATCTCGTAGGCCCGCGTGAGCGCGCGGACGGCGATGACGAGGTCGCTCATCACTTCTTTTCCGCGTCGGGGGCCGGGGCCTTCATGGCCCGGACCTTGGTGCTGTCCTGCAGGTCGCGGATCGTCTGGTAGGTGCCGGCCACGATCGAGTCGCCCAGCTGCACGCCGGAGAGGACCTCGAAGTACTCCTCGCCCGCGATCCCCACCTTGACCGGGGTGAAGGTGGCCACGCCCCCGCGCACGATGAACACCCCCTCGGTGTCCTGCTTCTTCCCGCCCGCCGCGGAGTCCGCGGGGGCGGCCGCGGCCGTCGCCGGCACGCTCTCGTTGGGCAGCGCCTCGTGCTGCCGGACCGTGAGCGCGATGATCGGCACGCTCGGCACCTGGGTGCGGGTGTCGGTGATGATCTTGGCCGTGGCGCTCAGGTCGGGCCGGATGTCCTCCGGCGGGTTCGTCAGGGTGATCTCGACGTCGAAGTCCACCGCGCGGTCCGACGAGCCGGCCGCCGTGGCCGTGGCGGTGAGCTGGGCGCTGTTGCTGATCTCGGTCACCCGGCCGACGAACGCGGTGTCGGGGAAGGCGTCGATCGTCACGCGCACCGAATCGCCGAGCGCGAGCCGGACGACGTCGGTCTCGTCCACCTGGACCTTGGCCAGGATGACGGAGAGGTCGGCCACCGTCATGAGGAGCGCGGTCTCGCGGGAGAAGGTGCCGGGCACCGCGACCTCGCCCACCTCGACGTTGAGCCGGGTCACCCGGCCGTCGAGCGGCGAGATGAGCCGCGTCTTGGCCAGCTGGTCCCGCGAGTCCTGCAGCGTCGCCCGGTTCTGGGCCACCTGGGCGTTCGCGGCGTTCAGGTTGGCCGCCGCCACCTCGAACGCCGTCTGCGCCTGCTCCACCGCCTCGGTGGAGATCAGGTTGGGGCTGCTGGTGCTGATCTCCTTGGCCCGGCGCACGGTCCGCTCGGCCTGGTCATAGTTGGCCTTGGCCTGCACCTGGGAAGCCGTGGACGAGGAGAGCATCGCCTCGGCCCGGGCCACCGCGGCCTCGTACTGTGCGGGGTCGATCTGGATCAGGAACTGGCCCTTCTTGACCCAGTCGCCTTCCTTGACCCCGATCTGCGTGATCCGGCCCGTGATGTCGGCGCTGATGTCCACCTTGGTCTGCGGCTCGATCCGGCCGCTGGCCG
>CAYUOK010000034.1:0-10382 GCA_964446395.1 uncultured Gemmatimonadaceae bacterium | reverse complement strand
ACAGGAACTTCTTGGCCTCCGGGCTTCGCAGATCCAGGCCGTAGTGGTTGATGAGTTGCTGCTGGTACTTCAGCCACTCACCCCAGCACACGGCGCAGATCTGTTCGAACGCCCGGAGGCCAAGCTCGTTCTGGAAGGGCCGGAAGGCCATCTGGTCGCGGGTCTGGCCGCAACGCACGCAGGAGACGGTCGCCATGCCCTCAAGATATCCGGGAGCGGGCGGCCTAACCATCTCCCCGACGGATGGCCTTGACCCCGCTCGCGGTGCCGACGCCGGCGCCGATCCCGAAGATCGCGGCGGTGCCCATCGTGATAATGGGCAGCAGGGCGGCCGGAAGGGCCACGACGGCCGCCAGGAGCCCGGCGGCGAGCGGGAAGACGGGGTTGTTCACGCCGTCCACGAACCGGAGCCGGCGGCGGACGAAGTTCTTGGCGATGACGAAGCCGCCGACGGCGGCCGCGATGGTGATGCCCAGGGCGATGAGGCCCATGTTGTCCTCGAGGGTTGGAGCCGTGTTTCAGTACGAAACACCGTCCACCGATGTTTCATCGAGTGCGCCCGGCTCGGGGATCTTCCCTGGCGCAGCCCGGTCGAGGGGCGTCCAGCCGGAATCAGCCCTACCAGCGGATGATGCAACTCCCCCACATGAAGCCCGACCCGAACGCCGTCAGCACGAGCAGGTCGCCCCGCTTGAGGCGACCGCTGCGGACGCACTCGTCCAGCGCGATCGGGATGGTCGCAGACGTAGTGTTGCCGTAGCGCATGATGTTGTTGTAGACCTGGTCGTCGCGGAGCTTGAGCGACTTCTGCACCGCCTCCGAAATTCGCAGGTTCGCCTGGTGGGGGATCAGGAGGTTCACGTCGTCCCAGGTGTACCCCGCCTTCGTGAGCACCGCGGTGGCCGACTCCGGCATCCGGGTGACCGCATGTCGGAACACGTCCCGCCCGTCCATCTGGAGCCACTGCTGGCCCTGCTCGAGCTGGGCGGTGGAGATGCGCGGATGGTACATCGAGCCCGGCGCATCCACCCAGAGTTTCTCCGCGAAATCCCCGTCGGTGTGCAGGTCGAAGCCGAGGATTCCCCGCTCCTCGCCGGCGTCGCTCGGCCCAAGGACCGCCGCGCCCGCGCCGTCGGCGAAAATCACGGCGGTATGCCTGCCTGCGGTGCTGAGGTCCATGCCGGTGGACTGGATCTCCTCTCCCACGAGGAGGATCCGCTCGTACTGGCCGGCGCGGATCCAGGCGTCCGCCACCGAGAGACCGTACACGAAGCCGCTGCACTGGGTGCGGATATCGAGCGCCGGCAGGTTGCCGGCGCCCAGCGCCCGCTGGAGGTAGACGCCGTTCCCCGGGCAGAAATGGTCCGGGGTCGAGGTCGCGAAGACGATCGCGTCGATGTCCGTGGCGGTGAGCCCAGCCGCCTCGAGCGCCTGCTTGGCCGCCGGCAGCGCCAGGTCGACGGAGGTCTGCCCCTCGCGCACCCAGCGCCGCTCCTCGATGCCGGTGCGTTCGCGGATCCACTGGTCCGACGTGTCCATGAGGGAGGCGAGGTCGTCGTTGGTGACGACCCGGTCGGGGACACAGAAGCCGGTGCCAAGGATGGTGGAACGGCGCACGGAACCTCCGGCTAGCGGCGGAAGAGGTAGGCCAGCTTCACGAAGAACCCGTCGGTCTGGCGCTGCAGCGAGCCGAAATCCCATGCGTCGGCCGAGGCGGAGATGGAGCCGTACCCGAGGAAGGCGACGGTGCCGGGGCTCGGTTCGTAGGACGCGAGGACGTCGAAACGGAGGCCGTGGTCGTCGAGCGGCGTCGACAACACGCCGTTGACGTACAGGATGTCGCCGGTGACCGGGTCGCGGAGCTCGGCGCGGCTGGTGGACTGGTACTCGGTGATGACCCGGAAGAAGAGCGGCACCGTGGGCTGGTACTCGACCTTGAACCGGGGGATCACGCTGTTGGCGAAGTCGGAGCCGTCGGAGGCGCGCTCCAGCGTGGCGTAGGCCAGCCGCCCCTCGAACCGGAGCGTCTTGCTGGGCCGGAAGTTGACGCTCGCGCTGAGGGCGGCGCCCTGTCCCTCGCTCCCCTCGGCGTAGAGCGGCGTGTGACCGAACTCGACGCTGGCGGCCGCGTCGAACAGCCGGTAGGTGGGCGTGGTGACGGAGAATTCCCCGGCGTAGAGATTGTCCAGGCTCGGCGGCGGCGCGAACGGCACCCCCGGGGCGGTCTCCAGCCCGTAATAGAATTCGGGCGCGAAGGTGGTGAACTCCCTCCCCGTCTTGGCGCTCAGCTCCCATCCGCCGCGCAGCGTGAACTGGAAGGTGACTTCCTGCTTTCCCTCGATCGGGGCGTTCTGGGTGAACCCGTCGTACTCGTAGAGCCAGGTCGGCCCGAAGAAGGTGGTGAAGTTCTCGAGCAGCGCGCCCTTGGCGCCGTAGAACGAGAGGCGGTTGAAGATGTGGGCGGTCACGATGTCGTTACGGGGCACGAAGCCCGAGCCGGCGATGAAGTCCGTGCCGATGCCGTTGACGGTGTAGTTGAAGCCCCACGTCCGCCCGGTGCGGTCGAAGGTCAGCTTCCAGATCGGGTCGGTGAGGGTCCCGTTGCCGTCGTCGAGGCTGGTCCAGGACTGGCCGTACTGGGCCTCGACGAAGTACAGCTTGGCGAAGACGATGTGGGCGTCGCCCTCGACGAGGCGGTTGTACGCGCTGCCCTCGATGCGGTCGGTGTAGGTCAGGCCGGCCACGCTGTTCTCGCCGAGGTCGCGGCGGACGCGGAGCAGGCTGAACCAGGCGTCGGTGGCGCCGAGGTCGTCCACGGAGCCGAGGTAGGCGATGCTGTTGCGGCCCAGCTTGCCGGTGACCTTCGCGCCACCGATCGGGTCGAAGATGCGCCGGGTGTAGATGAGCTGACCGGGTGTCGAGAAGAGGTCGATCCCCTTGAGGAAGAACGGTCGCTTTTCCGGCACGTAGAGCGCAAAGCGCTCGTTGACCGTGATCAGCCCCTGGTCGCTCTCGACCTGGCTGAAGTCGGGGTTGACGGTGGCGTCGAAGGCCAGGCTCGTGGTCGCGAGCTGGAGGTTGATGCCGGCGCTGGGCTCGGGGTCGTCGCGGTTGAACGTTCCGTCGGCGGCGAGGGACCCGGCCCACCCCGCGGTCACGAACGGCTGCGCCTCGAACACCAGCCCGCGCTGCATTCCCTCCAGGCCCGTGAGCACCCCTTCCTGCGCCAGGAAGCTCGAGTTGGCCCGCCGCACGTCGGTCCAGGTGTCCTCGTAGCCGCTTCGCTGCACGTAGCGCACGGCGTTGAACCCCCACTCCTGCGGCCCCGAGCCGGCGTACTGCAGGCTCTTGAAGGGGATCCGGACCTCGACCTCGTAGCCGCGCTCGGTGCGCCGTCCCTTGGAGTCCCAGAGGTAGTCCACGTTCAGGTCGTCCTGGCCGCCGAAGAGGCTGCCCGCGCTGGTGCCCGTCTCGCTCCGGAGGCCGTCTTCCTGCACGCCGAGCCCGTTCACCCCGAAGAACGCGGCGCGGCGCCGGTCGTTGAAGGTGTCCAGGTACAGCCGCACCCGGTCCTCGCCGCCGATCTTGTCGCGGTCGGTGAAGGTGGCGCGGATGCTCGAAGGGTCGGAGTCGTGCGCGATGATGCCGAAGTGGATGGCCGTGGGGGAGAACCAGACGAGGACGATGGTCTCCTCCTCCGCCATGCGGCCGTCCACCGGACGGTACTGGTGGAAGCCGTCGAGCCGGGCGGCCTGGGCCCAGACCGGCTCGTCGAGAAGGCCGTCCACTGTGACGGTGGCCTCGATCCTCGGGATCGTGACCGTAGGCGGAGGAGCCTGGGTCGGAGTCTGGACCAGGGCTGCCAGGAGAGGGAGGAGCATGGCCGAAACTTAGTGCGGTGCGGCCGCTGGGTCGCGGGTCCGGTCGGGGATCGTCCCCCGCAGGACCGCGACGCCGTCCACGGCGACCAGCATGTCGGGCTCGGGCAGCGCCGCGACGCCGATCATCGTGAGCGCGGCTCCCTCCCCGCTCGGGAAGATGCCGGACGCGGCGATCCGCATCGCGTCGAAGTCGTCGCGCGTGCAGCCGACGCAGTAGACGGTCAGCTTGACGATGTCCGCGGGGACTCCCCGTGCGAACCGGACGACGGCCGTCGCGTTGCCGAGGGCCCGCTTGAGCTGGGCCACCCGATCGCCCTCCCCGACCAGCAGTCCGGTGCTGTCGAGGGGCACCTGTCCCGCGAGGTAGATGGTCTGACCGATCTTGACCGCGCTGCTGAAGCCGGGAAGGGTCGGCACGTTCGGCGCCTGGATGAACTCCGGCGCCGGCGGGGCCATCGGGTAGATCCGTCCCGAGCCGGGGGGTGCCGCCGGCTGGGGAGGCGCGGAGGAGGTGGGCCCGCAGGCGGCCAGCGCACAGGCGGCGAGGAGCGTCGCGGCCGCCCTACTCATACCGGAGCGCCACGATCGGGTCGAGGCTGGCGGCGCGCCGCGCCGGCAAGATGCCGAAGAAGAGCCCCACCGCGGCGCTGAACACGAACGCGACCACGATGGCCGTGGGCGAGATGTAGGTGTTCCATCCCGCCAGGCGGGACAGCGTGATGGCCGCCGCGGACCCGAGGAGGATGCCGAGGGCGCCGCCGACGAACGACAGCACCATCGCCTCGATGAGGAACTGGGTCTGGATGTTACCGCGCGTGGCGCCCAGCGCCTTGCGGATCCCGATCTCGCGGGTGCGCTCGGTGACGGACACCAGCATGATGTTCATGATGCCGATGCCGCCGACCAGGAGGCTGACCCCGGCGATGCTCGCGAGGAGCGCGGTGAACACCTGGGTGGCCTGCTGCTGGGTGGCCAGGATGTCCTGGAAGTTGCGCACCTGGAAGTCGTTGTCGGCGCCCGGGCGGATCTTGTGCTCCCGGCGCAGCACCCGCTCGAAGTCGACCATCCCCTGCTCGATGGGCACTCCCTCCGCCACCTTGACTGTCATCGACCGGAGCCGGTCGGTGCCGAAGATCCGGTAGCGCGCCGTTTCCAGCGGGATCAGGATCTGCTCGTCGGGGTTCTGGAAGGATCCAGCGGACCCCTTCCGGTTCAGGACCCCGATGATCTCGAACGGGATGCCGCGGACGAGGAGCATCTGCCCGATCAGGGCCGCGGGGTTCGCGCCGAGCATCTCCGGCACGTCATGGCCAAGCACCGCGTACCGCTGGCGGGACTCGTCATCGCCGGAGGTGAACATCCGGCCGTAGGGAACGGTGTAGTTCCGCACCTCGGCGTAGTTGGCCGTGGTCCCGACGATGTTGGCGTTGATGTTCTTGTTGCCGTACTTCACCTGGAGCGACGACTGCATTTCCGGCACCACCGCCTCGATCAGCGGGGCGTCACGCATGATGGCCTCGGCGTCGTCGGTGGTGAGGCTGACGCGGACGTTTGACGCCACCCCCTGCCGGAAGGACTGGCCGGGGAAGACGGTCAGCAAGTTGGCGCCGAGGGCGGCGATCCGCTCCTCGACGGCCCGCTGGGCGCCGGTGCCGAGGGCCACCATGGCGATGACCGCCGCGACGCCGATGATGACGCCGAGCATGGTCAGCGCCGTCCGGAGCTTATTGGCGCGGATCGACTGGAACGCGACCGCGATCGTTTCGCCGAACTGCATGGTTACCGTCCTCCGCCCGCTGCAGGGGGGGTGGTGGTCTGGCGCACGCCGGGGAGGCCGCCGCCGGTCATGTTGCCGATGCGCTGCTTGAACTCCTGCTGCGACTGGATCATGCTGGCGCTGGGCAGGATGAGCACGGAATCGCCGAGCGCCACGCCGCTCATCACCTCGCTGTAGTCGAGGTCGGTGAGGCCGGTGCGCACGTTGACCGGGGTCGGGACGCCGTTGCGGAGGACGAACACGATGTAGCGCCCGCCGAACTGGAAGTCGTTCGACGGCGGCCGCGCCCCGCCGCCCGGACGCCCGCCGCCCATGCCGGCGAAGACCTGGCGCAGCGTGGCCCGCTCGGTGTCGGTGAGCTCCTTGCCGCTCATCCGCTTGGCGAAGATGGCCCGGACCTGCGCCTCCGTCACGCCGGGAGGCAGGGTGATGGTGCGGCCATCGGGGGTGGTCATGGTGTTCGCGGCCGGGGCTCCACCAGCTGCCGGGGCGGTGCCGGCCCCAGGGGCGACCGCCGCCTGCGACGTCTGGCCGACCGCCGTGTCCGTACGGGCCCGGGCGGCACTGTCGTTGGCGGCCAGCTGCGCCTCGATCCCCGCGGGGTCGAGCCCGAGCACCTGCGCCGCCGAGCCGACGTCCCGCTGGGTGCGGAGCGCGGCGTTCGGGATGGCGAGCACGCTGTCGCGCTGGCCGACGTGGATCTCCACCTCGGCGTTCATGCCAGGCCGGAGCCGTCCGTCACGGTTCGCGATCCGTACGATGACGGGGAACATCGTCACGTTCTGCTGGGTGGTCGCCAGCGGCTCGACCTTGAGCACCTCCCCGTCGAAGGGGGTGTTCGGGTAGGCGTCCACGGTGACGGTGGCGCGGAGGCCCGCGCGGATCTTCCCGATGTCGGTCTCGTCCACGAGGGTCCGCACCTGGACCAGGTTCAGGTCGGCCATCTTGAGCAGCACCGTGCCGCCGCCCACGTCGCTGGTGGGCGAGGAGATGACCTGCCCGCGCTCCACGTTCTTCTCGATGATGGTGCCGGTGATCGGCGCGCGCACGTCGGTGTCGGCCATGCGGATCTTGGCGTTTTCCACCGCCACCTCCGCGCCGACGACCTCCGCCTTCGCGTTGGCATAGGCGAGCACCGCCTGCTCCTGCTCGGTCTGCGTGATCGACTGCGACTTGTAGAGCTCGTCGGCCCGGGAGAGCTGCGAGGCCGCGTTCTTGAGCCGGGCGCGGGCCACCTCGAGCTGCGCCTCCGCCTGGGCAAGGGTGTTCCGCGGGGTCCGCTGGTCCACCTGGACCATCAGGGCGCCGCGCTGCACCAGCTGGCCGGTCTCCACCATCATGTCGAGGATCTCGCCCGACGCCTTGGACTTGACCTCCACGGTGGTGTCCGGCTGGATGGCGCCGGCGGCCTGCGCCGACACCACGATGTTGCGCTTCTCGGCCGGCACCGCCTGGTACACCACGGTCGGCACTTCCTTCTTGCAGGCCGCGAGGGCCAGGAGGGCGAGGATCAGGGTCTGGGTCCGCATTAGCTGTGCTTCTCCGTCTGGAAGTCCCGCTCGATGCGCCCGTCCTTGAGGTGGACCTGGCGCGCGGCGTGGGCGGCGATGTCGGGTTCATGGGTGACCAGCACGATCGTCTGGCCCCCGCGGTGGAGGTCCTCGAAGAGCGCCATGATCTCGGTGCTCGTGGCCGAGTCGAGGTTGCCGGTCGGCTCGTCGGCGAGGATGATGCTGGGGCTGTTGACCAGCGCACGCGCCACGGCCACGCGCTGGCGCTGGCCGCCGGACAGTTCGTTCGGGCGGTGGTGCATCCGGTCGCCCAGCCCGACCTGCTGCAGGGCCTCGGTGGCCCTGGCCAGGCGGGTCTTCGCGCCCACGCCGGCGTAGACCAGCGGCAGCTCCACGTTGTGGAGCGCCGTGGCGCGCGGGAGGAGATTGAAGGTCTGGAAGACGAACCCGATTTCCTTGTTCCGGATCCGGGCCAGCTCGTCGTCCGCCAGCTCCGAGACGCGGAAGCCGTTCAGCCAGTACTCGCCGCCCGACGGGCTGTCGAGGCAGCCGATCATGTTCATCAGCGTGGACTTGCCGGAGCCGGAGGGGCCCATGATGGCCACGAACTCGTTCTTCCGGATGACGATGTCCACGCCGCGGAGGGCGCGCACGACCTCGCCGCCCATGTCGTATTCCCGCTGCAGGTTGCGGGTGACGATCATGGCGTCCCGCGGCACGTCGGGCGGCAGCATGGCCATCCGCTCGGCGGTGGTGCTCATGGTGGCGCTCACAGCGACCTCCCGATAAGGGCTTCGATCTGGGCCTTGGCGACGACGTAGTTGTACCGCGCCTGCACGACATCCACTTCCGCCTGCGACAGCGCCTCCTGCGAGCTCAGCACGTCCACGATGGTGGCCGCGCCGACCCGGTAGCGCTCCTGGTTGACGCGCAGGTCCTCGGTGGCCGCCTGCAGGCTCGTGGCAGTAATGTCGATCTGAATCCGGGCCGACTCGAGTTCGGCCAGCCGCGCGGTGAGCGAGGCGTCCACCTGGCGCCGGGCGTCGGCGGCGGTCGAGGCGGCCGCGTCCGCGGCGGTGGTCGCGTTGACGATGGACTGGTCGCGCTGGAACTGGTTGAAGATCGGGTAGCTCAGGGCGAGCGTCGCCGACCGGCTGTCGAAGAACTCGTAGTCCTGGCTGTCATTGCCGTTGTAGCTGTACCGGCCCGACAGGTTGAGCTGCGGCCACCAGGCGGCCTTGCTCGCCTTGACGCTGGCGCGGGCGGCGTCGGCCTGGGCCTGCGCGGCGCGCACCTTGGGCGAGTTGTTCTCCGCCTCCAGTCGGATCGCCGAGGTGTCGCCGATCTCGGTGACCGTCAGGAAGGAGGAGTCGGGCAGCGCGCGCACACGTCCGTCCATCCCGACGAGCCGGCCAAGGTTCGCCTCGCTCGTGGCCACCGAGGTCAGGGCGGTGAGGAGGTTCAGTTGCGAGTTGCCCAGCGTGACCAGCGATCGCAGGGAGTCGGAGCGGGTGGCGCTGCCGGCGCGCAGCTTGGCCACCGACACCGTGAGCTGCTCTTCCGCGCGCCGCAGGCTGGCCCGGCGCACGCGGACCAGCTCGTTCGCGGCCAGCGCGCCGAAGAAGGTCTGCTTGGCGCTGAGGGTCGTCTGGTACTGGGCGTCGAGGAGCCCGGCGTCCGCGGCCGCCTCGGTGGCCCGGGCGGCGTCCATCTGGGCGCCGCGGCGAAAGCCGGTGAAGAGGTCCACCGACGCGCTGACGCCGTTGCTGATGCTCTTGGCGTACGACTCGCCGGAGATGACCTCGCCGGTGATCTGGTTGACGCGCGAGGGGCCGTTGGAATAGCTCGTCCCGAAGCTCGAGTTGAACGAGAGGCTGGGAATGTAGGCGCCCCAGCTCGACCGGTACTGCGCGCCGGCGCGCTGCACGGCGCCCTGCGCCGAGACGACCGACGGCTGCGCCATCTGGGCCCGCTGGATGGCGTCCTGGAGGGTGATGCCCGGCGTGGTCGGGGCGGTCGGCTCCTGGGCGCTCAGCACGGCGGGCAGCGCCAGGGAAAGCGCGACGAGTCTAGCGAGGTGCATTCGAGGCGTCCTTGCCGTTGCGGCGCCGGGCGTCCTGGCGTTCCAGGAGGTCAGCGTAGCGGCGCTGCTGGTCGGGAGTGAGGTGCGCATTGATCTCCGAACGGAGTTCCGCCCGGACGGTTTCAAACTTCGGGCGGATGTCCTGCCAGATGGAGTCCATCCGGGGCTCGTACCGCTCGAGGATCTGGCCGACGCTGTCGCGCTGAACCGGGGTCAGGTCGAGATCCTTGGACAGTCGGGACAGGTACCCCGACGGCCCGCCGTTGTGCCCCATGCCCGGAGGCCGGCGGTAGAGGGACAGCGCCCCGCCGCCCGCCACGGCCCCGAGGAGGAAGGCCGCCAGCAGCAGCAAGGCGGCGGTGCGAGTGGACTTGGACATGCGTGTGTGCTCCTTGGCTCAGTACGCCATGACGGCGAGCAGGGCGACGCTGCCCGCGGGGGCCGTGTCGCTCGCCAGCTCCACCAGCGAGCCGGCCGCCGAGTTCGAGGCGGTGCGCGATCCCGGCTGGCCGCCGATTCCGCCGAACGCCGCTCCCAGCACCGCCAGCACGACGGCCGCGGCAGCCAGCCCCGGGAGCGCCCACCTGGCGACCGACCGCCACTCCCCCTCCTCCGCCGCGGCGACGGCGACGCTGCGCATCCGTCCCGCGAAGGCGGCGTCGTCGGGCGCGGAGAGATGGGCGCGCAGCAGCGCGCCGAGTTCGTCGTCCCGCCCCGCGGTGAAATCCTGCATGTCCGTCATCAGTCGCTTCCTCCTATCGGGCCGAGCGCCGCGCGCATGGCACGGCGAGCGTGGAAGACATCGGAGCGGACCGTCCCGACCGGGATATCGAGCATCGTGGCGATCTCCTCGTGCACATATCCCTCGGCGTCGTGCAGCACCAGGGCCATCCGGCGGCGTTCCGGCAGCGTCGCGAGCGCCCGGTCGAGCGCCTCACGGAGCAGCGCCCGGTCCATGTCCTGGTCGGGTCCCGCGCGGGAGTCCGGCGTGCTCTCGGGAACCTCCTCGGTCTGCCGGAGCTTCCGCCTCCTCCGCAGGTCCGCCGCCGCGTTCACCACGATCTTCACGAACCAGGGCCCGAACGGCCGGGCCGGATCGAAGCGGTCCAGGGCCCGCCAGGCAGAGTAGA
>CAYUOK010000033.1:5696-10620 GCA_964446395.1 uncultured Gemmatimonadaceae bacterium | reverse complement strand
TGGTCCACGTCCTTCCAGAGCACCCGCTCGGACAGGCGGCGCAGCGGGCCGACGATGGCGGCCTCGTAGAACTCGTCCACGTAGTACTTGTGGTAGAGCACCTTCCAGAAGCCCGTTTCCGGCGCCGCCTGGCTGGCGGGGAGGATCGGCCGCGACATCGTGACCCGCCAGCCGGCCACCAGCCCGCCGACCGCGATGAGGATGGCCAGCCCGATGAGGACGAACTCCGTCTGTCCGTGCGGCATCTCGAGCGGGAAGTAATGGTGCGCCCCCTCGAGGACCGGATCGAGCCAGTGCTCCAGCTTCGCATCGCCGCCGAACAGCGCCGGGAGGTTGAGCAGGCCGCCGACCGCGCTGAGCACGCCCAGGACCACCAGCGGCGCCGTCATGATGGCCGGCGCCTCGTGGAGGTGCTTCCGCTCCTCGGCGCCGGTGCGGTTCTCGCCGAAGAAGGTCATGGCCATGAGCCGCGCCATGTAGAACGCCGTGAGGGCGGCCGCCACCACCCCGAAGAGCCAGAAGAGGCGGAACGCGGGGATCTCCGCGCCGCGGGCGAAGGCCGCGGCGAGGGTCTCGTCCTTCGAGAAGAAGCCGGCGAAGGGCGGGATGCCGGCGATGGCCAGCGTGGCGATCAGCATGAGGACGAAGGTCCACGGCATGGCGCGCCGGAGCCCGCCCATGTTCCGCATGTCCTGCGCGTCCTCGTGGGAGTGCGTGGCGTGGTAGGCGTGGTGCATGGAGTGGATCACGCTGCCGGCACCGAGGAACAGCAGGGCCTTGAAGAAGGCGTGGGTGACCAGGTGGAACACGCCGGCCACGTAGGCGCCGGTGCCGACGGCCAGGAACATGTAGCCCAGCTGCGAGACCGTCGAGTACGCCAGCACCTTCTTGATGTCGTACTGCCGGAGCCCGATCGTCGCGGCGAAGAGCGCCGTCAGGGCGCCGACGCCGGCCACCACCGTGCTGGAGAGCGGCGCCATGGCGAAGAGGATGTTGGTCCGGGCGACGAGGTAGACGCCCGCCGTGACCATCGTGGCCGCATGGATCAGGGCCGAGACGGGGGTCGGGCCGGCCATCGCGTCCGGCAGCCAGACATACAGCGGGATCTGGGCGGACTTGCCGGCGCAGCCGAGGAAGAGGAAGAGGGTGATCATCGTGACCAGCGTGCCGCCCGCCGCCAGGTGCCGGGGCGCCAGTTCCGCGACCTCGAGGAAGTTGAGGCTCCCCAGGGCCACCCAGATCAGGAACATCGCGACCATGAACCCGAAGTCGCCGATCCGGTTCACGAGGAAGGCCTTCTTGCCCGCGTCCGCGTTGGCCTTGTCGCCGTACCAGAAGCCGATCAGCAGGTAGGAACAGAGCCCGACGCCTTCCCACCCGATGAAGAGCACCGGCAGGCTCGAGCCGAGCACCAGCACCAGCATGAACACCACGAACAGGTTCAGGTAGGCGAAGTACCGGGCGTACCCCGGGTCGCTCCGCATGTACCCGACGCTGAACAGGTGGATGAGGCTGCCGACCCCGGTGACGACCATCAGCATGACGAGCGAGAGGCGGTCCACCAGCAGGCTCAGCTCGACGGTGAGGGCGCCGGCCGGCAGCCAGGTCCAGAGGTGCACCACGTGCGGCGTGGCGAGGCCGGCGGCGGCGTAGCTCCGGAAGATCAGGGCGACCACCGCGAAGGCCCCGAGCAGCACGGCGGGCCCGACGATGCTGACGGCGGTCTTGGCGTCCGGCCGCCAGAGCGCGAGCGCCCCGTTGATCAGGAACCCGGCGAGCGGGAGGGCGACGGCGAGCCAGATGAGGTCGGCGGAGACGTACATCGTCAGCCCTGCAGCAGGGTGTTGGACTTCAGGTCCACCGAGGTGGTGTGCCGGAAGACCGCGAGGATGATGGCGAGACCGACCGCCGCCTCGGCGGCGGCGACGGCCATCACGAAGAACACCATGAGCTGGCCGCCGACCCCGTGGAACCGGGAGAGCGCGACGAAGGTCAGGTTGACCGCGTTGAGCATCAGCTCGACGCACATGAAGAGCACGATGGCGTTCCGGCGGATCAGCACGCCGACGACGCCGATCGAGAACAGCAGGGCCGAGATCGCCAGGGCGGAACCGAGGAGCATCAGATCTTCCTCTTGGCGAGGACGACGGCGCCGATGATGGCCGCGAGCAGCAGCAGCGAGGTCACCTCGAAGGGCACCAGGTAGGTGGAGAAGAGCGGGCCCGCCACCGCACCGACGACGCCCTGGGTCTCCGCGGCCTGCCGCGCGAGCTCCGCGGTGGCGAACACCGCGGACGGGGAGAGGTCGGTCGTGCCGGTCAGCTCGAAGGCGAGCCGCGCGGGGTCGTAGCCGGCCAGCCGGAGCAGGTACGCGCCGGTCCCGACGGCCAGGGCCAGGGCGATCGCCTTCGCGCCCGGCCCCCGGATGTCGCTGGAGGCGTCGCCCAGGTTGAGGAGCATGATGACGAAGATGAAGAGCACCATGATGGCGCCGGTGTAGACCAGCACCTGGATGGCGGCGATGAACGGCGCGCCGAGGATGAGGAACATCCCGGCCAGCGCGAGCATGGTGAGGACCAGCCAGATGGCCGCGGCGAGCGCGTTGCGCTGGAACACGCAGAAGAGCGCCGAGAGGACCGCGATCGTCCCCAACGCCATGAAGATCGTGTCGGCCACCTACTCCCCCCTCGGGTCCGTCGGGTCCCAGAGGCTCGAGACCGGGTGCGTCTGGGCGGACAGCCGCTCCAGGTCGTACACGAAGCGCCCGCGCTCGTACTCGGCGTTCTCGTAGTGCACGCCCACGTGGATCGCCTCCTCGGGACAGACTTCCTGGCAGTAGCCGCAGAAGACGCAGCGGAACTCGTCGATCTCGTAGATCAGCGGGTAGCGGTTGCCGTGCTCGTCCTCGCCCGGGACGAGCTTGATGCAGTTGGCGGGGCAGATCTGGGGGCAGAGCCCGCACGCCACGCACTTCGAGCGGCCCTGCTCGTCGGTCAGCATCCGGTGGGTGCCGCGCCACCGGGGGCTGATGGTCCACGTCTCGGTGCTCCGCTCCTCGGGATACTGCATCGTGATCTTCGGCCGGAAGAGGTGCCGGAACGTGAGCGCCATTCCCTTCAGGGTGGCGCGCACGTAGCTGGCCTCGCTGCCGGGGCGCTGCATCACCTTCACGCCGATTGCCATGACGAACCCCTCAGGCCGCCCGCGCGCGCCGCGGGGCGGGCGCGGGGGAGCGGATGGAGGAACCGCGGATGAGCCGCCCGCGGTCCAGGACCCGGAACACGAAGGCGAGCACCGGGACGTTGCACAGGAAGAGCAGCCCGGAGCGCGCGGCCACGCTGGTCACGCCGAGCGGGCCGTCGACCACCCAGACCGCCACGGCCACGAAGAGGACGTACGCCAGCCCCATCGGGATGAACACCTTCCAGCCGAGGGCCATGAGCTGGTCGTAGCGGAAGCGCGGCAGCGTCCACCGCACCCACATGAACAGGAAGAGGAAGAAGAGGCACTTCGAGAAGAAGACGACGGCCGTGACCAGGAACTGCGCCATCCCCCCCGCCTCGTCCCAGTGGGTGAACGGAATGTCCCACCCGCCGAGGAAGAGGGTGGTGAACATCATGGAGATCGTCACCATGGCGGCGAACTCCGCGATCATGAACGCGGAGAACTTCATGGCGCTGTACTCGGTGTGATAGCCGGCCACCAGCTCGGACTCCGACTCCGGCATGTCGAAGGGCACGCGGTTGGTCTCGGCGAAGCCGGAGACCAGGAAGATGAAGGCCGAGAGGGCGAGCGGGAGGGCGAGCCAGCCGAACGGCCCCTGCTGCTGCGCCGTCACGATCTCGACGAACGAGACGTTGCCGACCAGGAGGAGCACGGGGATGACGCTCAGGCCCATCGCGACCTCGTAGCTCACCATCTGCGCCGTGGCCCGGAGCCCGCCCATCAGGCTGTACTTGTTGTTGGAGGCCCACCCGCCGAGCGCGATGCCGTACACCCCCACCGAGCTGACGGCGAGCACGTAGAGGAAGCCGATCGGGAGCACGGTGACCGCCGCGGCGGTGGAGCCGTGGTGGACGATCCGCCCGAGCAGCGGGAGAGTGACGTCGAACTCGAGGGGGATCGGGGCGGCCCAGGGGATCGTGAGCGGGATCATGAGCGCGGCCATCAGGGAGATGGCCGGGGCGATCACGAAGAACACCTTGCTCGCGCCGCCAGGGATGACCTCTTCCTTCAGGATGTTCTTCAGCCCGTCGGCGAGCGGCTGGAACAGTCCCTTGGGGCCGGCCCGGTTCGGTCCGACGCGGTCCTGGATCCAGGCCGCGATCCACCGCTCGAGAAGCGTCGCGTAGGCCACCAGGATCATCACGAAGGTGAACACCGCCACCAGCTTGACGACCGACACCAGCACGAAGCCCTTCATTTCCGGTGTCATCAGGCCGCCCCCGCCGCCGCGGGCGCCGCCGCCCGGCCACTGAGGCCGAGCGCGGGATACGTCAGCCCCGCGAGGACCGGCCAGTGCGCCCCGAGCGCCGCGAACGCCTCCGCAGACGTGCCGGGCGCGCCCGCCCCGTCACCTGCCGACGACAGTGCGCCGGCCGCCGCCCACCAGGCGGGCCGGGCCATCCCCGGAGCGGACCGGGCCTGCTGGTACCGCTGGACCCGGCCATCGCGGTTCATCCAGGTGCCGTGCTCCTCGGCCATCGTCGTGATGGGGAGGACGAGTCCGGCGCGCTCCCAGGCCGACGACTCCACCGTGCCGAACACCACCACGCTGCCTGCGCCGGCCAGCGCGGCCGCCTCGGCCTCGGTGAGCGACACATCCAGCAGGACGACGAGGGAGGCCTTGCCAGCCGCGGCCAGGGCCGAGGCCCAGGTGGCGTCGAATCCCAGCTGGCGGGCCCCCTCGAGATTGGGCGCCCGC
>CAYUOK010000033.1:4338-5596 GCA_964446395.1 uncultured Gemmatimonadaceae bacterium | reverse complement strand
GGCCCAGGTGGCGTCGAATCCCAGCTGGCGGGCCCCCTCGAGATTGGGCGCCCGCTCGGCGCGGAGCGCCAGGCCGGGCACCCCGGCGAGCGGCGCCTCATCCCCCATCGGCACCTGCACGGCGCCGGACAGGGTGTAGCGCCCCAGCATCCGGCTGACCCAGCCGAGCGACTCGAGGCTCGCGCGGCCGGAGGCCAGCACGACCGCGCTGCCGGCGCCGCCCCGCGTCACCTGCGCGAGCCGCGCCAGCGCGGTGTCCCAGTCCACCGCCACGTGCCGGTCCCCCTCGAGCACCAGCGGGGCCTCGATCCGGTCGCCGCGGTTCATCCAGCGGTAATGCATCCGCCCCTCGTCGCACATGAAGTGGCGGTTGACCTCGAGGTTGGCCCGCGGCCGGAGCCGGACGACGGTGTTGTCGCGGGTGTCGATCGTGATGTTGCAGCCCTGCGTGCACCCCGGGCAGACGCTCGGCGTGCGATCGAGGTCCCACGCGCGCGCCTTGTGCAGGAAATCCTTCGAGATGAGCGAACCCACCGGGCAGAGGTCCACCACGTTGCCGGCCCAGGGGTGGTCGAGCTCGCGGTCGGGGAAGATGCCGATCGTGGCCCGGTCGCCGCGCTCCGAGACGTTGAGCACGCCGTCCTCCGCCACGTCGTCCATGAAGCGGACGCACCGGGTGCAGAGGATGCAGCGGTTGGGCACGTAGAGGACGTCGGGCCCGAACTCCTCGACGGGGTTGTACCGCTTGGGGTAGTCGTCGTGCCGGCCGGCGGCCCGGCCTTCCTGGAAGGTGTAGTCCTGGAGCTCGCACTCGCCCGCCTGGTCGCAGATCGGGCAGTCGAGCGGGTGGTTGGCCAGGAGGAACTCCAGGACGCCCTCGCGCGCCTGCTTCGCGGGCGCGCTGTTGACGTGCACCACCTGGCCGTCGGCCACGGTGGTGACGCAGGCGGGCATCAGCTTGGGCGCCTTCTCGACCTCCACCAGGCACATGCGGCAGACGGCCGGCGACGGCAGCGACGGGTGATAGCAGTAGTGCGGGATGAGGACGCCGGCCTGCTTGGCGGCCTCGATGATCGAGGTGCCCTTCGGGACGCTCACCTGGGCCCCGTCGATCGTGACGGTCACGCGCTCGGTCATCGGGTCAGGCCATTGCGAGCGCCGGCTGGCGCGCGCCGCTGAGGTAGGCGTCGAATTCGGAGCGGAACTTCGCGATGCCGCTCACGATGGGCGCGGCGCAGGAGTCGCTGAGCACGCAGAT
>CAYUOK010000033.1:0-4238 GCA_964446395.1 uncultured Gemmatimonadaceae bacterium | reverse complement strand
ATGACCGCCTTGAGCGTGCGGCCCGGCTTCATGCCGCCGCACATGTCGAAGATCAGGTCCTTCATCGGCGTGCCCATGGTGACCTCGTAGTTGCCGGGCCGCTGGACGTGGCCGCACACGGAGATCAGCTTGGTGCCGGTGCTCTTGGGGTTGCTGAGGCAGAGGCCCTTGTACCACTCGGCGCCGCGATTGAGGATGTGCGACACCGACGCGAGGGTCTCGACGTTGTTGATCGTGGTGGGGAGCGCGAAGAGGCCGGCCTGCGCGGGGAAGGGCGGCTTGATCCGCGGGTTGCCGCGGCGGCCCTCGATCGAGTTCATCATCGCGGTCTCTTCGCCGCAGATGTACGCCCCCGCCCCGCGGTGGAGCACGATGTCGATCCGCTTGCCCGACCCGAACACGTCGGGCCCGAGGGCCCCCTTGGCGTAGGCTTCGGCCACGGCCGCCGTCATGACGCGCAGCGGCTCGGTGAACTCGCCGCGGATGTAGATGTAGCAGCGCTCCGCCCCGATGGCGTACGCCGCGATGGCGCACCCCTCGATGAGCTGGTGCGGGGTCCAGCGCATGATCTCGCGGTCCTTGAAGGTGCCCGGCTCCGACTCGTCGGCGTTGCAGACGAGGTAGTGCGGCTTGCCGTCGCCCTTCGGCATGAAGGACCACTTGAGGCCGGTCGGGAACCCGGCGCCCCCGCGCCCGCGCAGCCCGGACGCCTTGACCTCCTCGATGATCGCGTCGGGCGTCATCCCGAGCGCCTTGCGCAGCGCCGCGTACCCGCCGCGCTGCACCCAGCCGTCGAAGGTGCGCGCCCCCGCGTCGCCGAAGTGCGTCGAGAGCACCGGCGTCTCCTTCGGGTGCGTCGGATGCGGGTATCCCATTACTTGTACCCCTGCAGGATGCCGGCGACCCGCTCCGGCGTCACGCTCTCGATGAAATCGTCGTTGATCATGATCGGGGTGGCGAACCCGCAGGCGCCGAGGCACTCGACCTCGGACACGGTGAAGCGCCCGTCCGGGCTCGTGGCGCCGAGCTCGCCGCAGCCCGTCTCCCGGAGCAGCGCCTCCATCACGGCCTCGGCGCCGCAGAGGTTGCACGGCGAGGTGGTGCACACCTGGATGAAATGCCGGCCGACCGGGTGCGTATGGTACATCGTGTAGAAGGTGACGACCCCCTTCACGTACGCCGGCGTCAGCCCCAGCACCTCGGCCACTTCGGCCATCGCGGGCTCGGAGATCCAGCCCCGCTCCTCCTGCACCATCCAGAGCGCGGGGAGGAGGCAGGCCTGCTTCGTCGGGTACTGGGGGAAGAGCGCCTCCAGCCGGGCACGGACGCGCCCGGTGAAGACCGCCTCGTGCGGCGCGTCGGCGTGGCCGTGCGTGGTGCCGCTCATCGGTCGATTTCTCCCATCACGATATCGACGCTCGCGTTCGTGGCGATCACGTCGGAGAGGAGCGCGCCCTCGCACATCTGGGGCAGCGCGGACAGGTTCAGGAACGACGGCGGCCGGATGCGCCACCGCACCGGCTTGGCGGTGCCGTCGGAGACGAAGTAGTAGCCGAGCTCGCCCTTGGGGTTCTCGATGCCGAGGTACGCCTCGCCGACGGGGGGACGGATGCCCTCCATCACCTGCTTGAAGTGGTGGATCATCGACTCCATGTCGCTCATGGCGCGCGACTTCGGCGGCAGGATGACCCGCGCGTCGTCCACGTTGACCGGCGCCCCGCGCAGCCCCGCCAGCCGGTCGAGCGCCTGCTCGAGGATGCGGGTGGACTGGAACATCTCCTCCAGGCGCACGAGGTAGCGGTCGTAGTTGTCGCCGTGCTCGCCCACCGGGACGTCGAAGTCGTACGTCTCGTAGCCGAGGTAGGGACGGTCCTTGCGGACGTCGTAGTCCACCCCGGTGGAGCGGAGGAGCGGCCCCGACAGCGAGCCGTTGACCGCCGCCTCGCGGCTGATGACGCCGACGCCCTGGTTCCGGCCGCACCAGATGGCGTTCTTGGTGAACATCGTGTCCACTTCCTGCAGGACCTTGGGGAAGGTCTGGCAGAAGTCGCGCAGCCCGGCCTCCCACCCCTCCGGGATGTCGGCCATCATCCCGCCCACGCGGGTGAGCGACGTGGTCAGCCGCGCCCCGGTCCAGGCCTCCTGCAGGTTGTAGATCCGCTCCCGCTGGTAGAAGAGCCAGAGGAACGGGGTGAAGGCGCCGATGTCGATGCCGGTGGTGCCGAGCCAGACGATGTGGCTGATGATCCGGCTCATTTCGCACGCGATGACCCGGAGCACCTGGCACCGCTCGGTGACCTGGATGCCCATCAGCTTCTCGGCCGCCATGGCGAGGCAGACGTTGTTCGCCATGGGCGAGAGGTAGTCCGTGCGGTCGGTCAGCGGGATGATCTGGTTGTAGTGCCGGTACTCGGCCAGCTTCTCGAAGCCGGAGTGCAGGTACCCGATGTGCGGGATGCAGCGGGTGACGGTCTCGCCGTCGAGCTCGATGACCAGCCGCAGCACGCCGTGGGTGGCGGGGTGCTGGGGACCGATGTTGATGAGGGTGTGCTCGGAGGAGAAGTCGTCGGCTTCGCGGACGCGCGCGCCGAGCGGGACGCGGATGTCGCGGCCCGCGGCGTCCACGCCCGGCGTGCTCAGCTCGAATTCCACGGTGCGCGTGCTCACGAGACCTCCCCCCGCTCGCCGCGGCCCAGCCGCTCGCGCATTTCCACGCTCAGTTCCCGGTACGACTCGGCGATGGACAGCTCCTCGATCGAGTAGTGCGCCTCGGGATTGGCGGCGAGCGCCTGGCGGGTCTGCTCGGAGCGGCTGAAGTGGCCGCGCAGCGGGAAGTCCTTCCGGAGCGGGAAGCCCTCCGCGTAGGTCTCCCACATCAGGATGCGGCGCAGGTCCGGGTGATTCCGGAAGCTGACGCCGAACATGTCGAACACCTCGCGCTCCAGCCAGTTGGCGCCGGCCCAGAGGTCGCAGACGCTCTCGACCTCGAGCGGCTGCGCCTTGTCGAGCTCGAGCTTGACCCGGAGGTCGGCGCGCCGCGCCAGCGAGCGGAGCTGGTAGACGACCTCGAGGGGGAGCTCCCCGTCGCGGTACTCGACGGCGGTGAGGTCGGTCAGGTAGTCGAAGCCCTGGCCGGGGTCGTCGCGCAGCCAGGCCAGGACCTCGTGCGCCCGCCCGGCCGCCACCCAGACGACGGTGTCGCCGCAGATGACGCGGTCGCGGAGGATGGCATTTCCGAAGCGGGCCCGGAGCGCCGCGACGGACGGCGAGGCGGCAGCGGCGGCGGTCATGAGGAGCGGGTCTGGTGGACGGAGTTGCCGAAGGGCTCGGAGATCTCGTCGATCAGCGCGGGGGCGCGGAACAGGCCGTCGGGACCGAGGGTGTGCTCCACGCGGAGCTGCTGGTCGGTCAGGCTCTCTCCCATGATCTTCTTCTGCAGGAGGAAGATGCCGTACAGCAGCCCCTCGGGCCGGGGCGGGCAGCCCGGGACGTACACGTCCACCGGGATGATGGTGTCGATGCCCTGCACCATGGCGTAGTTGTCGAAGATGCCGCCGGAGGAGGCGCAGGCGCCCATCGAGATGGACCACTTCGGCTGCGGCATCTGGTCCCACACGCGTCTGATGACCGGCGCCAGCTTGAACGGCAGTCGCCCGGCGCAGATGAGCACGTCGGCCTGGCGGGGCGTGAAGCCCTGCCGCTCCATCCCGAAGCGGGAGATGTCGTAGCGGCCGGCGGCCGTGGCCATGAACTCGATGGCGCAGCAGGCGGTGCCGAACGGCATCGGCCAGAGGGAGCGGGTGCGGGACCAGTTCACCAGGTCGGAGAGCCGGGCCGTGACCCAGTTGGGGGACTCCCCGGAGACCTCGGCGACGCTCTGGCCCGCGTCGGGGGCGATCAATCCCATTGCAGCGCTCCCCGCTTCCACACGTAGAGGTAGCCGACCGCGAGGATGAGCACGAAGACCAGCATTTCGACGAGCAGGAAGAGGCGGTCGGCCACCAGCTGCTGGAAGGCCACCGCCCACGGCACCATGAACACGGTCTCGATGTCGAACAGGATGAAAAGCATGGCGACGAGGTAGAACTTGACCGAGAACCGCTCACGGGCGTCGCCAAGGACCGGCATGCCGGACTCGTAGGGCGACTGCTTCACGGAGGTCTTCCGGCGCGTCCCGAGCAGGAGGCCGAGACCGTGGGAAAGACCCAGCATGGCGACCGCCGTGATGATCACGATGG
>CAYUOK010000032.1:0-10748 GCA_964446395.1 uncultured Gemmatimonadaceae bacterium | reverse complement strand
GCCATCGCGTTCTCCAGCACGCGGGCGTAGATCTTCTCGTAGAGGCGCGGCACCGAGCAGACGACCGTGGGCCGGAGTTCGCCCATCTCGATCGGAACGGCCTCGATGCTGGTGGCGTAGTTGATGATGGCCCCCTGCTGCGTCATGCAGTAGTGGCCCGCCATCCGCTCGAAGATGTGCGAGAGCGGCAGGAAGGAGAGGCACTCGTCGCTCTGCCGGAGGTCGAGGACCTGGAGCCCGGCCATCACGTCGGAGGTGATGTTGCCGTGCGTGAGCATCACGCCCTTCGGGTCGCCGGTGGTGCCCGAGGTGTAGATGAGGGTGGCGAGGTCGTCCGGCTTGATGGCGAGCGCGTCGGCCCGCCAGGTCGGGTATTTCGGGATGGCGGCGCGGCCCTTCGCGAGGACCGACTCGAAGGTGATGGCGCCGCCGGTGGCGGCGTCCGCGTCGAAGACCACGATCGTCTTCAGCGCCGGGAGGTTGCCGCGGATCTCGAGGATCTTCCCGAGCTGGGCCGCGGAGGAGCAGCAGACCGCCACGGCGCCGGAGTCGCGCAGGATGTACTCGATCTGGTGGGCCGGAAGCGTGGGGTACACCGGCACGTCGGCGCAGCGGCAGGCCAGGCAGGCAAAGTCGGTCACCGCCCATTCGGGGCGGTTCTCGGAGAGGATGGCGAGCCGGTCGCCGGCGTTGACGCCGAGCTCGTGGAGCCCGATGCTGAACGCCTGGACCTGGGCGAGGAGATCGGCGAAGCTGGTCTCGACCCAGGTCCCGCCGCGCTTGACACGCATGGCGACGGGGCGCGAGGCCGAACGATCCATGGCGCCGAAGAAGATTTCATTGAGTGTGCGAGGCGCGGTGCTCACAGAACCTCCCAAGTATCGTCGCTAGGGGCCGAAACGAATGATCCAGCGCTGCCCCGACCCGGGCACCGGCTGGTTGTCCTTGTAGCGGGTGGCGCGGATCTCGACGATGGCGCTGTCCGGCGGCGCCACGCCCGGGATCCGCGCCAGGGTCACCGCCTCGAGCGGCTCGCCGTTGGCGGCGGTGGTGGCGGTGTCGGCCAGGCCACCGGTGGAGAACTGGACGGTGCGGTTCAGGGGGTCCGCGAACACCGGCTCCACCACCTCGTAGATGATGAACCGGCCGGCGATCGGCCCGACGGGGTTGAACGACTCGAGCCGGGCCACCAGCGGGGCCGTGGTCGTGCTCACCAGCGTGTCGAGCGTGACGGTGTCGGGGGGCACCAGGATCAGCGTGTCCGGCGACGCGATGACGGTCAGGATGTTGAGGGGGGACACCAACCCGTCGGAGATGGCCTGGACTCGCCCCTGTCCCGGCGACTTCCCGAGCACGAGGCCGGAAACGCTGTCCACGTCGATGACCAGCGTGTCCGGCGTGGACCAGTAGATCGGGGCGGGGATCGGGTCGCCGTTGCGGTTGACCGCGACGACGGTGTACCTGACCGTGTCGCCGACCTCGACCGCGCTGCCGGGCGGGGCGGTCACCTGCAGGGCGACGACGGTGTCGTCGCTCGAGGCGAGTTCGCTGCAGCCGGCCAGTGCCATCACCACGAGCCCCGCCCTCGCGAGCTTCACCCCTGTCCCCCTTCCACCGCCCGTTCGGCGTCCTCGAGCGCCGCCTCCGCGTGCTTGACCCATCGGTCGGCGTCGGGCCCCTTGGGAGGCCGGGCCAGGAAGGCGCGGAGGTGGTCCGCCGCCAGTCCCGCGTCGCCCCGCTTGAGAAGGAGGAACGCGACGCCGTAGTGCGCGCCGACCAGGGTCGGGTCGAGCTCGATGGCGCGGCGATAGTGCCGGATCGCCTCGTCGGGCTGGCCCGTCTTGGTGAACGCGATGGCCATGTTCTGCAGGATCCGGGTGTCCTGCGCGTTGTCGCGCAGCGCCAGCCGGTAGGAGGTGAGCGCCGCCTCGAAATCCCCCTGCCGCTCGAGCGCCAGCGCCTCGTTCAGGTAATCGAGGCGCTGCGGACGCAGCGTGGAGGACTTTCCCTTGCCGAGCAACCGACGCCAGAAGCTCATGCGGTCGACGGATCCTTGACGCGGGTGAGAAGGGACTCAAGTCGTGGTATTCTCGCAAGATAGCCCCGATTTTGGAGGGTCGCAACGTGGTTGCTCGCCCCGGAGCGGGGGGGTAGTTTGAAGCATGGCCCGAGCCCCGAATCCCGACACCCGCGAAGTGATGGAGATCGACTGGCCCTTCTTCGGAGAGGTCTGTCGCGCGCTGGCGCTCAAGGTCGCCCGCGAGTTCGATCCCGAGATCGTCCTCGGCATCGCCAAGGCCGGCGTCATGCCCGGCGTCGTGGTCGCGTCGATCCTCCAGCGCGAATTCGCCTCGATGGTCGTCACCCGCCGGGCCGCACGCAAGGAACCGGTGCTGGTGGCCGGCCCCCCGGCCACGATCCGTGGACGGCGCGTCCTGGTGGTGGACGAAACCTGCGAATCCGGCAGCACCATGAAGCTGGCGCTGAGCGAGGTCCGGCTCCTGCAGCCGGCTGAAGTCCGCACCGCGGTCTCCTTCAAGACCGGTCCCTACCTCCCCGACTTCCACGCCTTCGAGACCGACAAGTTCATCATCCTGCCGTGGGACAGGGAAATCGTCGTGGACGGCGAGCTGGTGCCCCATCCCGAGTACGCCGCCCGACGCCCGTGAAGAACCGGCTGCGCGACGCCCTCAACTCCTCCCGGGCAGACTACACCGAGATTCGCCTCGAGCGGAGCGTCACCTCCGCGGTGACCTTTCGCGGCCCCCGCCTCGAGGGGGCCACCGTGAGCACCGACGAGGGGGGCTTCGTCCGCTGCCTGAACCGGGGCTACGGCTGGGGGATGGCCAGCTTCACCTCGCTCGACGACCTCCCCGCCATGGTGGCCCGCGCGCACGAACTTTCCCTCGCCGTGCGCCTCGACGCTCCCATCCGGCTCGCCGACGTCCCGGTCCGCGAGGCCGACGTCACCCTGCCGCTGGGCGGCGACGTCCGCGGCATCCCGCTCGACGTCAAGAAACGCCACCTCGAATCGCTCAACGCCCTGATGCTTGGCCGGGACCGGCGCGTCGTGGACACGCAGGCCGCCTACCGCGACGAGGTCGTGGAGTACTGGTACGCCAACTCGGAGGGCACCATGCTCTTCGAGCTCCGGCCGGAGGTCACGCTTTCCGCCGTGGCGGTGGCGCGGGACCAGGGCACCATCGAGCGGGCCCTCGAGTCGCTCGGCCGGCGCTCCGGTTGGGACGCCGTGCAACACCGGGAGGACCAGTTCCTCGCCGCCGCCGACCGTGCCGTCGCGCTGCTCGGGGCCCCGCGCGTCCGGGGCGGCACCTATCCGGTGGTGCTCGACCCGAAGCTGGCGGGCGTGTTCGTGCACGAGGCGTTCGGCCACCTGAGCGAGGCCGACTTCGTCTACGAGAATCCCCAGGCCCGGGAGATGATGACCCTTGGCCGGCGCTTCGGGGGGCCGGAGCTGACCATCGGAGACGACGGCAGCGCCGCCGCCCTCCGCGGCACCCTCCCCTTCGACGACGAGGGCACGCCGACCCGGAACACGGTGCTGATCCAGAACGGCGTGCTCGTCGGGCGGCTGCACTCCCGCGAGACCGCCGCGAAGATGCACGAGGCCCCCACCGGGAACGCCCGCGCCCTCTCGTTCCGCCATCCGCCGATCGTGCGGATGACGAACACCTACATCGCCAGCGGGACCGGCACGCGCGACGACCTCTTCCGCGACGTCAAGCTCGGCATCTACGCCTGCGACGCGCAGGGCGGCCAGACCTACCTCGAGGACTTCTCCTTCACGGCGGGCCACGGCTACATGATCCGCGACGGCCAGCTCGCCGAGCTGGTCAAGGACGTCGTGATCGCCGGAAACCTCTTCCAGACGATGGACCGCATCGACCGCGTCGCCGGCGACTTCCAGTGGAACGAGATGGGCGGCGGATGCGGCAAGGGCGGGCAGGCGCCGCTGCCGGTCACCGAGGGCGCGCCGCACGTGCGCCTCAGCGAGGCGCTCGTGGGCGGGAGCACCGCGTGATCGTCCGGGTCCTCGAGCAGGCGTCGCGCCGCGCCGAGTCCGCCGACGCCTCGGTCAAGAACGACGAGACGGTGACGCTCGTCTTCGAGTCGGGCCGGCTCAAGAGCACCTCGTGGTCGCAGGAGCGGGGCGTCAACGTCCGGGTCCGGGCCAACGGCCGGCTCGGCTTTGCCGGCTCGACGGCCAACGACCCCGAGGCGCTGGTCGAGGCGGCGCTCGCCTCCGCCGCCATCGGCGACCAGGTGGACCTCCTCCTTCCGGCGCCCTCGCCGCTCCAGGCCGTCCGCACCCACTCGCCCGCCGCCGCGGCCGCCTCGGTGGCGGATCTTGCCGCACTGGGGCAGTCGCTGGTGGAGCGCCTGTCCCACGACGGGTGGCAGGTGAGCGCCACCGTGGAACGGAGCGTCGGCACCGTGCGGGTGGCGAACACACGGGGCGTCGAGGCCAGCTACGACGTGACGGCGGTCTCGCTCTCCGCCGAAGTCACCCGCGTCTCCGGCGACGATATCCTGATGGTCGGCGACTACTGCGCGGCCGCCGACCTTCCCGGCGAACCGGTGGTTGCCGCGCTGGCCGAGTCGATACGGCGGCGGGTGGGATGGGCGGCGCGGCCCGCCGCGCCGCCGCGGGGAGAGCTGCCGGTGCTCTTCACCCCGGCCGGATCGGGCGCGCTCTTCCTGCCGCTACGCCAGGCGTGCGTCGGCAAGGCCGTCCTCCAAGGAATCTCCCCTCTCGGTGGTCGCACCGGGGAGCGCGCCTTCGACCCGGCGCTCACGCTGACCGACGACCCTTGGGTGCCCGGCGCCTCCGGCTCCCGGGCCGTCGACGACGAGGGGGTGCCTACCCGCCGCCTCCCGCTGGTGGAAGGCGGCACCGTCGGTGGCTTCGTGTATGACCTCGAGACGGCGGCGCGCGCCGGGGTGCCCGCCACCGGCCATGCCCGGCGGACCACCTTCGGCAAGCCACAAGCGGCCTATTCGAACTTGGTCGTCAGCCCAGGCGAGTTCAGCTGGGCGGACCTCCTGTCCCGGGTGACGGACGGCCTCATCGTGGACGACCTCATCGGCGTGGGGCAGGGGAACGTGATCGGCGGGGCCTTCTCGCATCCGGTTGCCCTGGCCTACCGCGTCATCGGGGGGGAAATCGTGGGGCGGGTGAAGGACGCGGCCGTGGCGGGCAACGCCTACGAACTGCTCAGCCGGATCGCCGGGCTGGGGCGCGACGTGGAGCGGCGCGGGGGCTTTGCCGCGCCCCCGATCCTCCTGGAAGGGGTGTCGGTCACCCCCCGATAGTCCCTGCAACCTTTTGCCGTCCGGACCCGTCCAACCTCCTGTTCCCTTCCCTCAGGAGTCCGCACCGTGACCCACCCCGTTCGCTTCCTGGCCCTGGCCCTGGGCATCTCCACGAGTTCCGTCGTCGCGCTGCACGCCCAGCAGGTCGAGCGCGTCGAACTTTCCGGCGGCACCATCGAGGTCTACAACCTGATCGGCACCCTGCAGGTGTCGGCCGCGTCTGGCGGATCCGCGGTGGCCGAGGTCACCCGACAGGGCGGCGACGGCGCCAAGCTGGCCGTGGAGCACGCTGCCGGAACCCTTCGCGTGGTGTATCCCGGAACCCAGTTCGTCTATCCCGCCCTGGGCGGCAACTACGAGACCACCCTTCGCGTCCGGGACGACGGTACCTTCAACGGCGACGACTACAAGGACGGCGGCGGTCGCAAGGTGAAGATCTCCTCGAGCGGCAGCGGGCTCGCGGCGTGGGCGGACGTGCGGCTCATGCTGCCTAGCGGTGCGCGGGCTGAGCTGAACCTCGGTGTCGGAAAGGTGACGCTCGCCAACGTCAACGGCTCGATCGAGGTCGAGACGGCGAGCGGCGACGTGGACGCGAAGGCGACGACCGGTTCGCTCTCGATCGACACCGGTTCCGGCGACGTGACCCTGGCGGGCCACGACGGCGCACTGTCCGTGGATACCGGTTCCGGAAACATCGTCCTCGGCGCCGTGAAGTCGGGCGACGTGTCCCTCGACACCGGCTCCGGTGACGTTCGCGTCGACGGGCTCACTGCGACCCGGCTCGAGATCGACACCGGCTCGGGCGACGTGATGGTGAGCGCCGCCGACGTGCGCGGCGTGGGCGTGGACACCGGGAGCGGTGAGATCCGGATCGGCCTGACCGGCGACGTCGAGGAACTGTCGGTGGACACCGGCTCCGGGGACGTGGTGGTCACTGCGCCCAAGTCGCTCGGCGCCGCGGTGGAGATCGAGACCAGCAGTGGGGACATCACGACCGAGTTCCCGCTCCAGGTGACGCGGAAGGGTCGGGATGGGTTGTCGGGAACGATCGGGGACGGGAAGGGAAGGATCTCGATTGACACCGCGTCGGGTGACGTGACGCTGAAGCAGCAGCCGTAGGCAGCCCACCGTGGGGGCGCACGGCTGTGCGCCCCTACTGCGCGGCCCCCAGCGCTTCCGCGTACGTCAGCCCCCGCGACATCCGGTCGTAGAGCACCGAGAGCGAGTCCGGCGCGCCGACCAGGAAGCGGCAGCGGCTGTCTCCCCGCGTCCGGCACTCCACCTCCATGACCGCGACCTGCCCCTGCGCCATCCGGCCCAGGAAATCGGCCAGCATGCCGCTGGTCAGGTGGCAGGCGGGGTACGAACTCCCCTGATCAGGGGCCGCCTCAGCCCAGTCCTCGCTGTCCAGCGCCATGACGGCGGGCGCGAGCTCGCTCACGGTCAGCGTGCCCCATCCGTAATCCCCGAAGAACCCCTTCAGCGCCTCCGGCAGGTACGCCGCGTCGAGGTCGCCCGGCTGCATCACGCCGTAGGCGGTCTGGAGCCAGCCCGCGAACGCCGCGTAGAGCCCCTCGCCGCCGGCGACCCCCGCCTCCTGCAGGAGCGTGGCGGTTTGCACGCCGCGGTCCCGCTCCAGGCTCGCGCGCAGCTGGTGCAGGGCGCGCCGGCCGAGGCCGAGACACTGGTACTGCGAAAACGGTTCAGGATTCGTCATGGGGTTCTCCTCGCCGGAAGATTACGGGCGCGGGGCGACGCGGCGCAAGAGCTCCGCCTCGTCGATGACCGGGACGCCAAGGGTCGTGGCCTTCTCGAGCTTGCTGCCGGCGTCGCTGCCGGCCACCACGAGCGAGGTCTTCTTGCTCACCGAGCCCGACACATGCCCGCCGGCGCGCTCGACCAGCGCGGTGGCCTCGGCGCGGGAGAGGGTCGGCAGGGTGCCGGTCAGCACCACCGTCATGCCGGTGAATGGGCCGTCCGTCACAGTGGCGTCGGGCTCCGTCATCCCGAGTCCGAGCCGCTCGAGCCGCTCGACCAGGTGCCGGTTCCGCGCCGTGCGGAAGAAGTGGTGCACCGCCGCGGCGATGACCGGCCCCACGCCCGGCACGTCGTTGATGGTCTCCTCCGTGGCGTCGCGGAGCGCGGCCATCGTGCCGAATCGCCGGGCCAGGAGCACGGCCACCGTCTTGCCGACGTGGTGGATGCCCAGGCCGAAGAGCAGGGTGGAGAGCGGACGCGACTTCGAGTCGGCGATGCTCTTCACGAGCTGCGCCGCCGACTGCTCCGCGAACCGCTCCAGCTCGACGAGCCGTTCGGCCTCCAGCTCGTACAGGTCCGCCACGTCGGCGATCAGCTTCGCGTCGAGGAGCTGGCGCACCCGCTCGTAGCCGAGGCCCCGGATGTCCATAGCCTCGCGGGAGGCGAAGTGGACGATCCCCTCCAGGATCCGGCCTGGGCACGAGACGTTGGGGCAGTAGCGGACGACCTCGTCCGCCGGGCGATCCACCGGCGTGCCGCAGACGGGGCACTCCTCGGGCATGACGAACGCGGTTTCCGAGCCGTCCCGGCGCTCCCGCAGCGGACCCATGACCTGCGGAATGACCTCCCCCGCCCGGACGATCTCGACCCAGTCGCCGACGCGGATGTCCTTCTGGGCGATGATCTCCTCGTTGTGGAGCGTGGCGCTGCTGATCGTGACCCCGCCGAGCTCGACCGGTTCCAGCACGGCCCAGGGGGTCAGCGCCCCCGTTCGCCCCACGTTGACGCGGATCTCGAGCAGCCGCGTGACGGCCACCTCGGGCGCGAACTTCCGCGCCACCGCCCAGCGTGGCTCCCGGCCGCCGACCACGCCGAGGTCGTCGTGCAGCGGGAGCTTGTCGATCTTCACGACGACGCCGTCGGCCTCGAAGGGGAGGGTGCGGATCATCGTCTGGTACCGCTCCACCGCCTGCTGCACCTCGGCCAGGTCGGCGTGCCGCGCGCGATGCGGCGCCACCGGCAACCCCCACGCCTCGAGCTGGTCGAGCACCTCCCACTGCGTGGCGGCCTTCAGTTTCCCCTCGACCACTTCCACGTGGAAGGCGAACAGCCCGAGCCGCCGGCTCCGGGTGATCCGGGCGTCCAGTTGCCGGAGGCTGCCGGCGGCGGCGTTCCTCGGGTTGGCGAAGGGTGGGTCGCCGGCGGCTTCCCGGTCGGCGTTGAGCCGCTCGAACGCCTTGCGGGAGAAGTAGACCTCGCCCCGGATTTCCATCAGCGCGGGGTGGCCCTTCCCCTGCAGCGCGAGGGGGAGGGCGGGGATGGTCCGGAGGTTGGCCGTCACGTCCTCGCCGACGGTGCCGTTGCCGCGGGTGGCACCGGTCACGAACCGGCCCTTCGCGTAGGTCAGGTTGACGGCGGCGCCGTCGATCTTGATCTCGGTGGTGTACCCGCCGTGGCGCACGTCGGCGTTGAGCCTGGCGTTGCGGTCTTCCCAGGCGGTGAGTTCGTCGTCGCTGAAGGCGTTTGCGAGCGAGAGCATCGGCCGCAGGTGGGTGTGCTTCCGCAGCGCGGTGGCCGGCTCCGCGCCGATGCGCTGGGTGGGGCTGTCGGGGGTGGCCAGCTCCGGGTGGGCCGCCTCGATCTCGCGAAGTTCCCGGAACAGGCGGTCGTACTCGGCGTCCGGAATCTCGGGCGCGTCGTGGACGTAATAGGCGATGTTCGCGCGGTCGATGAGCCGGCGCAGTTCGGCCGCGCGTTCCGCCGGGCTCACCGTCCGGCGGCCTCCTGGGCCAGCACCGTTCGGGCGACGCCGACCAGCCGGTCGAGTTCCTCCGCCGTGGCCCGGCCGAGCTGGCCTTCCTCCCACGGCCCTTCCTTCTGCGCGTACGCCTCGAGCAGCCGGCGGATGAAGCCGAGCAGGGCCACCCGCTCCCGGTCTTCCTGCCGGCCCACGCCCTCCTCGCCGCGGCGCGACTGCAGTCGCTCGAAGCGGTGCGCGTTCCGGAGCGCCTTGGCCGTCAGGCTCGCCACCACCTGGCAGAACTTGACGTCCACATCCGAGAAGCTCGGCCCGTCACGGAAGGTACGGAGGAAGATCGCGCCGATGGGGGTGCCCCGCCACGTGATCGGCACGACGGTGATGGACTTCACGCGCCGGTGCGTGAGGGCCCCGCGGACGTGCCGGAGCGTCGGGTCGTTGACCGCGTCCGGGATGAACACCGTCTGCCCGGAATGAATGGCGCGCTTGAGCTCCGGGTAGCGGTCGAGGTCCACCACGTAGTTCCGGATGCTCGGGTCCTCGAAGCTCGCCACGAGGCGCACCGTCTGGCCGCCGCGCTCCGACAGGTAGATGGCGCACCGGTCGAGACCGAAGGCTTCGCCGAGCTTCTTGGCGATGGACTGGACGATGTCGGCGAAGTGCAGCGACCCCCCGATCTCCTCCAGGATCTCGATGACGGCCAGCAGGTGGCGCCGCTCGTGTTCGAGCGCCTGCACCCGGGCCGAAAGGCGCTCGAGTTCCTCGGGAGACGTGCCGGCGGTCTGGATCATGGTAGTTCGTCCTCTTATTTCTTGTTCGCGATGGACTGGAGGAAGCCTGCGGCCTCTTTCTTCCAGACCGGGTCCATCACGTCGATGAGCGGCAGCGAGGGGATCAGTTCCAGCTGCTGCCGGGCCAGCGACCACTTCTTGGTGTCGATGTAGATCAGCGCCAGGTCGTAGTGGTGATAGATGAACTCGGGCCGGATGTCCACCGCCCGCTTCATGTACGCCACGGCGTTGTCCCACGAGGCCTGGCTGAACACGGCCCCGCCCAGGAAGCTCTTGGCGAAGAACCGTTCGATGCTCGACAGCCGCATGATCTCGGCGTTCCAGCGCCCCATGACGTGGAAGGCCCCGTCCTGGCGCGGGTTGAGCTCGATGGCCTTGAGCGCGGCCACGCGAATTTCCGTGGCGCGCTGCACCCGCGCCTTCTTCCCGAGCGTGAGCGAGGTCCGCCCGATCGCGTTGGCCAGCGCGAAGTATCCGTCCGCGCCGTCGGGGTTCGCCGCCACGGCCCGGGTCGCGTACCTTTCGGCCAGCCGGTACAGCGAGTCCCGGGCTGGATCGGGGATGCTGTCCGGGGTCTGCTTGCCGATGTCCACCGCGGCGACCGATGCCCGCCAGTTGGCCTCGTAGCTCGTCGAGTCGATGGCCATCGCCGCCTGGTAGTCCTTGAGCGCCGCCACCGGGTTCCGGGCATCGAACGCCGCCACACCCCTCGTCACCAGGTCGGGCACCGACTGGGCGGCCGCGGGAGTGCTCAGGAGGGCCGCGAGGAGGGCGGCGGGCAGCAGGCGCACTTCGGCTCCGGGTGTGGGGGTCCATCAGTTGGGGAGGATGCCCTTAATGGTGATTCCATCGCTCATCGAATGCAAGCGAGACGGGGGGGAGCTCCC
>CAYUOK010000031.1:0-11008 GCA_964446395.1 uncultured Gemmatimonadaceae bacterium | reverse complement strand
TGAGCCCGGCGCAGATCACGAGCGTCTGCCACATCGGCCAGCCGAGCATGACGTTTGCGATCTTGGCGGCGGCCAGGTTGACCGAGGCCATGATGACGCAATTGAAGAAGAGGCCGAGATACACCGCCCGGAAGGCGCGCACGACCTGCGCGGGGCGGCCGGCGTAGCGGATCTCGTAGAACTCGAGGTCGGTGAGCACGCCGGACCGGCGCCAGAGCCGCGCGTAGAAGAAGACTGTCGCCATGCCGGTCAGCAGGAACGCCCACCACGCCCAGTTGTTCGCCACCCCGTGCTCGCGCACGAGGTTGGTGACCAGGTTCGGTGTGTCGGTGCTGAAGGTGGTGGCCACCATCGACACGCCGATGAGCCACCAGGGGGCGGCGCGCCCCGAGGTGAAGAACTCGGCGGTGCTGGAGCCCGCGCGGCGGGCGAGCAGGACGGCTGGAAGGAATGCGACCGCGATCGACAGGACGACGATGACCCAGTCCAGCGTCACCAGCTGCATGCGGAGGCTCCGGGCTCGGGAGGGGAGGGTCCCTCAAGATAGAAGGCCCCGCACCGGGGTGCGAGGCCTTCGGACCGCCGCGACGGCGCCCTCGAGCCTACTTGGCGCGCTCGAGGTACTCGCCGGTGTTCGGGTTCACCCGCACCCGTTCGCCCTGGTTCACGAACTCAGGGACGTTGATCGTCACGCCGTTGCTCAGCGTGGCCGGCTTGGTGCTGGCGGTCTTGGTGGCGGTCTTCATGATGGGCGCCGTCTCCACCACCTCGAGCTCGATGGTGCTCGGGAGGTTGATGGCGATCGGCTTCCCGCCGAGCCACTCGACCATGAACTTCATCTCGGGCTGGAGCCAGGGGGTCAGGTCGCCGGTCACTTCCTGGTCCAGCGTCACCTGGTCGAAGGTGTCCTGGTCCATGACGTGCGTTCCCTGGCCGTCCTGGTAGAGGACCTGCATCTCCTTCGTGTCGAGCCGGGCCTGGTCCACGAAGTCGGAGGCGTTGAGGCGGGTGTCGAAGGTGTTGCCGGAAATGAGGTTCCGGAACCGCACCTGGACGAAGGCGCGGAGGTTTCCGGGGGTGCGGTGCGTGAAGTCCATCACGCGACACGGCTGCCCCTCGATCAGGATGACGTGGCCCTTGCGGACGTCTGTTGCCTTCATGAGATCTGCGTTCCCTGCGTTGAAGTATCCGGGCCCGTACGGGGGCCGCGCTGCCGGGCCACAAGATACACCGGGAGAGGGGCCGGCAGGAGGGGGTGGTCATTTGCGCGGGGGAGCGGCCCCGCGGAGATTCCGGCATGACCGACACGAACCGTCCAGTACCGCCACCTCCCACCGACCCCTGGGGCGCCGGACCGGGGCCCACCGACGTTCGCGACTGGCTGGCCGGGCCACGCTCCCGGCTGAGTGAGCTCGCACGGCTCGGACGCATCTTCGCGGAGTTCCTGCGCGGATTCCGGGCGCTCCACTTCGTGGGCCCCTGCGTGACGGTATTCGGCTCGGCCCGGGTGCCCGAGGGGGATCCGCAGTATCAGCTCGCCCGGACGATGGGGACCCGCATCGCCGGCCTGGGCTACACGGTAATGACGGGCGGAGGCCCCGGCATCATGGAGGCGGCCAACCGCGGCGCCCGGGAAGCGGGGGGGAGCTCCATCGGGTGCAACATCAAGCTGCCCCAGGAACAGCAGCCGAATCCGTACGTGGAGCGCTTCATCACGTTCCGGTACTTCTTCGTGCGCAAGGTGATGCTGGTCAAGTACAGCGTGGCCTTCGTGGTGCTCCCTGGCGGCTTTGGCACCCTCGACGAGCTCTTTGAGTCGCTCACGCTGGTCCAGACCGGGAAGATCGCCGCCTTCCCGGTGGTGCTGATGGGCACCGAATACTGGAAGCCGCTCTGCGACTTCATGCGGCACACCGTGGCCGCCCGGGGCATGGTGGCGCCGGCCGACCTCGACCTGCTGACGGTGACCGACTCCCCGGACGAGGCGATCGCCGCGATCCAGCGGGGCGTCGCCGCCCTGCCGGCGTCCTGGGTCCCGCCGAAGCGCCGCCGGATCCTGCTCGAGCGGTAGGAACGCGAACGGGGCGCGGATCGCTCCGCGCCCCGCCGCCACCCGGGTCCTGCCCGTTCAGTCGAGGACGAGGATCAGGAATTTCGACGGCGCCCAGAACCCCTCGGGGGAGGCGATCTTGACCCCGCCGGTGACCCGGCCCTTCGAGTCGGGCTTGTTCTCGATGTAGTCGGTGTTCTGCCGCGACACGATCCGGTACCGCTCGGTGGTCATCGGCGACGGGATCTCCATGACGACGCGCCGGTCCACGGCGGTGAAGTCGGCCTCGTTGAGCACGCGCGCCGGCTGCAGCGCCTTGCTGCCGAAGAACAGGATCTTGGACCCGCCTTCCTCCACGATGATCCCCTTGGCCTTCAGCGAATCCTTGGTGCCGATCACGTAGTACACCGTGTTGCTGCGGTCGGTGATGGCCGTGACGGTGTCGATCAACGCCGCCTTCTCGACGGAGAGCTGCGCCACTTCCTGCTTGGTGGTCGCCAGTTCCTCGCTCATGGTGGCGATCTCGACCCGCTGCGTCGCGATCATCTGCTGGTATTCCGCGACCGCGGTCTCCATCGAGGAGATGTCCGTCTTCATGCTGTCCGACTGCCTGCTGAGCCGCCGGATGCGGGCCTGGCTCGCGGCGAGGCGCTTCTCGGCGTCATTCAGCCGCTCGGTCATCTCCTTGACGCGGGCGAGCACGATGGCGCGCTGATCGGCGTCAGGCTGTGTACCGCCCTCGGCACCCACGACCGGCGACACGCCGGCCTTGAGGTCCTTCACCTTGGCCATCTCGGCGTTGATCTCGTTCATCAGGCGGGCGTTTTCCGCCACGGCCTGAAGCAAGGTGTCCTTCTCGGCGGAAAGCGCGGTGACCTGGTCGAGCTGGGCCTGCAGCGCTTCCTGCTGCTTCTTCTTCTCGGCGGGGGACATGCAGGCGCTCAGCGAGAACAGCGTCAGGGCAAGCAATCCCACCACGCGTGGGCGGAAGGTGATGCGCATCACAATCTCCTGGAACGGGTTACGCGAACGGCAACCCTCTATACAAACCCCTCGGACGGCCTCGCGCAAGAAGGGGAAATGAAGCGGCCGCCCTGAGGCGGCCGATTGGTCTAGCGGGAGAGGGGAAGTCGGGTGAGCCCGATTCCCTCGAGGATGGGTTGGACCGTGACCGGCACCGAGGAGGCGGGTTGCCCCGACCAGTGCTCGAGGCGTCGGGTGATCCAGCCCTGGAGTTCTGCGTACCTCGCCGCGGCGTTCGAGTCCTCGAAGCGTATGGTGCTCCCCTCGATCCGGTAGCGGCCCGCCTGCGCCTGCAGCAGCGCGAACACCGCGTCGACCTGCCCGAGCAGGCGCGTGCCTTCGTCGGCGGCCTCCTTCGACTCCTTCAGCGACGCATGCGTCATCCAGTCGCGCAGGTCCGCAGGCGTGGCCCCGTTGCGCTCCATGGCGCGCGCCGAGTCCTGGAAGGCCTTCTCGATCAGCCCCTCCCCCGCGTGATACTGGCGCACCGCGGTCGCGGCGGCGTCGAGCGCGCGCCGCGCGCCGGAAAGGCCGTCGGCGGTGCCGACCTGCGTCTGGCTGAAGAGGCGAACCATGCCGCTCCGTTCCATCTGGCCCTCGAACTCCGTCTGCAGCGTCTGGTAGGAACGGCTGTAGCTCCTCGCCAGTTCGGCCCCGCTCCCGGCGCGATTGCGCGGCGCGGCGGTGGTACCAGCGATCACCTGCCCGGCGCCGCCGTCGCCCAGGTCGATGGTCGGGGCGCTGGGCAGGAGGCTGGACGGCGTCACGCTGTCGCTCTCGTCCGCCGGCTGAGCTGGGGTCTTCCCGGGGCCCTTCCCTGCCGCAGGCATCGGGAAACCCACCGTCGAAGCCGGCGCGGCCGGCGTCGAGTCGATCGTGGCGCCGGTGGAGACCGTGGCCGCGGCCGGAGCGGTGGCGGAGGCGAGCGTGACCATGCCCTGTTCGTCTTCGTTCCCGCCGGCGGTGAAGAAGTAGACCACGGCGGCGATGATCGCGGCGGCCGCGACAAAGAGCATCGGGCGGCGGCGATGGGTTGGCATCGCCGAGGTGACTTCGTCGTGGGAGTGAACCTCGGGCGGTTCGTGCGAGGCTGCGGCGAGCGGCGCGACCACCGTGGCGGCGACAGGCGCGGGCGCCGGGACAGCCGTGGCTGGCGAGATCTCCAGGGCAGGCATCAGGACCGAATCGAGGACCGGGACAACCTCCTCGGGCGCCGTGACCTGCTCCAGCTCAAGCGGGACCGGGATTTCATCGAGGTGAATCTCGACCGGAAGGCCGAGGTCGCTCGGGGCGAGGTCGAGCGCGGGGCGCCTCGTGGGCTCTGGGGCCGCCACGGGCTCTGCCTGGGCCAGGTCGGTCGGGGAGACATGAAGCTCGAGCGGCTTCGGCGACGGCATCGGCTCGAGGTCCTCGAGGCGCAGCATGGTGCCGAAGGCCGGCTCCGGATCGGTTGACGCCGAGGGCTCCGGACGGACGAGCGTCAGGTCGGGCGGCGACTGAACCACGGGCTTCGGCGGCTCGGCGCGCTGCGCCGGCGTGGGCAGCGGATCGAGCAGCACCAGCAGCCGGTTCAGTTCCTCGAGGTCTCCCTGGTCGGGCTTCTGCGCCGCAGGGGTCGGACGGACACCGGAGGTCTGCGTGGGAGCGGACGGGCGAGTGAACTTGAGGCGCGATGTACGCGTGGCCGTGCTCCCCTCGAGCGCCATCCGGAAATGGGGATGGCTTTCGATGGAAAGCCAGCGCTCGGTGCGCTGGTGATAGATCTCCGCCTCGGCAGTCACTTCACCGCGCTGCACGCCGGCGGTGAGTTCCTGGATCGAGGGGTAGACCTGCTCCTGGCCGGACGCGAGTCGGATGCGGTACATGCTGCCCCCAGTGGAAAATCGGCGGGCTCATCCTCATGATTGCCCAACCGTCAATACAAGCAACAGTCAGGCCAGCTATAACTCTTTCTATTACAATTAGTTGCATTTTGCTATGTCAATTTATTGCGGCGAAGTGCAAGTGCTGTCGCGAGTGATTCTTGTCGGAATGAGGGGCGATGAAGGCCGGATTCCTCCCTCGTGGCGGACCGCAACTCCTTGTGTCTCTTGAGGTAACAGCTTATCCTGCCGCCACTAGACGGCACACTTCAGGCGCAGGGAGGGCAGTCATGAGCGACGAACCGATGTATTTGCAGCGCCTTCGGCAGAACCGGCGGGGCAAGGGCAAGCAGGGAGGGGCGGGCGCGGACGCCGCCGAGGGGTTGAACGCGCAGGAGCTGGAGGCGTTGCGCTGGGCGCGCGAGGCCGCCGGCACTGAGCTCCGATCGAAGAAGGACCTGTCCGGCGCCAAGTACGCGATCGTCATTCGCGTGAACTCGGCGAGCGGCGTGCCGTTGTCGTCGTGCGAGGGGCTGCCGACGCGGGAAGCGCTGGTGGAGCGGATCAAGAACGCCGCGTTCATGGGCGAGGACGTCGTCGGCGCGTACGAGGTGCGCGGCGGCCGGCCATTGACGGTCGGAAACGACGACGGCACGATCACGCTCAAGTCCGGGGCTGCCCGGCCCGGGGCCAACCCGAAGTCGCCGGAACAGATGCTCCGGCAGGCCGCCCAGGACGCCGCGGAGCGTGCGAAGTCCCGTCCCCGGGACGACGACCGCGGCGGGTCACGCCGCCGCTGACGTGACCGCGTCGCTCGACTGCGTCCTTCGTCCCCGCCGCGTGGCGGTGATCGGCGCGTCCCGCACCCCGAACACGATCGGGCACGAAATCGTCTCCAACCTCGTCGGCTACGGATTCACCGGGACGGTCTTCCCGGTGAATCCGAAGGCCGATTCGATCTGCACCCTCAAGACCTATCCCACCATCGGCGCCGTGCCCGACCCCGTGGACATGGCGGTCATCACCGTGCCGAAACAGCACGTCATCGCCGTGGCCGAGGAGTGCGGCCAGGCGGGGGTGCGCGGGCTGACCGTGATTTCCGCCGGCTTCCGCGAGGTGGGGGGCGAGGGGGTGGAGCGGGAGCGGCAGTTGATGGAGGTGGTCCACCGCCACCGCATGCGGATGATCGGGCCGAACTGCATGGGGGTGCTGAACGCCGACCCGGCCGTCTCGATGAACGCCACCTTCGCGCCGAGCATGCCGCCGTTCGGGCGTGCAGGCTTCGTCTCGCAGTCGGGCGCCATGGGGCTCAGCGTCCTCGACTACGCCAAGGAATACGGCATCGGGATCAGCCAGTTCGTGTCCATGGGCAACAAGCCCGACGTCAGCGGCAACGACCTCCTGCTGCACTGGGAGCACGACCCGTCCATCGGGCTGGTCCTGATGTACGTGGAGAACTTCGGCAACCCGCGGAAGTTCCTCGAGATCGCGCGGCGGATGACCCGCACCAAGCCGATCATCGTCGTGAAGTCCGGCCGCTCCAAGGTCGGCGCGCGCGCGGCGTCGTCGCACACCGGCGCCCTCGCGGCGAGCGACGCGCTGGTGGACGCGATGCTCTCCCAGGCCGGGGTCATGCGCGCGGAGTCGGTGGAGGAGCTGTTCGACCTGGCGATGGCCTTCTCCGGCGAGCGGACCCCACGGTCGCGACGCACCGCCGTGGTGACGAATTCGGGCGGCCCGGGCATCCTCGCCGCCGACGCGCTGGAGCGCGTGGCCGTGGAGCTGCCGGAGCTGGCGCCGGAGACGGTGGCCCGGCTCAAGCCGCTCTTCCCGGAGGAAGCCTCGCTCCGCAACCCGCTCGACATGATCGCGAGCGCCACGCCGCCGGGCTACCGCGCTGCCCTGGATGCGCTGCTGGACGACCCGAACGTGGACTCGGCGCTGGCCATCTTCGTGCCGCCGCTCGGCATCCGCCAGGCGGACGTGGCCGAGGCGATCGCATCGGTGGCCGGCGCGCACCCGGACAAGCCGGTGCTCGCCGTGCTGATGGGGCGGGAGGGGCTGCCGCAGGGGAAGGCGGAGCTCCACGAGGTCGGCGTTCCGGCCTACATCTTCCCGGAGTCGGCGGCGCGGGCACTCTCGGCGCTGTGCCGCCAGCGCGAGTGGGTCGAGCGTCCGGCCCCGCCGGTCGAAGACCTTCGCGTGGACCGGGCCGCCGCCCGGCGCCTCCTCGATGCGGCGCGCGCGGCCGGGCAGTCGCGCCTGGGCGAGGTCGAGTCGCTCGCGCTTCTCCGGGCGTACGGCATCTCCACGGCGGGGGCAGGGCTCGCCCGCACGGCGGCGGAGGCGGTGGCCCTGGCCGCGCGCTCAGGCGGCGCGGTGGCGATGAAGATCGTCTCGCCGGAGATCGTGCACAAAACCGACGTCGGTGGCGTGAAGATCGGGGTCGAGGGTGCGGCGGAGGTGCAGGCGGCTTTCGAGGGGATCGTGGCGAACGCGCTGAACGCGGTGCCGGGCGCCACGATTCACGGCGTGCTGGTGCAGGAGATGGTGACGGGCGGCCGCGAGACGATCGCGGGGGTGACCCGGGATCCGTCCTTCGGGCCGCTGGTCATGTTCGGCCTCGGCGGGATCTTCGTGGAGGTGCTCCGCGACGTCATCTTCCGGGTGGCGCCGATCAACCGCCGCGAGGCGGCCGACATGATCGCCGGATTGCGCGGGGTGAAGCTCCTCGACGCCCTCCGTGGCGCGCCCCCCGCCGACCGGCGCGCCATCGAGGACGTGCTCCTCCGGCTCAGCCTGCTTGCCGAGGACTTTCCCGAGATCGCCGAACTGGACGTGAATCCCCTGCTGGCCTTTCCCGACCGCGCCGTGGCGGTTGACGGCCGGGTGCTGCTCGGCCGACCTTAGCGCGGCGCCCCGAGGTCGATCTCCCCGATCCGACCGGTGCCGCTCAACGCCAGCCAGACTCTCCCCCGGTTCCAGTCCGTCACCATGTGCCGCACGATGGCCCCCGAAGTGGGGACGGGCACGACCGTCATCTGCTGCGTCTTCGGGTTGAACGCCACCATGTCGCCGGTCCTCGCCTCGTTGTACCAGATCCGCCCGTCGGTGCCCACGCTGATGCCGTAGGGGCCGGCGTTGCCGCCCGGCGTCGGCCACTCGCGCACCTTGCCGGTGGCGGGGTCGAGCGCGCCGAGATAGCCGCGCGCGTAGTCGGTGTACCAGACGGTGCCGTCGGAGGTGACCGCGAGCCGGCGCGGTCGCGCCCCGGGATCGGGGAGCGGGTAGGCCGTCAGCGCACCGGTGACCGGATTGACCCGCCCCAGCTGGTTCGTGCCCAGGTGCGCGATCCAGACGCTGCCGTCGGGCGCCGCATACATCCCGTACGGCACCGAATTCGGCGTCGCGACGGTCCAGACGTCCACTTTGCCGGTGGCGGGGTCGAGCCGACCGTAGGTGTTGTTGTTGGCGTCGGTGAACCAGACCTTGCCCTGGTGCACGATGGGGGTGTGCGGGTTCCGCGCCTCGTACGGAAGGTCGAACTCGTCGATGGAGCCGTCCTTCGGGTTCACGCGTCCGAGCATTCCGGTGCGCTGGGCGGTGTACCAGACGTAGCCGTCGGGCGCCACCTCGATTCCGTGTGGCCCGGACCCGGGCGTCGGCGTCGGGTAGTCGGTGATCTTGCCCGTGGCCGGGTCGAGCCGGCCGATGAAGCTGTTGGTCTGGTCGGTATACCATACGATGCCATCCGCGCCGACGGCGGGATCGTGCGGGAAATTCCCCGGGCGGGGAATCACGTACTCGACGACGACGGGCGCGGCGGCCGCCTGGGCGTCGAGGGCGAGCGGCAGGCAGGCGGCGGCGAGCGAGGCGAGCACGACCGATCGGATACGGCGCATGGGGACTCCGGAGTGGGCGATCGATTCCCTACGGGCCTCTGTCCGGGGGCGTTTCGCGCTGCGGCGATTCAACGGGCTCCGCAGGCGCGGAGGATGGCCCGCGGCTCCGAGGCGTCGGGAAACAGTTTCGCCGCCTGCTGCGCGAACGGGACGGCCTCCCTGCAGCGACCCCTGCGCCGGTACGACTGCGCCACCATCACCTGGATCCGGTAGCTCCCCGGGTCCATGGCGGCCGCCTCGGCGCGGGTGCTGAGCCGGCCCCAGACGGCGATCAGTTCCATGGCGCGCACCTGCTGCACGCTCCGCCAGGTGAGCGCCGCGCCAAGCGCCATCACCGAAAGGGCGAACGCCGTGCGGGAGCGCCATCCGGCGGGTCGCCGCTCGGGAAAGGGATCCACCGGAAGCAGCGTTCCCAGCAGGCTCCAGACAAACAGCGCGGGCACCGGGAGCAACAGGACCGCGTCGAACGCACCGACCACGGCGGTGGCCGCGACGGTGCTGGCCAGGACGAGCGGCGCCAGTTCGTCGATCCCGCGCGGCCCCGCCAGCCACCCGCGTGCGCCAGCCAGGAAGAGCAGGCCCCCCGCCATGGTGAGCATCAGGAACGCCGGGATCCCTCGCTCCGAGAGGACGGCCATCCAGTCGCTGCTCGGCCACGGGTTGGACGTCATCCCCTCGCTGTCGAGGGAAGGGTCCCCCGGGTTGACGACGACGGGATACTCGACGGCCCAGTTGCCGGGGCCTACGCCGAGAACCGGGTCCGCCACCACGAGGGCCAGGCTGTTCCGCCACTGCAGCAGTCGCCCGCGGCCGCTCCCCTCCTGGTAGTTGGTGAGTCCCTTCAGCGTGTCGATGTAGGGCGTGTCGCTGCGCCAGTCGAGTGCGTTCGGGAGGGTGAGCGCCAGTGCCGCGCCGGCGATGACGGCGAGGATCGGCCCGCGCACCCTCTTTCGGGCTGTTCCGTCCCGCCAGAGCCCCCCCGGCAAGAAGCCGAGGCCAAGAAATACAAGCCCTGAAACTGCGGTGGCGAGCCAGGCGGCGCGGGAGCGGGTCAGGACCATCAGGCCGACGGTCAGGAGGGTCGCGAACACGGCGGCGAGATAGCCGGCGCGGCTCCGGGCGGCGAGCGCGCTGGCCATCAGCACCGGCAGGGAGATGGCGGCGAGGTGCGCCACGAAGTTCCGGTTGCCGAAGGTGCCCCCGGGTGCGCGGCTGAGGCTGAGGAGGTCGGAGTCGAGCAGGCCGTACGCCTGGCCGAGCGCGGTGAGCACGCCGGTCACCGCCGCGGCTGCGAGGCCGA
Source organism: uncultured Gemmatimonadaceae bacterium (assembly GCA_964446395.1). GTDB lineage: Bacteria > Gemmatimonadota > Gemmatimonadetes > Gemmatimonadales > GWC2-71-9 > SPDF01. Next base: position 871 of record CAYUOK010000031.1, on the reverse strand, counting down.
TCATCAGAACGCGCCCGAGTCCGGCCCGCGCGAGCTCGCGGGCGGACCAGAAGAGCAGCAGGCCCGACCAGGTGACCCCGAAGGCGCGGACCGCGAGCCAGCCGTTCGTGGCGAAGGCCGCCGACAGGAGGGTGAGGCCGAGATATCCGACCAGCAGCTGGTCCGCGCGGTTCCAGCTCCATTCGCGCCGGCCGGGGATGACGAGGAGCGCCACGAGGGCCGCGGTCGCGTGCAGCACGACCTCTTTCGGCAGGAAGAACCGGTCCAGCTCGAACGTCCGGTGCGGCACCACCGCGAGGACGACGGCAAACGCGCCCGCGATGAGGATCGCGGCGGCGAGTCGTTCGGCTCGGCTGGCTGGCACCACGTGAGCTCCGGAGATGGGGAGGCGGAACGGGGAATAGTATTGTGGCCCGGCGCCGGGGGAAACTAAGATTGGGCATGCCCTCTTCGCCGTTGATCGGCGCCGCAGCTCTGCAGGACCGCCTCGGGGACCCCGCGCTCGTCATTCTGGACGCCAGCTGGTACCTCCCGAATTCAGGACGGGACGCCCACACCGAGTTCCTTGAAGGGCATCTCCCCGGGGCGCAGCGCTTCGATATCGACCTCGTCAGCGACCGTTCGAGCCCCCTGCCGCACATGCTGCCGCCCGCCGCGGAGTTCGAGGCGGCCGCACGCGCGCTCGGCGTTTCCGCGGGCGACGAGGTAGTCGTCTACGACGGTTCCGGCGTCAACCTCAGCGCCGCCCGGGTGTGGTGGATGTTCCGGGTATTCGGCCACCGTGGGGTCCGCCTTCTCGACGGCGGGATGGGCGCGTGGAAGTCGGAGGGACGTCCGCTCGAATCTGGCGCGGCGCGCCGTCGGGCCCCCG
>CAYUOK010000030.1:0-11020 GCA_964446395.1 uncultured Gemmatimonadaceae bacterium | reverse complement strand
CGTTCGACCACGTGGTGCTGGACCAGGCCGCGGCGGACATCGTGCGCACGGCGGAAAAGACCGGGGCCCAGGTGTCCGGCCCGATCCCGCTCCCGGTGAAGATCGAGCGCTGGACGGTGCTGCGCAGCCCGCACGTGGACAAGAAGAGCCGGGAGCAGTTCGAGCTCCGGACCCACAAGCGCCTGCTCGACATCAACGACTCCCGCCCGCAGACGGTGGACGCGCTGACCAAGCTCGACCTGCCGGCCGGCGTGGACGTCGAGATCAAGGTCCAGTAGCCATGACGAACGGACTCATTGGCCGGAAGCTCGGCATGACGAGGGTCTTCGCCGAGGACGGCACCGCGACGCCGGTGACCGTGATCGAGGCGGGGCCCTGCCAGGTGGTGCAGGTCAGGACCGGGACGGTTCAGCTCGGCTTCGGCGCGCAGAAGGCCAAGCGCGCGAACAAGGCGGACCTCGGCCACGCGAAGGCGGCGGGCCTCGAGGTGGCGCCCCGCGTCATCCGGGAATTCGACGTGGCGGGCGACACGGCGCCGGCGGCGGGCTCGACCGTGACGGTCGGGATCTTCGCGGCGGGCGAGCGGGTCAAGGTGACCGGCACGAGCAAGGGCAAGGGCTTCCAGGGCGTGGTCAAGCGCCACGGCTTCGGCGGCGGCCCGGCCACCCACGGCAACACGCGGCACCGGAAGCCGGGCTCGATCGGGCCGGGCACGAATCCGTCCCGCGTCATCAAGGGCAAGAAGATGCCGGGCCACCATGGCGCGGCACGACACACTGAGCTCGGCCTGACGGTCGTGCAGGTGGATGCCGAACGGAACCTCCTCTTCGTGCGCGGGGCGATCCCCGGGTCGAAGAACGGCATCGTGACCGTTTCCAAGCAGGGAGGCAAGAGCCGCCATGATTGAGGCTCCTCTTTTCTCGTCCGCGGGCGCGAAGCTGAAGACGCCGTTCGCCCTGCCGGAAGCGACCTTCGACGGCACCGTGAACCAGGGCGTGCTGCACGAGGCCGTGAAGGTGTTCCTGAACAACCAGCGCCAGGGCACCCAGAAGGCGAAGACCCGGGCGGAAGTCTCGGGCGGCAACCAGAAGCCCTGGAAGCAGAAGGGCACCGGCCGGGCGCGGCAGGGCACCACGCGGGCGCCGCACTGGCGCGGCGGCGGCGTGGCCTTCGCTCCGACCCCGCGCGACTGGCGGACCGGCATCCCCAAGAAGATGCGGCAGCTGGCGCGGAAGTCGGCGCTCAACGCGCGGGCGGCCGACGGCCTCCTGACGGTGGTCGAGCGGCTCGACTTCGCGGCGCCGAAGACCAGCCAGATGACGGCGCTGCTCGACAAGCTCGGCTTCGAGGGCCGGAAGGTCCTGGTGCTGACCCACGGCATCAACTCGGCGGCCTACCTGAGCGCGCGGAACCTGCCGCGGGCCGGGGTGCTGCCGTACGCCGAGGCGTCGGCCTACGACATCCTCTGGGCGGACGCCCTGGTGGTGGAGCAGGGCGCGCTGGGCGGCGAGGCCACGGCCGAGTCGGCCGAGGCGGTCGCGCCGAAGCGGGTCAAGGCCGCCAAGCCGAAGGCCGTGAAGGCCAAGCCGGCCGCGGCGAAGAAGAAGGCGGCGCCGAAGGCGAAGGCGCCCAAGGTGAAGGCCCCGAAGGCGGGCGCGCGCCGGTCGACCAAGGCGGCCCCGAAGAAGAAAGGCAGCGAATAAATGCCCGCCCTGCACGAAGTGATCGTCAAGCCGCTGATCACCGAGAAGAGCTCGGCGGCGTACCAGGCGCGCAAGGAGTACGCGTTCCACGTGCATCCCGACGCGAACAAGTTCCAGATCCGGGACGCGCTGCAGAAGCTGTTCGGCGTCACCGCCACCGACGTGCGCACGATGCAGATGCGCCGGCACGAGGTGACCCGGGGCCGGACGCGGGGCACGACCGCCCGGTGGAAGAAGGCCATCGTCGTCCTCAAGGACGGCGAGACGCTTCCGGTTTTCGAGGGCTGAGCCAATGACGATTCGACAGTTCCGACCCATGACGGCCGGCACGCGGTTCCGCTCGGTCTCCGGGTTCGACGAGATCACGCGCGGCACGCCGGAGAAGTCCCTGCTGGAGCCGCTCACCAAGAGCGGCGGCCGGAACAACCAGGGGCACCTGACGTCGCGGCACCGGGGCGGCGGGCACAAGCGCCAGTACCGGAAGATCGACTTCAAGCGGAACAAGTTCGGGATCCCGGCGAAGGTGTCGGAAATCGAATACGACCCGAACCGCACCGCGCGCCTGGCGCTGCTGGTGTACGCCGACGGCGAAAAGCGCTACATCCTGCACCCGGCCGGCCTGAAGCAGGGCGACACGGTCATGTCGGGGCCGGGCGCGGACATCCGGCTGGGCAACGCGGTGCCGCTCTCGGAGATCCCGCTCGGCACGATGGTGCACAACGTGGAGCTCAAGATCGGCAAGGGCGGCCAGATGGCGCGCTCGGCCGGCGCGGGCTGCCAGGTGGTGGCCAAGGAAGGCGAGTACGTGACGCTGCGGATGAAGTCCACCGAGGTGCGCCGGATCCACGGGCGGTGCCTGGCCACGATCGGCGAGGTGGGCAACGCGGAGCACGAGCTGCTGTCGGTGGGCAAGGCGGGCAAGAGCCGCTGGCTGGGCATCAAGCCGAGCGTGCGCGGCGTCGCGATGAACCCGGTCGACCACCCGCTGGGCGGCGGCGAGGGCAAGTCGTCGGGCGGCCGTCCGCCGGTCTCGCCGTGGGGCAAGGCGGAAGGCAAGAAGACGCGCCACATGAAGAAGGCGTCCACGAAGCACATCGTTCGCGGCCGTCGCCGCGGCAAGGCCACGAAGTAGGCCACTGGGGATCACGACATGGCACGCAGCATCAAGAAGGGCCCGTTCGTCCAGGACGCACTGCTCCTGAAGGTCGAGGCCCTGAACCAGAAGAACGAGAAGAAGGTCGTGAAGACCTGGAGCCGGGCGAGCACCATCCTGCCCGAGTTCGTGGGGCACACCTTCGCCGTCCACAACGGCAACAAGTTCGTGCCGGTGTACGTGACGGAAAACATGGTGGGGCACAAGCTGGGCGAATTCTCGCCCACGCGCCTGTTCCGCGGCCACAGCGGCAAGATCGTGGCTGACAAGAAGGCCAAGCCGGAGTGACGATGCCAGGCACAGCGATTCAGCGACTGGTGCGCCAGTCGCCCCAGAAGATGCGTCTCGTCGCGGACCTGATCCGCGGCAAGGACGTGAACGAGGCGTACGCGATCCTCAAGTTCAACAAGAAGCTCGCGGCCCGGCAGATCGAGAAGACGCTGAAGTCGGCGGTCTCGAACGCCGAGCAGAGCGCCTTGCGGGACAACGAGGCGTTCGACGTGGACGCGCTCTACGTGTCGAAGGCGATGGTGGACATGGGGCAGCCGCTCAAGCGGTTCACGGCCGCGGCGCAGGGCCGTGCCACCCCGATCCGCAAGCGGACGAGCCACGTGACCATTCACGTGGCGACGAAGGGGAGCAACTAATGGGGCAGAAGACCCATCCGATCGGTTTCCGGCTCGGCATCGTGCAGCCGTGGCGGTCCCGCTGGTTCGCCACGAAGGACATGCCGGCGCTGCTCAAGGAAGACGAGCTCATCCGGAAGTACCTCAAGGCCCGCCTCGGGCACGCGGCCATCGCCGACGTGCACGTGGAGCGGAAGCCGGGCAAGGTGACCGTCACGGTGCACACCGGGCGGCCGGGCGTGGTCATCGGCAAGCGCGGCGCGGAAGTGGACAAGCTCCGCGACGAGCTGGCGCAGCTGACCGGCAAGGAAGCCGCGATCAACGTCGAGGAGATCAAGCGGCCCGAGGTGGCGTCGCAGCTCGTGGCCGACAACATCGCGCACCAGCTGGTGCAGCGGATCAGCTTCCGCCGCGCCATGAAGCGCGCGGTGCAGAGCGCCATGCGCATGGGGGCCCAGGGCATCCGCGTGCGGGTGTCGGGCCGGCTCGGCGGGTCGGAGATCGCGCGGACCGAGGGGTACCGCGAGGGCCGGGTGCCGCTCCACACGCTGCGGGCGGACATCGACTACGCGACCTCGACGGCCAAGACGACCTACGGCACGATCGGGATCAAGGTCTGGATCTTCAAGGGTGAGGTGGTCGAGGAGATGACCGGCCGCACCTACAGCACGGGGGCCTGAGGACCATGCTGGCACCGAAGCGGGTGAAGTTCCGCAAGACGTTCAAGGGCCGGACCAAGGGCATCGCCTCGCGCGGCATCGCGGTGTCGTTCGGGGAGTTCGCCATCAAGACGCTCGATCCGGGCTGGATCACGAACCGCCAGATCGAGGCGGCCCGCGTGGCCATGACCCGCGAGATGAAGCGCGGCGGCAAGGTGTGGATCCGGATCTTCCCGGACAAGCCGATCACGAAGAAGCCCGCCGAGACCCGCATGGGCAAGGGCAAGGGCAACCCCGAGGGCTGGGTGGCGGTGGTGCGGCCGGGCCGGGTGCTGTTCGAGGTCGAGGGCGTCACGGAGGAGCTGGCGCGCAAGGCGCTGGCCCTGGCGCAGGCGAAGCTGCCGGTGCGGACGCGCTTCGTCAAGCGCGAGGAGATCTGAGCGATGAACGTGACTGAACTGCGGGACCTGTCCGACGACGAGCTGAAGGCGAAGCTCGCGGAGCTGAAGGAAGAGCGGTTCCGGCTGCGCTTCCGGTCGGCGAGTGAGTCGATTGACAACCCGATGCGGTTCCGGACGTTGCGCCGGGACACCGCGCGGATCCTGACGGTCCTGCGCTCGCGCGCGACCAACTCGTAAGGGCACACCATGGCAGAAGCGACCACGACGACCCGCGCGCAGCGGAAGACCCGCACCGGGGTCGTCAAGAGCGACAAGATGCAGAAGACGGTCACGGTCACGCTGACCCGGCGGTTCGCCCACGCGACCTACGGCAAGATGATGACCCGGACCATCACGGTGAAGGCGCGGGACGAGCACGGCGCGAAGGTGGGGGACACCGTCCGCCTGATGGAGACCCGCCCGCTCGCGAAGACCGTGAACTGGCGCGTGACCGAGATCGTCAAGCGGGCCAAGTAGCCCAGGGAACGAGGAATTCATGGTTCAGCAAGAGAGCATTCTCAGAATCGCGGACAACTCCGGCGCCCGCAAGGCGCTGGTGATCCGCGTCCTCGGCGGGAGCCGGCGCCGCTACGCGGGCCTCGGCGACACCGTGGTGGTGGCCATCAAGGACGCCATCCCGACGGGCCAGGTGAAGAAGGGCGACGTGGCCAAGGCGGTCATCGTGCGCACCGTGAAGGAGACCCGCCGCAAGGACGGCTCCTACATCCGGTTCGACGAGAACGCCGCGGTCCTGATCGACGACAAGGGCGAGCCCCGCGCGACCCGCATCTTCGGCCCCGTGGCGCGCGAGCTCCGCGAGAAGCGCTACATGAAGATCGTCTCGCTGGCGCCGGAGGTCCTGTAACATGAAGCCGCTCGTGCACAAGAAGGCCAAGCGCGTCCGCCAGAAGCCGGTCGTCCGGCTCTCGCTCCCGATCACCAAGGGCGACACCGTCCAGGTCATCTCGGGCGACGACAAGGGCAAGCGGGGGAAGGTGCTCCGCGTGTACCCGAAGACCGGCCGCGTGACCATCGACGGGGTGAACGTCGTGAAGCGGCACCGCCGCGCGACGCAGACCGCCGAGGGCGGGATCATCGAGTTCCCGGCGCCGATCCACCACTCGAAGACCATGCTGATCGACCCGAAGAGCGGCGAGCCGACGCGGGTGCGCCGGCGGCGGGACGCCGACGGGACGGTCGAGCGCATCGCCGTGAAGTCCGGGCAGCCGATTCCGAGGAGCAGGTAAGATGGCGACCACGAAGGAGAAGGCCCCGAAGACCGGCGGCGCGCCCAAGGCCGGCAAGGACAAGGCCGCCCCCGGGGCGACCGACGCGGCGCCGAAGGCGGCCGAGGGCACGCCCCGGCTCCAGACCTACTACGAGACGGTGGTCCGGGCGCGGCTGGCCAAGCAGTTCGGCATCACCAACCCGATGCAGGTGCCGCGCATCGTGAAGGTCGTGCTCAACGTCGGCATGGGCGAGGCGAGCAAGACGCCCAAGCTGCTCGACGCGGTGGTCCAGGAGCTGGGGCAGATCACCGGCCAGAAGCCGGTCGTCACCCGCGCCAAGAAGTCGATCGCCAACTTCGGCCTCCGGGCCGGCGTGCCGGTCGGCGCCTCGGTGACGCTCCGCGGCGCGCGGATGTACGAGTTCCTCGACCGCTTCATCACCATCGCGGTGCCGCGCGTCCGGGACTTCCGCGGGCTGGCGAACAAGAGCTTCGACGGCCGGGGCAACTACACGACCGGCATCAAGGAGCAGCTGATCTTCCCCGAGATCGACTACGACAAGGTCGAGAAGATCCACGGGATGGACATCACGGTGGTGACGAGCGCCGGGCGGGATGACCTGGCGATGGCGCTTCTTCGCGAGCTCGGCTGGCCGTTCCGCGGAGAGACGCCGGTCCCGATGGCGTGAAAACCCGGCGCCCCGCGGGGCGCCACCAGGAGAGACGATGGCAAAGACCAGTTGGATTGAACGAGCCAAGCGCACGCCCAAGTTCAAGGTGCGCGCCGTCCGCCGCTGTCAGCGGTGCGGGCGGTCACGGGCAGTCCTGCGCAAGTTCGGCCTCTGCCGAATCTGCTTTCGAGAGCTCGCGCTCAAGGGAGAAATCCCCGGCGTGCGCAAGGCCAGTTGGTAAGGGGACGCACGTAACATGAGCATGACAGATCCCGTCGCGGATATGCTGACTCGCATCCGGAACGCCTGCTCCGCGGGCCACCGGCGAGTCGACGTGCCGGCGTCCAAGCTCAAGGTCGAGCTGGCGCGCCTGCTTCTCGAGAATCACTACATCGCCGAGTGCAAGGTGCTCGAGGATGGCGGTCGCGGCGTGCTGCGGCTGTACCTCAAGTACCACAACGAGCTCCCGGTCATCCGGGAACTCCGGCGCGTCTCGACCCCGGGCCTCCGGCACTACGTCAAGTGCCGCGACCTGCCCCGGGTCAAGAACGGCCTCGGCATGGCCATCGTCTCGACCCCCAAGGGGCTGATGACGGACCGGCAGGCGCGCACCGCCAACCTCGGCGGCGAGCTCCTCGCCGTCGTCTGGTAGGAGGCGCCATGTCGCGTATCGGCAAGAAGCCGGTGGCGGTCCCGGCCGGCGTCACGGTGGCCCTCAAGGGCAGCCACATCGCGGTCAAGGGCCCCAAGGGCGAGCTCGCCCGGAGCCTGCACCCCGAGATGGCGGTGGCCTTCGCGGACGGCCAGGTGTCGGTGTCCCGGCCCAGCGACGACAAGCGGCACAAGGCGCTCCACGGCCTGACCCGCACCCTCGTGGCCAACATGGTCGAGGGCGTCACGACCGGGTACCAGAAGGTCCTGGAGCTGCAGGGCGTCGGCTACAAGGCCGAGACCAAGCCCTACGGCATCAACCTGATCGTGGGGCTGTCCCACCAGGTGCCGTTCAAGGCGCCCGAGGGGATCAAGATCACGGTCGAGAACAACACGGTGGTGCGGATCCAGGGCGCGAGCAAGGAACTCGTCGGGCAGGTCGCCGCCGAGATCCGGTCCGTCCGGCCGCCCGAGCCCTACAAGGGCAAGGGCATCCGTTACCAGGGCGAGCAGGTCCGGCGCAAGGCCGGCAAGACAGGAGCGAAGTAGTCATGCGCGCGATTCACGCACCCAAGACGCGCCGGGAACAGCGCTACCGCCGCCACCTCCGGGTCCGGCAGAAGGTCGCCGGCACCCTCGAGCGCCCGCGGCTGGTGGTCTTCCGGTCGCTGAAGCACATCTCCGCCCAGCTCGTCAACGACGACCTCGGCGTGACGATCCTCGGCGTGACGGACACCAGCGAGGGGATCGCCATCGAGGGCACCGGCAAGGTGGCCCGCGCCAAGGCGGTCGGGAAGCTCGTGGCGGAGCGGGCGAAGGCCGCCGGCTTCACCGCGGTGGTCTTCGACCGGGCAGGTTACCGATACCATGGCCGCGTGCAGGCGGTCGCCGACGGCGCGCGCGCCGGCGGACTGGAGTTCTAGCATGGCTGACGAACAGGCAGCAGCACCCGGCACCACCACCGAGGCGCCGTCCGAGCAGGGCCAGCAGCGGCGCGGCCGCGGCGGCCGCAACGACCGCGACCGGGGCCCCCGCCGCGACCGTGACCGCGAGCGGAGCAGCGACCACGTCGAGAACGTGATCGCCATCAACCGCGTGGCCAAGGTGGTCAAGGGCGGCCGGCGGTTCTCGTTCAACGCGCTCGTGGCCGTCGGCGACGGCAAGGGCAAGGTGGGCGTGGCGACCGGCAAGGCGAACGAGGTGTCGGAGGCGGTCCGCAAGGCCGTCGACGCCGCCAAGCGGAACATGATCGAGGTGCCCCGGACGGGCGCGACGATTCCCCACGAGATCGTCGGGGAACACGGCGCCGGCCGCGTGCTGCTGAAGCCCGCCGCCACCGGTACCGGCGTCATCGCCGGCGGCCCGATCCGGGCCGTGCTCGGCTGCGCCGGCATCACCGACATCCTCACCAAGAGCCTCGGCTCCCCGAACCCGCACAACATGGTCGGCGCCACGATGGACGCGCTCTCGCGCCTCGTGTCGGTCCGCCAGGTGGCGCGCGAGCGGGGCATCGAGGTCAGCGACCTGGCCTACAAGCCGCGTCAGGAGGGCTGAGCCATGGGACGGAATCCCGTCGTCGGGCGGCAGGGGCCGAAGCACCACGCGGCCACCATCCCGGACGAGAAGAAGGCCAAGCGCCTCTCGGTCAAGCAGATCCGCTCGGGCATCGGCCACGCGGACACCATGCGGCGGACCCTCGCGTCGCTCGGACTTCGGCATCACCAGCAGACCGTCGAGCTCGTGAACTCGGCGTCGGTCCGCGGGATGCTCTTCAAGGTGCGCCACCTCGTCGAGGTGACGCCGGCGCAGGAGGCGTGATGGCGAAGGCGAAGGAAGTGGCGACCCCGTCGGTCACCCTGTCGACCCTGAAGCCGGCGGCCGGCTCCACCCAGTCGCGCAAGCGGCTCGGGCGCGGCCCCGGCTCCGGCCTCGGCAAGACGTCGGGCAAGGGCCACAAGGGACACAAGGCCCGCACGGGCGGCTCGACCAACCCCGGCTTCGAGGGCGGCCAGATGCCGATGTACCGGCGGCTGCCGAAGCGGGGCTTCACCAATCCGTTCAAGGTCACCGCGGTGCCGATCAACCTGGCCCGCCTCTCGGCGGTGCCGGGCGGCGACGTGACCCCCGAGGCGCTGGTGGCCGCCGGGCTGATCAGCAACGCGGAGCAGGCGATCAAGATCCTCGGCACCGGCGAGGCCGCCCGGGCCTACACCGTCCGCGGGATTCCGGTGTCCGCGTCGGCCCGCGCCAAGATCGAGGCGGCCGGCGGCAGCGTTGAGGCGTAAGTGACTGCTCCGAGCACCCCGGCGTTCAATTTCGACCCGGAGCTGAAGCGCAAGCTCCTGTTCACGGCCCTGGCCCTGCTGCTCTACCGGATCGGCGCGCACATCGCCGCCCCGGGGGTCAACGTCCAGGCCCTCTCCGACTTCATCCGGAACTCGGCCGCCGCCGGGTTCTTCGGGCTGTACGACATGCTCGGCGGCGGGCTGTCGCGCGCGACGGTCTTCGCCCTCGGCATCATGCCGTACATCTCGGCCTCGATCATCTTCCAGCTGGTCGGCGGCGTCGTGCCGACCATCGGCAAGATGCAGAAGGAGGAGGAAGGCCGGAAGACGCTCACGCAGTGGACGCGGTACATGACCGTGTTCATCGCGTTCGCCCAGGCCTACACCTTCACGCTCTTCACCGAGTCGATCCCCGGCGCGGTGGCGAACCCGGGCTTCGCGTCCCGCACCGTCATGGTGGTGACGCTGACGGTCGGCGCCATCTTCGTCATGTGGCTCGGCGAGCAGATCACCGAGCGCGGCATCGGCAACGGGATGAGCCTGCTCATCACCTTCTCGATCCTCGAGCGGCTCTGGCCGGGGATGCTGCAGCTCTTCTCGCTCATCAAGGGCGGGGTGGTGTCGCCGATCGGCGCCATCTTCTACCTCGCCGTCCTGGTGGCCGTCATCGCGCTCACCACGATGATGACCATCGCCGCGCGGCGGATCCCGATCCAGATCCCCCGCAAGGTCATGGGCCGCGGGCGGATCCGCGAGGGCCAGAAGACCTTCATCCCGATCCGGCTCCTCACCGCCAGCGTGATGCCGATCATCTTCGCCCAGACGATCATCATCGTGCCGGGCACCGTCGCCAGCTTCACCAAGAGCCCGCTGCTCCGGGACGTGGCGGGGTTCTTCAACCCCGGCAGCCTGCCGTACAGCGTCGTCTTCTCGGTCATGGTGCTGCTGTTCAGCTACTTCTACACCTCCATCATCTTCAACTCGGTGGACGTGGCGGAGAACCTGAAGAAGCAGGGCGGGTTCATCCCCGGCGTGAAGCCGGGCGCGAGCACCGCCGACTACATCGACGACGTCCTGGTGCGGATCACCCTGCCCGGCGCCGTCTTCCTGGCCGCCATCGCGCTGGTCCCGATCTTCATCAGCGCCCGGATCGGCGTCCAGCAGCAGTTCGGCGGCACCTCGGTCCTGATCGTGGTCGGTACCCTGCTCGACACGCTCTCGCAGGTCGAGCAGCACCGCCAGCTCCGCAAGTACGACGGCTTCATGAAGTCCGGCCGGGTCAAGTTCCGGGGCAGGCAGCAGCGGTTCATCTAGGCTGGGAACGTCGAACGGATCGGCGAGGAAAGCGAAAGGGACTTGGAGGAATGAGGGGCGGAAGGAGAAAAGAGAAAGGGCGTGATCGCCTCGTTTCTCCTTCCTCTTTCCGCCCCTCCTAGTCCCAAGTCCCTTTTCTCCTTTCCCTCCCAGCTCTCAGGAGATCACCGACATGGACATCCTCCTCATGGGTCCCCCCGGCGCGGGGAAGGGCACGCAGGGCGCGCTGCTCTCCGAGTCGATGGGCCTGCCCACCTTCGCCACCGGCAACCTCCTGCGCGACGCCGTGA
>CAYUOK010000029.1:0-11076 GCA_964446395.1 uncultured Gemmatimonadaceae bacterium | reverse complement strand
CCGCCGCCGTGGCGGCGGTCGTCCGGTTCCGGGCCTGGGCCGACACCGGCGAGACGCGGATCAACACTCACCCGATCGGATACATCGGAGCCAACAGCAAGGGGCTCGACCTCTTCCTCTATTCACCAGGCGCTCACAACCAGGACGGGCACGGTACCTATCCGTTCGCGGGGATCTACGAGGGGATCGGGCCGGCCGACGCCGCCGAGGAGGTCCGGAAGGAGTGGGACCACCAGGCATACCTGTCCGAGGGGGCGCCCCTGCCGGACTGGGTGGAGCCCTTCGATTCCGCGGGGCGGGTCAAGCTCCTGCCCGACTGGGAGCGGGTGTACGCGCAGGTGTACGCCGATCCCGAGTACCGCCGTGACTGGGCCTGGTTCGTGCTCCCCATCCGTTCCGGCTACCCCGCCGCCGCGTCGCCCTTCGCGGGGATCATCAGCCACGCCGAGACGGGCAACCTCGCGCCCTTCACCGTCACGTACAACGGCGGCTGGAACCGGAGCGGCGCCTCCGGCGGGTACCACCTCTACGATCCGCACCGGCTGCACGCCATCATCACCTCGTCCCCACTGGACCAGGTGCAGAACAACCTCGGCTTCCTCAACGCCCCGATCGTGGCGCTGATCACCCTGCCGCCGGTCGACGTGCTCTACAAGATCGTCCTGCTCCCGGTCCGTCGGCTCTTCGGCAAGTTCCCCAGCCAGTACGTCCCGAAAGCCGAGCTCCCGGTCCGTACGCTCTCGGTGGCCGGCGGCGTCCTGACCGCCGACATGAAGCCTGAATGGACGGCGCTGCTTCTCTCCGGGCCACAGCTCAACGAGATCCTCGAGCGCGCGTACGCGGTGGACAGCACCCTCCAGGTGGTCGGCGAGGAGAGTGACGTGGCCGAGAACGCCACCTCCTACGCCGTGCAGATCGCGTTCTACCTCGGCAAGCGCTGGGTGACGGAGAACACCTTACACAGCTCGAGCAGCGGGCTCAGCATTTCTGTGCCGTTCGCCAGCCGCCCGGCGGACGACCCGTTCGACGTGACCGGTACCCTCAAGTTCTACGAGCTGTCGAGCAGCATCCGGTACAACCTGCTGACCGGCGGGCTCAAACCGTACATCAAGGGAGGATATGGCTGGAGCTGGTACCAGGTGGTGGACATGGCGACCGACGGCGTGCCGCTGACTGACCCGGACGGGCCGTGGATCCGGCAACCCACCTTCTTCCCGGGCAGCAACCTGTGGCCGAACACCTGGCACTGGGGGGCGGGACTGGAGTTCTTCCTGCTGCAGAGCAACGCTCCGCTGCCCCGGGGCATCGACGTGAGCCTCAAGGGCGAGTGGGGGTCCTATTCGAGCCAGCTGGGGGTGTCGTTCGAGAACGCGGCACTGCTGGGCTTCGACTCGGAGCCGACGGTCACACGCAGCACGCTCAGTTTCTTCGCGGTGGTAAGTTTCTAGCCTACCCTCTACACGGAGCTGCCCGCCCGATGCGAAAGATCTCCCTGCTGTTCCTCGCCGCCGCGCTGGCCGTCACACCGGCCGCGCACGCCCAGAGGGCCGTGGCGAAGGCGCCCGGCAAGAAACCCAACATCCTGGTCATCTGGGGCGACGACGTTGGCTACTGGAACGTCAGCGCCTACAACCTCGGCCAGATGGGTTACCGGACGCCGAACATCGACCGGATCGCACGTGAGGGCGCGCTATTTACCGACCTCTACGGCCAGCAGAGCTGCACCGCAGGCAGGGGTGCCTTCCTCACCGGCCAGAGCCCCTTCCGCACCGGGCTCCTGAAGGTCGGGCTCCCCGGCGCCAAGGAAGGCCTGCAGCCGCAGGACCCGACCCTGGCGGAACTGCTCAAGCCGCAGGGGTACGTGACCGGCCAGTTCGGCAAGAACCACCTGGGCGACCTCGACGCCATGCTCCCCACCATGCACGGCTTCGACGAGTTCTTCGGCTCACTCTATCACCTCAACGCCGAGGAAGAGCCGGAAGACCCTGACTACCCGAAGGATCCCGCCTTCCGCGCCAAGTACGCGCCGCGCGGCGTGCTGCACACCTGGGCGCTCCCGGGCGGCGGCCAGCGAATCGAGAACACCGGCCCGCTCACCAGGAAGCGGATGGAGACGATCGACGAGGAGTTCGAGGCGGCGGCCAAGGGGTTCATCACCAACGCCGCCAAGGGCGACAAGCCGTTCTTCGTGTGGTTCAACTCCACTCGCATGCACATCTGGACCCACCTGCAGCCCAAGAGCGTGGGCGTCACCGGGCTCGGCGTCTATCCCGACGGCATGGTGGAACACGACGCGATGGTCGGCCGGCTGCTGCGCCTGCTGGACAGCCTGGGAATCGCCGACAACACCATCGTCATGTATTCCACCGACAACGGTGCCGAGAAGTTCTCCTGGCCCGACGGGGGTACCTCGCCCTTCCGCAACGAGAAGGGCACCAACTGGGAAGGCGCGTTCCGCGTCCCGGGCATGATTCGCTGGCCCGGCACCGTCCAGCCCGGCACCGTGCTGAACGACATCGTATCGCACGAGGACTGGGTGCCGACCCTGGTGGCGGCAGCGGGCAACCCGAACGTCACCGAGCAACTGCTGGCGGGAACCACGGTGGGCGGGAAGCCGTTCAAGGTCCACCTCGACGGGTACAACCTGACGGACTACCTCGCCGGCAAGGGCCCGGATCCGCGGAAGGACTTCTTCTACTTCAATGATGACGGATCACTGGTGGGGCTGCGGTTCAATCAGTGGAAGATCGTCTTCTCCGAGCAGCGCTCGGAGGGCTTCGCCGTCTGGCAGGACCCCTTCACCCCACTTCGGCTGCCAAAGCTCTTCAATCTCCGCTCCGACCCGTTTGAGATCGGCGATCGCGAGAGTATCGGCTACGATCGGTGGCGCATCGAGCACGTGTACGTCCTGGTGCCGGCGCAAGCCTATGTGGCGAGGTTCCTGGGCACCTTCAAGGACTTCCCGCCGCGCCAGAAGGCCGGCAGCTTCTCGATCGACAACGCGCTGCAGGCACTCGTGAACGCGGGGCAGCAGGGGAACTAACACGAGGACAAAGGACTGAGGACTGAGGACTGAGGGCGACACCGCTCCCTCTCAGTCCTCAGTCCCCAGTCCTCAGTCCTGCTTCTCTAGAGTCGACCTTTGAGAAATTCCGGGGTCAGGCTCTGCAGCCACCCCGCCAGCCGTGTGAACTCCCCCGTCACCATCAAGAGCCCCACGAAGATCAGCAGGATGCCGCTCGCCCGCATGACCCACGGCAGGTACTTCCGGAAGCGCTGGAACCAGTCGAGGAAGTTCTCCATGGCCCACGCCGCCACGAGGAACGGCACCGCCAGTCCGGCTGAATAGGTACCGAGGAGCGCCATCCCCCGGCCCACGTCGCCCTGCGTGGCCGCCATTCCCAGGATCCCCCCCAGGATCGGCCCGATGCAGGGCGTCCACCCCGCCGCGAACGCCATTCCGACCAGCACCGACCCGAGGTAGCCGAGCGGCTTCCGGTCCAGGTGCACCCGCTGCTCCTGTTGCAGGAAGGCGAACTTGAAGACGCCGAGGGCGTACAGGCCGAAGAGGATGATGAGGACGCCGCCCACCCGCTGCAGCCAGACCTGGTAGTACTTCAGCGCCGAGCCGAGGGCGGTGGCGCTCGCCCCGAGGATGACGAAGATGAGCCCGAACCCCAAGACGAAGAGGAGGGCGTGCACCATCGCGATCTTCCGCCGGCCGCCCATCTCCTCCAGCGTCATGCCGGTGATGAAGCCGAGGTAGCTCGGCACCAGCGGCAGGACGCAGGGCGAGAGGAAGCTCAGCACGCCCGCGGCGAACGCCACGAGGAAGCCGAGCTGGTCGGGAGTGCTCACAGACCCTCCAGGGCGCGTCGCTGGCAGTCACGGCAGGTGCCGTGGAGCTCGACGCGGTGGGTGCGATAGCGGAACTGATGCTCGTCGGCGATGATCGGGAGCATTCGCTCCAGGCGCTCGGTGGTGAACTCCTCAACACCGCCGCACGAGGAGCAGACCAGGTGCCCGTGCGAGCCCTGCGGCGTGGCCCCCTCGTACCGGCGGAAGCCGTCGCCGAACTCGTGCAGCCGGATCAGCCCGCTCTCGACGAGGAGGTCGAGGGTCCGGTACACCGTGGCGATGCCGACCTGCTTCCCCTGCCGGGAGAGGCGCTGGTGCACGGCCGCGGCGGTCAGGTGGTCGGGAGAGGTGAACACCGCGTCGGCGACGAGGTCGCGCTGCTGCGTGACGGGGAGCCGGTGTTCCCGGAGGTAATGGCGGAACCGCTCGAGGAGGTCGGCGGCCTCAGCCGAGGTCAGGTGCGCCATCGGCCTCGACGGGATACCACCGCTCCAGCGGGATCTGGACCGGCGGCTCCTCCTCGGTGCGCTTCGGCACCAGGGCCACGAGCTCGTCCAGCGCCTCGAGCGGCCCGCGGCCCACCTCGGCGAACTCGGAGACGAACTCGCCCCGCTTTTTTCCCTTGAGGGTGTGGGCGTAGCGCGCCGTGTAGATCACCAGGCGGTCGCCCTCGACGCGGGAGAGGATGGCGGTGCCGTACTCCTTCCCCTCGCGGCGGAACGGGCGGAACACCCAGAGTCCGTGCAGGTCCGCCACCGGCAGCCGCGTGGCCACCGCCTCGGCGAGGAGCGCCCAGCCGGCGCCGACGCCCGGCTCCGCCGGCGCGGCTAGCGGGTAGCCTGTTCCCATTTTTCCACGTAGAGACGGAGGACGTGCATGAAGTCCTGGGCGTTGGTCACCACGCCGTAGGCCTGGTGGGTGCCGCGGTCCTTCAGCTTGTTGACCACGAACTCGGTCTGGTCCACGCAGATCGTCATCAGCTCGCTGGGGACGCCGTCGTAATGGGTGTGGAAGGCGGGGAGCATGTTGCCCACCGCGATGGCGTGGAGCGCGGTGGCCACGAAGATGGCGCCGGTGGCGCGCACGGCGTGCTCCCGCATGGCGTCCTGCGCGGCGAGCGAGTCCTGCACCACGCCGGGAAGGGGGCCGTCGTCGCGGATCGAGCCGGCCAGCACGTACGGCACCTTGGAGGTGACCAGCGCGTGCATGATGCCGCTCTTGATGAGCCCCTTGTCCACCGCCCGCTCGATTGAGCCGAGCGCGCGCACACGGTTGATGGCCCGCATGTGGAGCCCGTGGCCGCCGTCGGTGGGCTGGCCGGTGTTCGACATCCCGAGGGTCGTGCCGAAGATGGCCGCCTCGATGTCGTGCACCGCCACCGCGTTCCCCGCCAGCACCGCCTGCACGTAGCCGTTCCGGATGAACCACTCGAAGTCGGCCCGCGCGCGGGAGTGCACCAGCGCCGGCCCGACCACCCAGATCACGTACCCGCCGCGGCGCTTCTCCTCGCCGATCCGGGCCGCCAGCTCCTCGTAATTCACGGGCCGCTCGCGGCTCACTTCGGTGGACATGAAGCGGAATTCGTTGCCGCTGTGCGCGCCGGCCAGGAAGCCGGCGGAGTGCACGTACACCCCCTGGCTGCCGTCCTCCGCTTCGCCCATCACGATCTGCTCCCCCGCCTTGAGGCGCCGGGGCTCGGCGATCGTCAGCTCGTCCCCGCGCCGGACGATGACGCAGTCCATCCGGGGCCGGGTGGGCATGACCCACTTCCCGCCGCCCAAATGGACGTAGGTCGGGAGGTTCGAGGTGGAGAAGAAGTCTTCGGGCAGGACGCCGTCGGCCGGCAGGGGCGCGAACCGCGCCGCGGGTGCACCGGCAAAGGGGGCCTTGGTGAAGTCGGGTGGCGTATAGCGAGGGGTGGCCATAGGAAGGGGAATCTTAGGGGTGGCCGAGGGGGGATTCAAGTCGAATCCCCCCTCGGCCATGCCCCGATTCGGGGCTCAGGGCGCCGGTGTGACCGGCGGCAATCCGTTCAGTTCGCGTGCCGCCCCGACCACGTCGCCGATCCCGGCGAAATCCACCGCCAGGATGTTCGGCGTCATCCCGCGCTCGCGCCGGCACTGCCGCGCCCGCTTCACGATCACGTCCTTCTGGTTGACGATCTGCGCGTTGCTCGGCTTCGGCGTGGGGGTCGTCTCGATCCAGTGGTTGATGAGGAAGAGGTCGCCACTCGGCGTGCCGCGGTTGGCCCGGCAGGAGAACTCCTCCGGCGTGTGGAACGTGTACGGCGTCTCCGCCATGAGGCCGCCCCAGGCAAGGTGGTACCACGGCAGGGTGCCGACGTCGTATTCCCCGAGCACCAGCACCCGGCCGCCGCTTTCCACCATCTCGCCCAGGGTCGGCCAGCTCGGCTCGATGGGTCCCTTGTACACGTAGTCGATCAGCCCGCTGGCCGTGAACACCGCATCGATGTCCGCCGGCACCACGTAGTCCTCGAAGTCGATGATGATGACCTCGCCCGGGTGCGTGGCGAGGAAGTCGGTGAAGATGCGCAGGGTCGGCACGATCGGGAGGGCGCCGAGCTCACAGTAGCCGTGGCAGAAATACAGGCCGCTCGGTCCAAGCTCCCCGGTGAATTGCTGGCGAATCCGCATCCCCGCCGCCCAGGCCTCGTTGCCGATCACGTTCGCGGTCTTCAGCTTGGCGTTCGGGGTGGCGTCGAAGTCCGTCCGGACCTTGTCGCCCATGACGTTGCCCCGGTACGGGTCGAGGAGGAACGCCCGCACGCCGCGGTCCAGCAGCGACTTGATGTCGATGTCCTGGTTCGGGAACAGCCAGGCGGGGTTCATGGCCGAGCCCATGGCGTTGTGCGCACCGGGGAAGACGACCTTGTCGAGGGGCCGCGCACAGAGCTCCACCGCACCGTTGCATGCACCGCCGCTCGCCACGACCTCCGGCGGCGCCGCCGGCCGGATACGAAGCAGCGCGGCTGCGCCGAGGACCCCGAGCGACAGCAGCCCCACGATCCGGATGCCCGCGAGTGCCGTCGGCCAGACCTGTACAGCCTCACGCGAATGGCGCAGCTCCTCCGGAAGGTGCGGCGCGGCAAACCGCCGCCATCCCGCCAGGCTCAGGAGGAGTAGCAGCGCGCCGCCGGCGGTGGCGGCCACCGTCAGCGCCACCCCGGGGAAGAGGACGAACACCAGCCCGGTGAGGCCGATTCCGAGCAGGCGCCCGACTTCCGCCAGGCTGCTCTGCCGGCGTTGCGCGACGAGCGCCCACGCCTGCTGACGAAGCACGGCGGGATCCGCGCCGTCGCCGGGCACCGCGATGAGCGCGAGCGCCGCCCCGATGAGGGCCACCACGAGCCCGACCGCCCGGAGCGGGCCGAAGAAGGCGAGCCACAGCGCGTCCGCGGCGCCCGCCGTGCCGGCATCGGGGATCGCCGCCCAGGCCAGCAGCCGGCCGGCGGGGACGATCAGCGCGAGCACCAGGCCGACGGTCGCGACGCCCACGCCGAGCGACAGCGCGGTCGAGCGCCGACCCGGAGCCACGAGCACCGCCGCGATGAGGCAAAGGATGCCGCCGAGGAGCCCGAGCCGTCCGAACGACCGGAGGGCGTCCAGCGAGCCGAGCACCAGCGCCGCCGCGCGCACCGTGGGCGCCGCCTGGTCGAGCTGCAGCACCGGCTGCAACGTGGCCGGTACCCGCTCCGCCGCCTCCGGGCCGACGGTGGCCAGCGCCTCCTGGATGAGCACCCCGACGTCGGGAATAGCGAGGAGGATGTTCTCGGCGGTGGACGACATCACCGCCTGGTGTGCCCGGGCCACCGCCGGCCGCAGCAGCGCGCGGAACGGCGCCGAGGTGACGATGCCGCGCGTCACCACGACGAGGATCGGCCGGAAGGCGGTGAGGTCCGGCTGCTGGCCGATGACGGCGTCGGTGATCCGCAGGGCGATGAACTCCCCGACGCGCGGGTCCTCGAGGCTCGCGTCCACCCGGTCGGCGAAGCTGTCGTCGCGGAGCAGGATCCTGCCGACATAGAGCATCAGCAGGCTGGCCGCCACCACGAGGATGCCCGCGCCCCCGAGCAGCAACGAGAGCGGGCGGGATCCCCTGCGGGCGGCCGGCGGATTCGTCATCTGGTCCTTCCGGGGTGGAAAGGTGTGGGGAGGAGCCAACCTGCACGCCGCCGGCGGTTAGAGCAAGCTGACCGGGTCGCGGTCGATCGTCACGCGCGGCTCCCCCGACCCGGCCAGCCGGGTCGCGGCGTAGCGCACCACGCGGCCGAGGACGCTGCCCTCCCCCTTGAGGGCCACGTGCCAGCGCCAGCGGTCCTTGATCCGGGCAAGGGGACAGGGGGCCGGCCCGAGCACCGTCAGTTCCAGCCCGTGCCGCTCGGCGAGCGCCGCGGCCCACTCCGCGGTTTCCGCCGCCACGCGACCGACCGCTGTCTCGTCCCGACCGGAAACGACGAGGTTCACGAGCCCCGTGGCGGGTGGATAGGCTGGCGACGCGCGGAGCGCCAGCTCCTCCCCGAGGAATCCCTCCGCGTCGTGCCGGGCGGCGCGCGCGAGCGCATGATGCGTCGGCTGCCGCGTCTGCACCACCACGCGCCCCCCCGCGGGGCCACGCCCCGCGCGCCCGGCCACCTGCGCAATGAGCTGGAAGGTCCGCTCGGACGACCGGAAGTCGGGCAGGTGCAGCGCGGTGTCGGCGTCCACCACCCCCACCAGCGTGACGCTGGGGAAGTCGAGCCCCTTGGCGATCATCTGCGTGCCGAGGAGGAGATCCACCTCCCGCCGCTCGACGGTGCCGAGGATCCGGTGATGGGCCCACTTGGTGCTGGTGGTGTCGAGGTCCATCCGGGCCAGCCGCGCCGCGGGAAAGCGCTCCGCCAGCCAGCGCTCCAGCTGCTGCGTGCCGATGCCGCGCATCTGCGCCACGGCGTGTCCGCAGGCCGCGCACTGTTCCGTGAGCGGCGCCTCGTGCGCGCAATAGTGGCAGCGAAGCGCCGGCGGCGACTGGTGCACCGTCAGGCTGATGCTGCACGAGGGACACTCGGGCACGTGGCCGCAGTCGGGGCACTGCAGGAACGCGGCGAACCCGCGCCGGTTGAGGAGGAGCATCCCCTGCTCGCCACGGGCCAGCACCCGGCTCACCGCCGCGTCCAGTTCCTCGGACCAGGGAATCGCGCCGGAGCCTGGAATCTTCGGCGCGGTGCGCAGGTCCACCAGCACGACGGGCGGGAGCTTCCCCGCCCCGGCCCGCTCCGGCAGCGGCACCAGCGTGAGCCGCCTGCCCGGGCCGGCCTCGGACCAGCTCTCGAGAGAGGGCGTGGCGCTGCCGAGCACCAGGCGGGCCCCCTCGAGCCGGGCACGGACCGCCGCCACCTCCCGCGCGTGGTAGCGCGGCGACTCGCCGTTCTTGTAGGTGGCCTCGTGCTCCTCGTCCACCACGATCACGCCGGGAGAAACCACCGGCGCGAAGATGGCCGACCGCGCCCCGACCGCCACCCGCCGCTCACCGCGCCGGAGCGCGCGCCAGGCGTCCGCCCGCTCGCCGTCGGAAAGCCCGCTGTGGAGCACCGCCACGTCGTCGCCGAACATCCCCCGCACCCGCCGCACCGTCTGGGGCGTGAGGCCGATCTCTGGGACGAGGATGATGGCGCCCCGTCCGTGGGCGAGCCCGCGACGGATCGCCTCGAGGTACACGAACGTCTTTCCACTGCCCGTGATCCCGAAAAGCAGCGCCCCCTCCCCCGCGGACAGCACCTCGATGGCGGCGAGCGCGCGCTGCTGGTCGCCGGACAGTCCGTCGGGCGGCGGCGTCCCCACCTCGCCGGCGAAGGGATCGCGCACCCGCTCCACTTCCTCCACGGCGGCGTGGCCTCCACCGACCAGCGCCCGGATCAGCGCCGCGTTGAATCCGAGCTGCGTGCGCAGGTGCGTGACCGGTGCGCTGCCGCCCAGCTGCTCCACCGCTTCGTACAGCGCGCGCTGCCTCGGCTTGCCCCCGAACGCCTGCTGGCGCTCGAGCAGGGTGAGCCGCCGGTCGGGAAGCGCCAGGAGCCGCTCCGTCACGGCGCCGCCGCCGGTGTCGGGCGGCACGATCCGGAGGGTCACCGCCCCGACACGCGCCAGTCGGTCCACGGCGTCCCACACGCCGCGCTTCATTCCGCGCGCGATGGAAGTGACCGAGGCCGACCCTCCCTTCCGGTCCAGCCACTGGAGGATCTCCGCACCGGTGCCGCCCGGCACCCGGCAGGTCGCGGCGACTTCCACCACCACCTCGCTGCTGCCCCAGAGGCCCGACGGAAGGGCCGCCTTGAGCGCGAGCCCGATCGGCGCGCCGTAGTAACCGGCCATCCACTCCACCGTGCGGAGCAGCGCCGGCGTCAGCGCCGGTTCGTCGTCGGGGCTGGCGAGGATGGGGCGGGCGGTCATCTCGGGGGCGGGGACGTCGACGGCGGTGACGATGCCGATCAGTTCGCGGCCGCGCACCGGCACCACGACGCGCGCCCCGGCCGCCACGCGGTCGGCCAGGGTCTCGGGAATCTGGTAGGTGTAGGGAGTGGCGAGGGGGAGCGGAAGCGCGACCTGCGCGTACCGTCCGGTCATCGCGGCGTGACGCCGAGCCCCGGGCCGGTGGGGAGGCGGAGCTGGCCGCCCGCGATGGTGGCGCCGACGAACGGGTCCTCGGCCAGGAGCGCCGCGCCGTCGAGGTCCACGATGTCCACCAGCGGGGTGAAGTGCGCCGCCGCGGTGATGGCGAGCGAGCTCTCGATCATGCAGCCGACCATGACGGTCATGTGGTGCGCCCGGGCGATCGCGATCATCCGGATCGCCTCGCGGAGGCTGCCGCACTTGGCCAGCTTGATGTTGATGCCGTCCACCTGCCCCACGAGGGCCGGGATGTCGCTCGCCGTCCGGCACGACTCGTCGGCGATGATCGGGATGGAGGCGGCCATGCGGATGACGCCGAGTCCCTCCACGTCGGTCGGCACCAGCGGCTGCTCCAGCACCGTCACGCCGAACTCCTCGAGCACCGGCAGCATCTCGATCGTGTGCTTGACGGTCCAGCCGCAGTTCGCGTCCACCCGGAGCTCGCGGTCGGTGGCGTCGCGGATGGTCTGCAGGATTTCCAGGTCGCGGTCGCTGCCGAGCTTGATCTTGAGGATCGGGTACTCGGCGGCCTCCTGCACCTTCATCCGGATCC
>CAYUOK010000028.1:0-11564 GCA_964446395.1 uncultured Gemmatimonadaceae bacterium | reverse complement strand
CGAACCAGGTGGACCTGGCCCGGAAGTACGCCCTCCTGGAGGGGGCGGAGGCCGCGGTCTTCCTGTCGAGCGGGATGGGCGCCACCGCCCTCGCCCACCTGGCCGTGCTCCGGCCGGGAGACCACCTCCTCGCCAGCGAATGGATCTACGGCGGCACGCGAAGGCTCTTCGACGACGAGCTGGGCCGGTTCGGGATCGAGGTGTCCTACGTGGACCCGACCCAGCACCGCCTCTGGCGGAAGTCGGTCCGGAAGTCGACACGGGCCATCTTCATCGAGACGCCCACCAACCCGACGCTCCGCATCATCGACCTCGCCCCGATCGCGCAGGTCACCAAGGAGTTCGGCCTGGCCCTGCTGGTCGACGCCACCTTCGCGAGCCCGATCAACCTCCGGCCGATCGAGCGCGGGGCGGACGTCGTCATCACGAGCGCCACGAAGTACCTGAACGGACACAGCGACGTCATCGCCGGCGCGGTGGCGGGGTCCGCCTCGTTCATCGAGGAGGTGACCCGCCTGATGCGCCTCTGGGGACAGTCGATCGATCCGCACGCCGCCTGGCTGGTGGAGCGCGGCCTCCGCACGCTCGCGGTCCGGATGGAGCGGCACAACGCGAACGGCCTGGCGGTGGCGCAGTGGGCGGAGGCGCAGGAGGAGTTCGCGGCGGTGCATTACCCGGGACTGCCATCCCACCCCGAACATGGGTACGCGCGGGAGGCGCTGCAGGGGTTCGGGGGGATGGTCGGCCTGCAGCTGAAGGGCGGCGTGCGCGCGGCGGAGCGGTTCCTCAAGAAGCTGAAGATGATCGCCCACGCCCCGAGCCTCGCGGGCGTGGAGAGCCTGATCTCCGAGCCACGGCTGACGTCCCACAAGGGGCTCTCCGCCGAGGAGCGCGGCCGGATCGGCATCCCCGACGGCTTCCTCCGGCTGAGCTGCGGCATCGAGGACGCCGCGGATATCATCGGCGATCTGGAGCAGGCGTTGGGAAGGTAGTTATCTTCCACCCGTGATTCGATTTACGCAGGTTTCGATGGCCTACCCGCGCGGCGGGATGGCCGTGAAGGACCTCTCCTTCCGCGTGGCGAAGGGGGAGTTCGTCTTTCTGACCGGCCACTCCGGGGCCGGAAAGTCCACCATCCTCAAGCTCATCTCCGCCGACCTGCGCCCGACCCACGGGGAACTGCGCGTGTCCGGCTTCTCGATCGGCGAGCTCACGGCGCGCGAGGTGCCGAAGCTCCGGCGCCGCCTGGGCATCGTCTTCCAGGACTTCCGGCTCCTGCAGGACCGCACCGCCGAGGAGAACGTGGCCTTCGCGCTCGAGGTGACCGGCGCGCGGCCCGACACGATCCCCACGCGGGTCCACCGGGTCCTCACGCAGGTGGGGCTGGCCTCGCGGGCCCGCGCGTACCCGACCGAACTCTCCGGCGGCGAGCAGCAGCGGGTGGGCATCGCGCGCGCGCTGGTGAACGACCCGCCCATCCTCCTGGCCGACGAGCCGACCGGTAATCTCGACGAGCGGTCGTCCCGCGGCGTCTTCCAGCTGCTGCGCGACATCAACGCCGGCGGGACCTGCGTCGTGATGGCCACCCACGAGCTCGCGCTGGTGCGCCAGACGCAGTACCGGGTGCTGGAAATGCGCGAGGGCTCGCTGGTGTTCGACAGCGCGGAAGAGCGGATCGCCACGGAGGGGGTGTCATGAGCCTCCTCGCGCGCGAGACGGTCCGCTCCTTCCGCCGGGCGCCGATGCTCTCCGCCCTCTCGATCACCACGATCGCCTTCTCGCTGTTCACCGTCGGGCTGTTCGGGCTGGTGGCGGTCAACATGCGCGAGGCGCTCCGGGGCATCAGCACCCGGGTGCAGATCGAGGCCTTCCTCCTCCGGGGCACGCCGCCGGAGACGATCACCCTCGCCTCGCAGGACATCGCCGCATTCCCCGAAGTGGAGGCGGTGGTGTACGTGGACGAGGACCAGGCCCTGCAGCGGGCGCAGCAGGAACTGGTGGAGTTCAAGGACGCGTACCGCGACCTCCAGGTGAACCCGCTCCCCGCCTCCCTGCAGGTGACCCTCAAGGAGGAGTACCGCGACGCCGCCAGCGCGGCCACGGTGGCCAGGCGGATCGAGGGCTTCTCGTTCGTGGACGACGTCCGCTTCGGGCAGGAGTGGATCGAGCGGCTGGACCGGCTCCGGAACCTGGCCGGGTTCGTCGGCCTGGTGATCGGGCTGGCGTTCGCCGCGGTGGCCGTGGTCATCATCGGCGTCACGATCCGGATGACCGTCCTCCAGCGGGCGCGCGAGATCTCGATCATGCGGCTGGTGGGCGCCACCGACGCGTTCATCCGCGGCCCCTTCCTGCTCGACGGCGCCCTCAAGGGCCTGCTCGGCGGCCTCCTCGCCATCCTGCTCAGCCGCGCGGCCTTCGAGCTCTTCCGCCGCAACAGCACCACCGGCCTCCACACCCTGCTCTTCTTCGAGCCGAAACACCTCGCCCTCGGGATCCTGTTCGGGGTGGCCATCGGGCTCGGCGGCAGCCTCGTCAGCGTCGGGCGGCATCTCAGAAATGTCTAGGCGGGGCCGCGGGGCGGCGGGGCAGCGGGGCCGCGGGGCGGTCCTCCCGAGGCTCCCTCTGCTCCTGCTCGGCGCCGTCACGCTCCTCGCGGTGGCACCGCTGACGGCGCAGGACCGCACCACCGTCGAGCTCGAGCGGAGCCGCCGCCGGCTCGACTCCATCCGGGTCGAACGGCAGCGCCTGGAGGCACAGCAGGAGCGCCTGCAGGGGCAGGTCCGCGACGTGAACGCCGACCTCCGCAACATCGAGCGCCAGCGCGAGACCACCAACCGCATCGTCAACGAGATCGAGTCCCAGCTCGCCGGCCTCAACAACGAGCTGGGGCGGGTCAGCGGCGAGCTGGCGCTGGCGGAGGACAACCTCGACGAGAAGCGGGCGGTGCTCGAGCGCCGGCTCATCGAGATCTACAAGCGCGGCCGGATGTACACCTTCCAGGCGCTGCTGGCCGCCGAGTCGTTCGGCGACCTCCTCGCCCGCTACAAGTACCTCTACCTCACCAGCCGGCAGGACCGCGCCCTCGTCCACGACGTGGAGGCGCTCAGCGCCCGCGTCCGGCGGCAGCGCAACGACCTCCTCGGCATCCGCACGACCCTCGGCAGCACCCGGGAGGACCGCGAGCGTGAACTGAAGCGCTACGCCGACCTGGCCACCGCGCGGGCGCGCCGGCTGGCGCAGCTGCAGCGCTCCGGCCAGGCGACCGGGGAGCGGCTCAGCGAGCTGGAGCGCGACGAAGCACGACTCAACGACCTCCTGGCTGCGCTGGAGCGGGCGCGCCGCAACGCGGCCACCACCGGCACGACGCCGGTCCCGGGCGGCATGACGACCGAGGACATCGGCAAGCTCGACTGGCCGGTGAACGGGCGGGTGGTCTACAACTTCGGCCGGACCACGCTGCCGAGCGGGGGCGTCGTCCGCTGGAACGGGATCGGCATCGGCGCGGCGGAGGGCACCCCGGTCAAGGCGGTGGAGGCGGGCCGGGTGGAACTGGTGCAGCGGCTCGGAACGTACGGCCTCACGGTGGTGGTGCAGCACGGCAACGGGTACCGCTCGCTCTACATGCAGCTGCAGAACGCGAGCGTGGCGGTCGGGCAGGACGTGATACGGGGGCAGGAGATCGGGACGGTGGGAGGCGCCAACTCGGAACAGGGCCCGCACCTGCACTTCGAGATCCGCGGCGAGAACTCGATCGCCCTCGACCCGGCGGACTGGCTGCGGCGCCGGCGCTAGCCGGCCTCAGGCCGCCACGGGGTCGGCGGTGCCGATGCGCTCGTCGGCCTGCGCCTTGCCCCGGAGGAGGGCCGCCTCGACGAGGGCAAAGAGATCCTCGGTCTGCACGGCAGCCGGGTGAGGGAAGGTCACGATGCCGGCGCTGAGCCGCGGACGGTCGGCCGCCGCCAGGTCGGCGAAGGGCGCGGACAGGATCTGCTCCCGAACCCGCCACACCGACCGCCGGGCGCCCTCGAGGTCGGTTTCGGGCAGGATCAGGGCGAACTCGTCGCCGCCGTAGCGCGACACGAAATCGGGGGCGCGTAGCTGGCGCTGCAGCAGGCGCCCCAGTTCCGCGAGCACGCGGTCCCCGCCCTCCTGACCCAGCCGCTCATTGAGCCCACGGAGCTGGTCCACGTCCAGCAGGATCAGGCTGAAGCTCAGGGCATAGCGGCGCGCCCGCTCGAATTCCTCGCGAATGCGCCGGTCGAGCGCGTCGAGGGTGCCGCACCCCGTGAGCGGATCGTGCGCCGACACGCCAGCCAGCCGGCGGTACATGCTCGAGCGGCGCTCCTCGGTCTCGAGCACGCGGGCGGCCGCGGTGGTGATCGTCTCGGCGAACGCCACCTGTTCCGGCGTGAGCGGCGGGTCGGAGCGCCGGGTCCGGAGGAGGAAGACGCCCGCGGTGTGCCCCTGCAGCGCCACCGGGATCGCGAGGACGCTGCGGACCTGCACCCGCAGGTGCTGCTCGGCCCACCTGCCGCGGGCCTCCGCAAAGAGCGGGTGGGTGTGGACGTCGGCCACGAACACCGGTCGCCCGGTCCGGACCGCCTCCTGGACCTCCGGGTAGCGTGCCAGGTCCACCGTGAGGTCACGCACTGCCGCGCTCTCGTGGACCGCCACCACCCGGCCCAGCGACTCGCCCGGCGGCGTGAGCAGGAACGAGCAATGGGCCAGCTCGAGGGCCGAGCCGACCCGCCGGACGAGCGTCTGGATGATCTCGTCGGGGCGGATGGCGGTGGACACCTCGGCGAAGATGTCGAACATGAGGCCGCTCACCCGGCGTTCCCGACGTTGCGCCTCCAGGCTGGCCCGCCCGCGGAGCCGGGCCTCGACCCGGGCGCAGAGTTCGGCCAGGTTCACCGGGGCGGCGAGCGCGTCCGCGGCACCGAGGCGCAGGGCCGCGAGCACACCCTCGGGTTGCTCCGCGGCCAGCACGGCGAAGACGGGCACCTCGCCCCAGGCCCCCGCGCGAAGGTGATCGAGCTCGCCGGCGAGCGCCGGTCCGGCGTCGGGAACGGTCAGGAGGACGAGGTCGGGAAGCGACCCGGCCGGCGGATCCTCGGGGAGGCGGTCGGACTCGAGGACCTGGAAGCCGCCGCGCACCAGCGCGCGCTCCAGCCCGTCGGGCCGGAGCGTCGGGTCGCCGAGGAGCAGGACTCGTGGGTGCGCGAGGGCGCCACCCGGAGCGCGTTCAGTCACGGAGAGTCGGTCGATCCATGCATCAGTCCCATCCATCCACGAGGA
This sequence comes from uncultured Gemmatimonadaceae bacterium, assembly GCA_964446395.1. Lineage (GTDB taxonomy): Bacteria > Gemmatimonadota > Gemmatimonadetes > Gemmatimonadales > GWC2-71-9 > SPDF01. Next base: position 6,266 of record CAYUOK010000028.1, on the reverse strand, counting down.
AGGGCCAGCCGGCCCGGACTCACGAACGCCTCGGCGCCCACGTCTCCACCCAGGGCGGCGTCCAGACGGCGCCGGGCCGCGGCCTGGAGATCGGCGCCACCGCAATCCAGCTCTTCACCAAGACGCCCAACCAGTGGCGGGAGCCGGCGCTCGAGCCGGGCACGATCGCCGCGTTCCGGAAGGCGTACGAGGAGAGCGGGCTGAACGGCGTGGTGTCGCACGACTCGTACCTCATCAACCTGGCGTCTCCCGACCCGGCGCTCACCGAGCGCTCGATCGCGTCGTTCGCGGCGGAACTGACGCGGTGCCACCAGCTCGGCATCCCGGCCGTCGTGTCGCACCCGGGCAACTACCTCGACGAGCGCGAGGCCGGGCTGCAGCGGAACGCACGGGCCTACGCGGAGGCGCTGCGCGCCGCGCCCGGCGAGGTGATGGTGCTCCTCGAGACCACCGCGGGCACCGGGACCTCCCTCGGCAGCCGCTTCGAGGAGCTGGCCGAACTCCGCTCGCTTATCCCGGCGGACCTCCGCCACCGGATCGGCTACTGCGCGGACACCTGCCACCTCTATTCCGCCGGCTACGACCTCGTGAACGCGTACGACGCGGTCTGGGAGGAGTGGGAGCGCCTGATCGGGATCGAGCACCTCCGCTGCTTCCACCTCAACGACTCCAAGACCCCCTTCGCGTCGCGCAAGGACCGGCACGAGCTGATCGCCGAGGGGTCGCTGGGCGCCGAGCCGTTCCGCCGGATCATGCGGGATCCGCGGTTCGCTGATGTCATCAAGGTACTCGAAACGCCCAAGGGAGACGACATGGTGACCAACGACCGCCGGATGCTCCGCCGGCTCCGGGCGTACGGGCGGGTGGCACCCAAGCGGGTTCGTTGACTCAGGCCCCTCCGGCAGGCCATTTTTGGGGGATGCGGATTACATACGTCCTCCCCCTCGCCGCGGCCCTCGCCCTGGCCCCCGCGGCGCCTGCGGCGGGGCAGGTCCGCCTGACGGCGATGGTGGGCGTCACCGGCAGTTCCGCCCTCGTCACCGACCAGATTTTCGAGGACATCGAGCTCAAGCCGGCGCTGGCGCCGACGTTCTTCCTCAGCGCCTCCCTCCCGGTCGCCACACGGCTCCGCGCCAGCCTCGACCTCAGCTACGGCAGCAGCAGCGCCGACCTGACGGAAAGCGGCCAAGACGCGGCCGACCTCGGGAGCATTGGGGTCCTGACCGCCTCGGCGGCGCTCGAGGGCCCGCTCGTGTCCCGGCTCTCCTGGCGCCTGAGCCTCGGCATCATCGAGTACCTGCCCTCCGAGGAAACCGGGCTCTTCAGCGACGGCGTCCCGGTGGCCGGACTCTTCGGCGCCGGCCTCGACTGGCGCCAGCCCCTGTCGGAACGCTGGTCCGGCGTGGCCGGCGTCCGGTACGACTTCCACCTGTTCACCACCCCCACCCTCGAGGCCGCCGGCTTTTCCGGATCGCAGCAGGTCTCGCGGATCGGTCTGGCCCTCGGCGCCGCCTGGGATTTCCAATGACCGCTCGCCGCACCCTCCCGCTCGCGCTCCTCCTTGCCGGTGCCCTCGCCTGCGCCGAAGCGACCTCGCCGAGCCGCGTCCCCAACTATGAATGGCGATTGGTCACCCAGGACGGCCTCGACACCCTGAGCTTCCACTGGCCGGCAAACATGCTCCCGGTCAAGATCTGGGTGGAAGACAGCCTGGACATGCCGGCGCGGGTGCAGGAAGGGGTGGACGAGTGGGAGGGAGCGTTCCTCTACGGGGAGTACGCCGCGGTGCTGGTGTCCGACTCGTCGAACGCGGACGTGGTGGTGCGCGTGGTGACCCCGCCCCCCAAGGCGATCGCGACCGTGAACCGGCTCAACACCCTCCTCCCAGGGTGTGAAGGAGCGACCGACCTCGACATCGAGTTCCTCGGGACGCAGTTCGAGCTGCGGCTTCCGGTGCGAATGTACGTCGCCCCGCGCTACGACCCGGCCACGACCGACCTGACGGAGTGCTTCCGGATCACCGCCCGGCACGAGCTCGGGCACTCGCTCGGGCTCTTCCAGCACACCAGCGACATCCGCGACATCATGTACGGGAACCCGGAGGCGGAGGGGCTGAGCGCCCGGGACGTCAACACCGCGCAGCTCGTGGCCCACTGGCCCGCGAACCTGTTCCCCACGCGATGACGGACCGGAATCAGGACGCCCTCCGCTACCACGAGGAGGGCCGGCCGGGCAAGATCCAGGTCGTCCCCACCAAGCCGACCGACAACCAGCGCGACCTCTCCCTGGCCTATACGCCGGGCGTGGCGATCCCCTGCCTCGCCATCGCCGAGCGGCCCGAGGACGCCTACCGCTACACCGCCCGCGGCAACCTCGTGGCCGTTGTGTCCAACGGCACGGCGGTCCTTGGGCTCGGCGACATCGGCCCCCTTGCCGGGAAACCGGTCATGGAAGGCAAGGGCGTCCTCTTCAAGACGTTCGCCGACATCGACGTCTTCGACCTCGAGATCGACGCACCCGATCCCGAGGACGTCATCCGCTTCTGCCAGGCGCTGGAGCCCACCGTCGGCGGCATCAACCTCGAGGACATCAAGAGCCCGGACTGCTTCCACATCGAGGAGCGGCTCCGCGCCACGATGTGCATCCCCGTGTTCCACGACGACCAGCACGGCACCGCGATCATCAGCGGCGCGGCGCTGCTCAACGGGCTGGACGTGGTCGGGAAGAAGATCGGGGAAGTGCGCTGCGTCTTCCTCGGCGCCGGGGCGGCGGCCATCGCCACGGCGGAGCATTACGTGCGTCTCGGGGTGCGTCGCGAGCTCATCACGCTCATCGACAAGGACGGGGTCGTCCACTCCGGACGGACCGACCTCGATCCCTACAAGCAACGCTTCGTCCACGACCCGGCGCCGCGCTCCAGGGCCGAGGCGCTGGTCGGGGCCGACGTCTTTGTGGGGTTGAGCGCGGCACACGCCCTGCCGGCCGCGGAGCTGGCGGGGATGGCGCGGGACCCGCTCGTCTTCGCCCTGGCCAACCCCGACCCCGAGGTCACGCCCGAGGAAGTGCGCGCCGTCCGGCCCGACGCGGTGATCGCCACCGGGCGGACCGACTATCCGAACCAGGTGAACAACGTCCTCGGCTTTCCCTTCATCTTCCGCGGCGCGCTGGACGTGCGGGCGCGGGCGATCAACGAGGAGATGAAGATGGCGGCCACGCGCGCGCTGGCGGCGCTGGCGCGCGAGGACGTCCCCGAGGTGGTGCTGCGCGCCTATGGCGTGGACCAGATGCACTTCGGGCGCGACTACCTCATCCCGAAGCCGTTCGACCCGCGCGTCCTGCTCTGGGTGGCGCCGGCGGTGGCGTGGGCCGCCATCTCGAGCGGCGTCGCGACCGAGGCGCTCGACCTCGACGAATACCGGCAGAAGCTCGAGAGCCGCCAGAGCCGGGGGCGCGCCGTCATGCGCGGCCTGAGCAACCGGGCCTCGATGGAGGTGCAGCGCGTGGCGATGACCGACGCGGAGGACCCGCGGGTGCTCCGCGCCGCCCGCATCGTCCGCGACGAGGGCTCGGCCCGCCCGATCCTCGTCGGGCACGCCTCGGAGATCACCGAGACCGCCGCGGCCCTCGGGATGTCCCTCGACGGGATGGACATCGTGGACCCGGACACCTCACCCCTGCGCCCCGCGTACGCGAAGCGGCTGTGGGCCCGCCGGCGGCGCCGGGGCGTCACCGAGGGCGAGGCCAACCGCCGGATGAAGATCCCGGCGTACTTCGGCGCGGGCATGGTGGCGGCCGGCGACGCCGACGCCCTCGTGGTCGGCGAGAACCAGCACTACCCCGACGCGATCAAGCCCGCCATGCGGGTCATCGGCGCGGAGCCGGGCAAGGCGGTGGCGGGGATCTACATGATGGTCTTCCAGGGGGAGACGATCTTCCTGGCCGACTGCACCGTCAACATCGACCCCGACAGCCAGCGCCTGAAGCAGATCGCGCTCGCCACGGGCACCTTCGTCCGCAACCTCGGCATCGAACCGCGCATCGCGATGCTCTCCTTCTCGAATTTCGGCTCGGTGAAGCACCCGGCGTCGAGGAAGGTGTGGGAAGCGGTGGCGATGCTGCACGCGGAGTACCCGCAGCTCGCGGTGGACGGCGAGATGCAGGCCGACACCGCGCTCGTCGAGGCCGTCCTGACCCGCTACTACCCCGGCAGCCGGCTGGGTGGCAAGGCGAACGTCCTGATCTTCCCGGAGTTGAGCGGCGCGAACATCTGCTACAAGTTGCTGAGCCAGCTGGGCGGGGCGCAGGCCATCGGCCCGATCCTCGTCGGCATGGCGGCCCCCGTCCACGTCCTGCAGCGCGGTTCCGACGTGGACGCCATCGTCAACCTCACCGTCATCGCCGCCGTCGATGCGCAGGAGCGGGGCCGCCTTGCCCGCACGCGCGCCGGCGCGGCCCCGACGGCATCCTGACTTCATTCCCCAAGGAGAGGCGCCCGCGGCGCCCGCACCCCACATGACCACCAGCTCTCCCGTCGCCACCCGCATCCACGCCAACCTCGGCCCGGCCAGCCTCGTCGAGCGGGCCATCCAGAACGGCGAAGGCCACCTGACGGACCGCGGGGCCTTCACGGCCGTCACGATCCCGCACACCGGCCGGTCGCCGAAGGACAAGTTCGTGGTGGAAGACGCCGCGACGGCCGGCGCCGTCTGGTGGGAAAAGAACGCGAAGATGTCGCCGGCGCACTTCGACCTGCTGCACGCCGACGTCCAGGCGCACCTCGAGGGCCAGGAGCTCTACCAGCAGGACCTCTTCGCCGGGGCGGACCCGAGCTACCGGCTCCCCGTGCGGTTCCTGAGCCCGAACGCCTGGCACATGCTCTTCGTCCGGAACATGTTCATCCGGCCGACCCACGCGGAGCTGGCCGGCTTCACGCCGGGGTTCAACGTCCTCCACGCGCCCGAGTTCCAGGCCGACCCCGCCCGCCACGGCACCGCCACCGGCACCTTCATCGTGCTGAACTTCAGCAAGCGGACCATCCTCATCGGCGGCACGCGGTACGCCGGCGAGCTGAAGAAGTCCATCTTCACGGTGCTCAACTGGCTGCTCCCGGAACAGAACGTCTTCCCGATGCACTGCTCGGCCAACATCGGGCCGGCCGACGACGCGGCGATCTTCTTCGGGCTGTCGGGCACCGGCAAGACGACCCTGTCGGCGGACCCGACGCGACGCCTCATCGGCGACGACGAGCACGGCTGGAGCGCGCGCGGCGTCTTCAACTTCGAGGGTGGGTGCTACGCCAAGGTCATCCGGCTGAGCGCGGCCGGCGAGCCGGAAATCCACGCCGCCACCCAGATGTTCGGCACGGTGCTCGAGAACGTGGTGCTCGACCTCGACGACCGGTCCCCGATGTTCGACGAGGACACGCTCACCGAGAACACCCGCGCGAGCTACCCGATCGACTACATCCCGAACCACGAGCCGGGCGGCACCGGCGGGCACCCGAAGACGGTGGTGTTCCTCACCGCCGATGCCTTCGGCGTCCTCCCGCCGATCGCGCGGCTGACGCCCCGCCAGGCGATGTACCACTTCCTGTCCGGGTACACCGCGAAGGTGGCCGGCACCGAGCGCGGCGTCACGGAACCGACCGCCACCTTCTCCGCCTGCTTCGGAGCCCCCTTCCTCCCCAGGCACCCCGGCGTCTATGCCAAGATGCTCGGCGAGAAGCTCGCCACGCACGGTGCCACCGTCTGGCTGGTCAACACCGGCTGGACCGGCGGGGCGTACGGCACCGGCTCCCGCATGAAGCTGGCGCACACTCGCTCCATGGTGCGGGCCGCGCTGGCCGGCGCGCTCGACGGCGCGGCCTTCCGCAAGGACCCGGTCTTCGGGTTCGAGGTGCCGACGGCGGTGCCCGACGTGCCGTCCGGCATTCTCGACCCCCGGAGCACCTGGCCCGATCCGGCGGCGTACGACGCGCAGGCGGCCAAGCTCGCCCGGATGTTCCGCGACAATTTCGCGACCTTTGCGGCCGGCGTGGACAAGGACGTCGCCGCGGCGGGGCCCGTCACTGCCTGACCGCTTCGAGGTCGTCCGCGACCCGCTCTGGGACAACATCCGCCTGGACGGGTCGGCGCTGCGCGTGCTCGACACGCCTGCCGTGCAGCGCCTCCGCTACGTCCGACAGCTGGGCCACGCCTTCCTGGTCTATCCAGGCGCCACCCACTCCCGCTTCGAGCACGCCCTCGGCGCCTATCACCTGACCAAGT
>CAYUOK010000027.1:0-11796 GCA_964446395.1 uncultured Gemmatimonadaceae bacterium | reverse complement strand
ACTGCAGGGCCCGCACGCAACCCTCGGGCTCGACGGCGAGCGGCCCCCCGCGGTGCCGGCAGACGTTGAAGAAGCCGCGGAGCACCCCGTCCTTCCCCCGGACCACGATGACAGGGTTTCCAGCCACCTCCGCGCAGAAGAACTGCCCCTCGTCGCGCACCTGCCCGGCGTGCCCGACCCCCTGCCAGGTGCGCGCGAAGACGGCGTCCCGGTCGAGACGGTCGAAGGCCGGATCCCAGTACCACCGCGAGGGGATGGTGTCGGCCCGCTCGAGCGGCGGGGACTCGAGGTCGGTGGCCGGGATGGCGGGGAGGTGGATGGCGTCGGTCTGCATGACGTATATTACCCGCAAGAATCAACCTCCGCAGCCCCGTACCCTGCCCGAGAGTGAGTGACGCATGAGCCCGACCAGGACCGCCCCGCCCCGTACCCCCGCCGCGCCGGTGCAGGGGGAATCCATCACCATGGAAGGGGGGCGGCTCCGCGTTCCTTCCCACCCGATCATCCCGTTCATCGAGGGAGACGGCACCGGTCCCGATATCTGGCGAGCCTCGAAGCTGGCGCTCGATGGCGCCGTCAAGGCGGCGTACGGCGGCGAGCGGCAGATCGCCTGGGTGGAGGTCCTCGCCGGCGAGAAGGCCAAGAACCAGGTGGACAACTGGCTCCCCGACGAGACGCTGGAGGTGATCACCAAGCAGCTGGTGGCCATCAAGGGGCCGCTCACGACGCCGGTCGGCGGCGGCATCCGCTCCCTCAACGTGGCGCTCCGGCAGAAGCTCGATCTCTACGCCTGCGTGCGGCCGGTCCGGTGGTTCACCGGCGTGCCCTCCCCCGTGAAGGACCCGGGGCAGGTGGACATGATCATCTTCCGCGAGAACACCGAGGACATCTACGCCGGCATCGAGTACAAGGCCGGAACCCCGGAAGCACGGAAGCTCATCCGCTTCCTCCGGGAGGAGATGGGGGTCACGGCCATCCGGTTCCCGGACAGCAGCTCCATCGGCATCAAGCCGGTGTCGGAGGAGGGCTCGAAGCGCCTCATCCGGGCCGCCCTGGACCACGCCATCGCGCACGGACGGAAGACCGTGACCCTGGTGCACAAGGGCAACATCATGAAGTACACCGAGGGCGGCTTCCGCGACTGGGGCTATGAACTCGCGAAGCAGGAGTACGGCGCGGTGGAAATCGACGGCGGACCGTGGTGCCGCCTCCCGAACGGCATCGTGGTCAAGGACGTGATCGCCGACGCCTTCCTGCAGCAGATCCTGACGCGGCCGGCGGAATACGACGTCATCGCCACGCTCAACCTCAACGGCGACTACATCTCCGATGCGCTGGCGGCGCAGGTGGGCGGCATCGGGATCGCGCCGGGCGCGAACATCAACTACCAGACCGGCCACGCCATCTTCGAGGCGACGCACGGCACCGCGCCCAAGTACGCCGACCAGGACAAGGTCAACCCCGGCTCGGTCATCCTCTCGGGCGAGATGATGCTGCGCTACCTGGGGTGGAACGAGGCGGCGGACCTCATCGTGCGCGCCATCGAGCGCACCATCGCGGCCAAGCTCGTGACGTACGACTTCCACCGCCAGATGGAGGGGGCCACGCTCCTCAAGACGAGCGAATTCGCGCAGGCGCTCGTCGAGCGGATGTAGACGCCACCCGCCGTGCCCGCCCGATTCCTGCGGCTCGCCTCCGGCCCGGTCCTGTTCGCGCTGACGCTCGTCCTCGGCACGGACCTGCCGGCGGCGGAGCGCCAGGTCCTCGCGGTGGCCCTCTGGATGATGGCGTGGTGGCTCACCGAGGCGGTGCCGCTCGCCGCCACGTCGCTCCTCCCGATGCTGCTCTTCCCCACCCTCGGCACGGTCCCGTTCCCGAAGATCGCCACCGGCTACGCCAACGAACTGATCTTCCTCTTCCTGGCCGGGTTTCTCCTGGCGGCCGCGCTCGAGTCGTGGCGCGCCCACGAGCGGCTCGCCCTGGCGCTGGTGTCCCGGGCCGGCGGCGACAGCCGCCGCATCATCCTCGGCGTGATGGTGGCGACCGGATTCCTCTCCATGTGGATCTCGAACACCGCGACCGCCGCGATGATGTACCCCATCGCCATGGCGATCGGGGCCCTGTTCGGCTGGAATGGCAGCGGGGCGCAGGCCCGCACCGCCCTGATGCTCGGCGTGGCGTACGCCGCGTCCATCGGCGGCATGGGGACCCTGATCGGCACGCCTCCCAACCTCATCCTGGCCGCCAGCGCCGAACAGCTGGCCGGACGGAGCATCGGCTTCGGCGAGTTCATGCTCCTCGGCGTCCCGATGGTGCTGGTGCTGCTGCCGGCCTGCTGGGTGGTGCTGGTGTACCTGCTGTTCCCCGGGAACGTGACCCTCGGCGCCGACGCGCGGCATCTCCTCCAGGACCGCCGGGCCGCGCTCGGGCCGCTGGCCGGCGGCGAACGCGCGGTCATCGCGGTGTTCGGGGTAACCGCCGCGGCCTGGCTCCTCCGCGAGAACAAGGACTTCGGCTCGTTTCATCTCCCGGGCCTGACCGACCTCCTCCCCGGCCTCACGGACACGGGCATCGGGCTTGCCGGCGCCCTCCTCATGTTCGTGCTTCACGCGCCAGGCGCCGAGGGGCAATCGCGCCCGCTCCTCCGCTGGCGGGAGGCACGCGAGATTCCCTGGGACGTGCTGCTCCTCTTCGGTGGAGGCCTCGCGCTCGCCTCGGCGATGGAGTCCAGTGGACTCACCTCGCACCTGGCCGGGCAGCTGACCCTGCTGAAGGGGACGCCCCCGGTCGTCATCGAACTGGGCCTGGCGGTGCTCGTCCTCCTGCTCAGTGAACTGGCCTCCAACACCGCCGTGGCCGCCATGGCGATGCCGCTCGCCGCCACCCTCGCGCTGGCCACCGGGCAGCCGCCGCTCACGCTCCTGCTGGTGACCGGATTCGCCGCCTCGACCGGATTCGCGCTCCCGATCGCCACGCCACCCAACGCCATCGTGTTCGGCTCGGGGCAGGTGCGGGTCGGGCAGATGTTCCGGGCCGGCTTCCTGCTCGACGTCCTCGCGGTGCTGGTGATCGTGGGGCTGCTCAATCTCCTGATCCCGCTCGTCGTCGGGTGACGCAGGAAAACGCCCGCGGCCACGACTGGCCAAGCACCGCGGGTTCCTGCATTATTCACCGACCACTCCCTGACCCTCACCACAGGTGGATCGCCTGACTGATTTCCAGCGCCAGGTGCAGGACGCGATCGGCCCCAGTTACCGCATCCTGAGCGAGCTCGGGGGCGGCGGGATGAGTCGCGTCTTCCTCGCGGAAGAGGTGCAGGTCGAGCGCAAGGTCGTGGTGAAGGTGCTCCCCCCGGAGACCTCCGCCGCCGTCAGCGTGGAGCGCTTCGAGCGCGAGATCCGCATGGCCGCCCGGCTCCAGCATCCGCACATCGTCCCCTTCCTGACCACCGGGGGCAAGGGCGACCTCCTCTTCTACATCATGCCCTTCATCGAGGGCGAGTCGCTCCGCGCCAAGCTGGCGCGCGAGGGCGAGCTCCCGATCCCGGAGGCGGTGCGGATCCTGCGCGACGTGGCCGACGCCCTCGCGATGGCCCACAAGCAGGGGATCGTCCACCGCGACATCAAGCCCGACAACATCCTCCTTTCCGGCCGTCACGCCCTGGTGACCGACTTCGGCGTGGCCAAGGCGGTCGAGAAAAGCTCCGGCTCCGGCAAGCTCACCTCCCTCGGCGTGGCCCTTGGCACCCCGGCCTACATGTCCCCGGAGCAGGCGACCGCCGATCCTCATACCGACCACCGGGCCGATCTCTATGCCCTCGGCATCGTGGCGTACGAGATGATCTGCGGCCGCCAGCCCTTCGACGCCGGCTCCGCGCAGGCGATCATCGCCGCGCACGTGACGCAGCAGCCCCAGCCGATGGAGCGCTTCCGGGGCAACGTGCCGCCGGCCCTCGCCGGTCTGATCATGCGCTGCCTCGAGAAGAAACCCGCCGACCGCCCGCAGACCGCGGAGGAGATGGTCCAGATCCTCGAGACCATGGCGACGTCCGGGGCCACCACGCCCGGGGGCATGACCCCCGCCGGCACGGCCCCGTATCCAGCGACCGCTGCGCCAGGTACCACGGATCACGGCCATCCGGTGCGGGTGGCGGCGCTGTTCGGCGCCGCGGCGGCGGCGGTGCTCGCCGTGGCCTGGTGGCTCACCATCAGCGTCGGACTCCCCGCCTGGATCGTGCCCGGCGTCGGGGTGCTCCTCGCCCTGGGCTTCCCGATCATGCTGGCCACGGGCCTGGCCGAGCGGCGGCGCTCCAGGTCACGCGCCCAGCTCACCCACACACCCCGGCCGGAGTCCGGGGTACGCGGCCTCCTCACATGGAAGCGAGCATTGCTGGGCGGGGGTATCGCCTTCGGCGCCCTGGCCATCCTGGCCGGCGGCTACATGGCGATGCGCGCCTTCGGCGTGGGCTCGGTGGGCACCCTCATGGCCACCGGCGCGCTGGAATCCCGGAGCCCGCTGGTGCTGGCCGACTTCGCCAACCGCACCGACGACGCGGCGCTCGGCCCGTCGGTCACCGACGCGTTCCGCGTGGACCTGTCGCAGTCCCCCGTCATCCGGCTGCTCGACGCCTCCGCGGTCCGCACGGCACTGGCCCGGATGGGAAAATCGCCGGACGCCCCCCTCGACGACGCGACCGCCCGGGAACTGGCCCAGCGCGAGAACGCCAAGGCGTTCATCACGGGCGAAATCGGGTCGGTGGGAGCAGGCTACGTGCTCTCCACCCGCATTGTCGCCACCGCCGACGGGCGCGAACTCGTCGCGCTCCGGGAATCGGCGGCGGACGAGACCGAAGTCATTCCTGCCATCGACCGGCTGAGCAAGCGCCTTCGCGAACGGGTGGGCGAGTCGCTCAAGTCGCTGAACAACACGGAAAAGCTCGAACTGGTCAGCACCTCGTCGCTCGAGGCGCTGAAGAAGTACTCACAGGCGGTGCGGCTCGACGACAACGGTGGAGATCCCGCGGTCGCGGCGCAGCTGCTCCAGGAGGCGGTCGCGGCCGATTCGACCTTCGCGATGGCGTGGCGGAAGCTCTCGGTCGTGTCGCGACGCGCCGACCTGCCTTTCAGCCTCTCGCTCGAAGCGGGCCAGAAAGCGTACGACCTGCGGGACCGCCTCACCCCGCTCGAGCGTCAACTCGCGATCAGCACCTATTTCAACGCGAACGTCCCGGACTTTGACCGGCAGATCGCCGCACACAAGGCGGCCCTCGAGATCGACCCGAACGACCGCACCTCGCTCAACAACCTGGCGCTCGCGTACCGGGACATCGGCCGGTACGAGGACGCGGAGGCGGTGGCCCGCCGGGCGGTCGAGGTGGACCACAGCTGGTTTGCGTACGGGCACCTGGCCTTCGCCCTGGCCGCGCAGGGTCGGTTCGCCGCGGCCGATTCAGCGCTGAGGGAGCTCGATCGCGTCACGCCGGGGCAGCCCCGCGGCGTGATCATGCAGGCGGAGCTCCGCTCGGCGCAGGGCGACTACGCTGGGGCCGACAGCATCCTCCGTAACCTGATCAAGGCACGCGGCGAGCGTGCGTACCAGTTTCAGGCGACCGCCGACCGGGTGAACATCGCGGTGACGCAGGGCCGCGTGGCCGAGGCGGTGAATTGGGTGTCCGAGTGGGTCGATCTGGCGAAGCGTGAGGGCAACATTCTGCGGGTGTACGGCGGGACCATTTGGATGACGAACCTGGACTATACTGGTCGTCCCCGTCCGAAGTCAGACCTGTCTGCCGTGGAGCAGCTGCTCGCCGAGTACCCGCTCGACAGCCTTGCGCCGGCGGACCGGCCGTACGGGGGACTCGCGATGCTGTACGCCGCCGCCGGGCAGCCGCAGCAGGCCCGCCGATATCTCGCCCTCGACCAGAAGTTTCAGGCTCGGGAATGGAACCCGCCGCTGGGCCGGAGCCGGTTCGTGGAAGCGAAGGTGCTGGAGAGCGAGGGCAGGCTCCAAGAGGCGCTCGCGGCCTACCAGGACGCCACCCGCATGCCGCGCAATGGCGAGTACTGCCGGGAATGCGGCGACTTCTACGTCGGGCGCACCTTCGACCGGATGAACCAGCCCGATTCGGCGCTGGCCGCCTATGACCGGGCGGTGAACACCCCGATGCTCAATCGGAACGCCGGGGAGAGCACGGTACTGGCCCCGACGCTGCGCCGGATGGGAGAGCTCTACGAGGCCCGCGGCGACCGCGAAAAGGCCAAGGAGTATTACGGCAAGTTCGTGGCGCTCTGGCGGGACGCCGACAGCGACCTGCAGCCGGCGGTGCAGGACGTGAAGGGTCGGCTCGCCCAACTGGCGGCCGAGCCCAAGCCCTGAGTCAGCTGGCGGGTTCGCGCCCGCAGGTGCTGAAGCCGAACAGGGTGTACGCGGGGCAGGTCCCCACGATCCCGGTCAGGAGCGGGATGATGCCGAGGTACCCCCACGGCGTCTGGGGCCCGATGACGGTCAGCGAGAGCAGTCCGATGCCCGCGAGCGCCCGCACCGCGCGATCCACCGAGTGCATGTTCTTGGGGAAGAGCTTGCTTGCCATGACCGGACTCCAGGGCTAAAGAAGACTTCACGGACAGATCGCCAACGACCTCGCATCAAGATACAATTAGTCCCGCGCGCCGGTTCCCTGCCAGTCCCCGCTCATCCCCGGCCCCCCTCGCCGCCCCGAGCCGAAGTCATGCCGTTCCACACCATCATCGAGCCGTTCCGGATCCACTCCACCCAGCGCATCCGCCACACTACCGCCGAGGAACGTGAGGCGGCGCTGACCCGCGCAGGGTACAACCTCTTCGGGCTCCGTGGCGACGAGGTCCTGATCGACCTGCTCACCGATTCCGGCACCGGCGCGATGTCCTCCCGGCAGTGGGCCGCGATGATGGACGGCGACGAATCCTACGCCGGGAGCAGCTCGTTCGAGCGGTTCCGCGACACGGTCATGCGCCTCACCGGGCTGTCGGAAATCATCCCGACCCACCAGGGACGCGCCGCCGAGCACATCCTCTTCTCCGTCATGGCCCGTCGCGGCCAGGTCATCCCGAACAACACCCATTTCGACACGACCCGCGCCAACGTCGAGTACGTCGGCGCCGAGGCAAGGGACCTGGTCATCCCGGAGGGGCGGGTGCCGTCGTCGGAACATCCCTTCAAGGGCAACATGGACCTCGGGGCGCTCGAGGAGACGATCCGCGCGGAGGGCGTCGAGCGGATCCCGCTGGTGATGGTGACGGTGACGAACAACTCGGGGGGCGGACAGCCGGTCTCGCTGGAGAACCTCCGGGGCGTGAGGCGCATCTGCGACCAGTACGGGATTCCCCTCTTCCTCGACGCCTGCCGGTTCGCGGAGAACGCCTGGTTCATCAAGCTCCGCGAGCCGGGCCAGGCCGCCCGCACGCCGCGCGAGATCGCCCAGGAGATGTTCTCGCTGGTGGACGGGTGCACGATGTCGGCCAAGAAGGACGGCATGGCCAACATCGGCGGCTTCCTGGCGATGAACGACGCGGAGGCCTCGCGGAAGGCGCGGAACCTCCTCATCCTGACCGAAGGCTTCCCGACCTACGGGGGGCTGGCGGGCTACGACATGGACGCGATCGCGGTGGGGCTCGAGGAGGTGCTGGACGAGGACTACCTGCGCTACCGGATCCGCTCCACCGCCTACCTGGCGGAGAAGGCCGAGGCGGCCGGTGTCCCGACGGTGCGGCCGCCCGGCGGACATGCGGTGTACCTCGACGCCAAGGCGCTGCTGACGCACATCCCGCCGTCCCAGTACCCGGCACAGGCGCTGGCGGTGGAGCTCTACCGGGTGGGAGGCGTGCGCGGGGTGGAAATCGGGTCGGTGATGTTCGGCACCCGGCATGCCGACGGGACGGAAACGCCGTCGGCGATGGAGCTGGTGCGGCTCGCCATCCCGCGCCGCACCTATACGCAGAGCCACGTGGACTATGTCGGCGAGGTCATCGGCGAGGTGGCAGGGCGGCGGGAGAGGATTCGGGGGCTCCGCATCGTCGAGCAGGCGCCCTGGCTCCGGCACTTCACCGCGAGGTTTGCCTCCGCCTAGGCGTCCACGCGGTGGGAGAGCTGCCGGCGGATGATCTTGAGCGCGGCGGCCCGCTCCTCGACCGCGAGCGGAAGCCTCGGCGCCCGCACCACCTCGCTCCCCATCCCCACCTCGGCCTGCACCAGCTTGATGAGCTGCACGAACTTGGGAACGGTATCAAAGCGCAGCAGCGGCAGGAACCAGGCGTAGAGCCTGAGCGCCTCCTCGATCCGGCCCGCCTTGGCGAGTTCCACCAGTTGCACCGACTCCGCCGGCAGCGCATTGACCAGCCCCGCCACCCACCCGTCCGCACCGACGGCCAGCGCCTCCACGATCATGTCATCGAGCCCGGCGAAAAGCGCCAGCCGGGGTCCAAGGAGCGCCCGGACGGCGGTCAGCCGGCGCACATCCCCGCTCGATTCCTTGACCGCGTGGACGTTGCGGTGCTTGGCGGCGAGTTCGCCGATCTGCTCGGCCGAGAGGTCCGTGCCGTACGCGATCGGATTGTTGTAGAGCATGCACGAGAGCGGCGTGGCATCGAGGACGGAGGAGAAGTGCGTCTCCGTCTCCCGCCAGTCGCCGCGATAGACGTACGGCGGCAGCACCATGAGCCCCTCGCAGCCGACCCGGGCGGCCTCCCGCGCCAGCGCCACGCACTCGGCGGTGGACAGCCCGCTGATGGCGGCCACCAGCGGCACCCGGTCGATCGTGACCGTCCGGCACACCTCCAGGACCCGGACCTTCTCGTCGAAGGAGAGGGTCGCGCCCTCGCCCAGCGAGCCGAGCGCCACGACGCCGTGGCAGCCGGCGTCGAGCAGCCACGCCACGTGTTTCGCCAGGAACCCCTCGTCCACCGCACCATCCGGCCAGAACGGGGTGGTGATGGCGGGGAAGACGCCGGTCCAGTCGGCCTTCTGCATCAGGATGCTCCTTGCGATTCGTCGAGGTGCGAAGCGAGGTCGGCCAGGACGCCGATCGGGACGGGAGTCGCCGGCACACGAACGGTGTCCCGGGTCATTCCGACAAGGTACTCCAGCGCCGCGCCGCAGGTGCGGCCCTGGCAGCTGCCCATCCCGACCCGCGTGGCGAGCTTCGCCTGCCGGCTGCCCCACCCCGGCCGGATGGCCGACATCGCCACGTCCTCGCAGCGGCAGACGATGGTATCGGGTTCCACCCGCTCGCGCAATTCCTTCCGGAGCCTGAAGGCCATCGCAGCGCGAAGGGCGAAGCGACGGTGGGCCGCACGCTCCACCATCAACCGCCCCGCTGCCCCGCTGCCCCCCTGCCCCGCCGCAGCAAGCCCCGCAATCCTCCCCTCGACCAGCGCCGCCTCCATCCCGGTGTTGCCGGTCGGCTCCCCCGCCGCGTAGCAGGAGGGCACGCTGGTCTGCTGGCGGTCATCCACGACGACCCGGCCCTCGCGCACCTCGCAGCCGATCAGCCGCGCCAGTTCCGTTGAGGGCACGAGCCCCGAGGCGGTGCAGAGGAGGTCCACCGGTTCGGCCCAGCTGCTGCGGCCGGTGGTGTAGGTGACGATCAGCTCACCCCCCACTTCGGCGACCCGCCTCACCCACGTGCCCCACCGATAGCGGACGCTGAGGAACGATGCGCGGTACGCCGCCGCCTGCATCAGGCGACCCGGCGTCCGCCAGAGCGACGCGGCGAATCGCCGGACCTCTTCGGGCGGCGCCTGCTCCGCCACCATCCGAAGATCCGCCCCAGCCCGGGCGAGCGCCGCGGCCACCGGCAGGAGGAGCGGCCCCGTGCCCGCGACCGCCACACGTTTCCCCCGTACATCCATTCCTGCCTTGAGCAGCGCCTGCGCGCCGCCGACACCGAGCACGCCTGGGAGGGTCCACCCGGGGAACGGAAGGAGAAGCTCCTGGGCACCGGTGGCCAGGATGAGCGCCTGCGCCTCCACCGTCAGCGCACGACCCTGGTGTTCGGCGCAGATCCGGGGACCGGAATCCGCATCCACGACCTGCGCACCGCAGAGCACGCTGGCGCCGGAACGATCGAGACGATCGAGCCACATCCGCGCCACCGCGGGGAGTGTGTGGCGCTCACGGTGACGCCAGACCTGCCCACCTGGCCGCGCCGACGCATCGAGCAGCACGACCTTCCTGCCCGCACCCGCGGCGGCGACCGCGGCCGCGATGCCCGCGGGCCCCGCGCCAACGACGGCCACGTCGGCGCGCAGGGCCGCGGTGCGCGGATCAGACATCGAGGGCCACCTGCATCCCCTCGCGAACCGGCTCGAGGCAGGCCCGGCGGCCCGTCACCCCGTCGATGGTGACACGGCACTCGTGGCAGGTCCCCATGCCGCAGACGGGGCCGCGCAGCTCACCGGACACCGAGCGGCGGAAGGCGGCGTGGCCGGCGTTGAGGAGCGCCGCGGCGAGACTCACGTCACCGGACACGTCGCACGGCGCACCGTTGACCGAGATTCGAATGGTCGTCGTCATCGCCTACCCCTCACCCCCGCCCCCTCTCCCTCCGGGAGAGAGGGAGAATCAGCTTCAACCATCACACGGTCCGGCGCGAACGGCGCGGGGTCGATGCCGGGGGACCTCTGCAGGACCAGGTCGGCCAGCATCGAGCCGGTGCCGAGCGCGGTCGTGATCCCCAAACCCTCGTGACCCGCCGCAATCCAGAGCCCCTCCACCGCAGGCCAGCGCCCGATGAGCGGCAGCTTGTCGGGCGTGGCAGGCCGAAACCCCGTCCAGGTACGGATCGCCGGCAGGCGGGCGAGCCCAGGCATGAACGCCGCCGCGCGCGCGAGCATGCGGGACAGCACTGTGCGGTTCACCGACGGGTCCCATCCCACCAGCTCGCGCGACGACCCGATCAGCAGCTGCCCCGTGGCGCGCGGCTGTACGTTGAACGCCACCGACGTGGCGGTCATCGTGTGCGCGCTCTGCAGGTAGCCGAGCTCCACGACCTGGTGCCGGCAGAATCCGGGAGCCCGGTCGGTGATGACGAGATGCCCCTTTCTCGGCACGATCGGAAGGCCGGGCGTGAGCTTCGAGGCGGCGGCGCCGGCAGCGTTGATGACATGACCGGCATCGAGTCGTCCAGTCGGTGTCGTGACACCCCGGCCATGGATGGCATCGACCGTCACCCCTTCGCGGACGGTGGCCCCGGCCCGCGTCGCTTCATCGAGGAGCCAGCACGCCACTCCCGGCGGATAGACCACGCCGTCGCCCGGTACGCGCAGCCCCCCCGCGAGCCCCGGGCGCAACATTGGCTCCGCGCGGGCCAGCCCGCCGGAGTCCAAGAGTTCGGCGTGCACGCCGCGGGACTGATAGTACGACAGCTTGGCGCGCGCAGCGTCGAGCTGGGATTCGTCTTCCGCGACCCAGAGCGTCCCGCAACGCTCGAACTCGGCGGACGGCGGGAGCTGGGGAAGGAGATCATCGAGGAGGCGCTGCGACCAGGAGGTCAGCGCAAACTGCGCTGCGCTGTCGTCCATGACGACGATGTGACCCATCCCCGCCGCGGTCGTCCCGCCACCCGCGAACCCGGCGTCGAGGACCGTCACCCGCATCCCGCCGCGACTCAGGTAGTAGGCGCATGCCGCGCCCACGATGCCGGCCCCGACGACGATGACGTCCGGCCGGGTGGTCATCCGGCGGCGGTGAATCCGGCGCGGAAGGGATCGGTGGGGTCGAACCGGAGCGTGGCCTCGCCGGTGATGTACGCCATCCCGCGAA
>CAYUOK010000026.1:3789-11852 GCA_964446395.1 uncultured Gemmatimonadaceae bacterium | reverse complement strand
CATGAGCGGGCCTTGGGATCGTCGCGGCGGCGACCGGCGTGAATTCTTCCGCGACCTGGTCGGCGACTGGATCGACGGGGTCGTCCGGAAGACCGAGGACACCGTCATCCAGAAGCGCTACCACCGTCCGCCGGGGGCGCTGCCGGAAGTCGGGTTCCTGACCGCCTGCACCCGCTGCGGGCAGTGCGGCGACGTCTGCCCGCCGCACGCGATCCAGTTTGCCGCGCCGGGCGCCGGCCTGGCCGCCGGGACGCCGTTCTTCGATCCGCGCCTGCAGCCCTGCATCGCCTGTCCCGACATGCCGTGCGCACGCGCCTGCCCCACCGACGCGCTCACGGTGCCCGCGGACGGCTGGGCCGGCGTGCAGATCGGCATCCTGGAGCTGCTGCCGGAGCGGTGCATCACCTTCCAGGGCTCGGAATGCTCAGTCTGCGCCAAGGCCTGCCCGATCGGCCCCGCGGCGCTCGCCATCGACGAGGCGGGCCACCCGGTGATCCGCGCCGAGGGATGCGTCGGGTGCGGCGTGTGCGTGCGCGCCTGCGTGACCGTGCCCTCTTCGTTCAAACTTCGACCCGTGGGGACCTGATGCCGGACGTGCCGTACCGGGTGGACAAGCCGTGGGGTTACGAGCTGATCTGGGCCCGCACCGACCGCTACGTCGGCAAGGTGCTGCACGTGAAGGCGGGGCACGTGCTGAGCCTGCAGTACCACAACAAGAAGGACGAGACGATGCACGTCCTTTCGGGCGAGCTCATCCTCCGCACCCGCCCGGGCGCGGAGCTGGAGGCGCGCCCCTTCCGGGCCGGGGACTCCGTCCACATCCCCGCCGGCCTCGTGCACCAGATCGAGGCGGTGGTGGACAGCGACGTCCTCGAGGCCTCCACGCCGGAACTCGACGACCTGGTCCGCCTGTCGGACCGCTACGGCCGGGGGAGCTGATGCAGGTCATCATCCCGCTGGCCGGCAAGGGCACCCGCCTCCGCCCGCACACGCACCTCGTCCCCAAGCCGATGCTCAAGGTGGCCGGCCGGCCCGTCATGGACTGGGTCATGGACCGGATCGAGGGGCTGGGCGTCACCGAGCTGATCTTCATCACCGGCCACCTGAAGGAGACGGTGGAGGCGTACGCGAAGGACCGGTACGGCTATCCCTGCCGCTTCATCGAGCAGAAGGTGCAGGACGGCACGGCGGGCGCCATCAACCTGGCGCGGCCGTACGTGACCGGTCCGGTGCTGATCATCTTCGTGGACACGGTGTTCGAAGCCGACCTGTCGCTCATCAACCGCACCGACGCCGACGGGATCATCTGGGCCAAGGAGGTCGAGGACTACCAGCGCTTCGGCGTGGTGGTGACCGACGCCGACGGCTTCATGACGAAGATCGTGGAGAAGCCATCCACGCCGGTGTCGAAGCTCGCGAACATCGGCCTCTATTACATCCGGGACGTCCAGGCGCTCTGGGCCGGCATCGACCACGTGCTCGCCGCCCCCGCCAACAAGGGGGAGTTCTACCTGACCGACGCGTTCCAGCAGATGATCGAGCACAAGCGCCGGATCCTGGCCGCCGAGGTGGGCGGCTGGTACGACTGCGGCGCGCCGGGCACGCTGCTCGAGACCAACGGCATCCTGCTCGAGAAGGGTGCCGCCCGCCGTCGCGATTTCCCCGGGGTGGTGATCAGCGATCCGGTCTACATCGAGGACGGCGTGACGATCGAGCGGAGCTCGATCGGGCCCAACGTGTCCATCGAGGCGGGCACTCACATTTCCGACAGCACCATCAGGAACACGATCATCGGGCGCGACGCGGTGATCTCGACCTCCTCGCTCGACGGCGCCCTGCTCGGCAACCGGGTCAAGGTGGCCGGGCTCCGGGGCGACGCGAGCCTCGGCGACGACTGCGAACTCAACGCGCGCTGAACGCGGCGCGACGGCGCTTGACGCGCCCCCCGGGAGGCGAGAGACTACGGGCATGGAATCCAAGGACTTGATCTACGACTGGAACGCCCGCGACGCCGCGTTCGACTACGCGCGCGCGCCGGTCGTGCTCAACGACGAGACGCTGCGCGACGGGCTCCAGAGCCCGTCGGTCATCGACCCGCCGATGGAGGTCAAGCTCCGCCTCCTCCACCTGATGGCCGACCTCGGCGTCCGCGCCGCGGACATCGGGCTGCCCGGGGCGGGCCCGCGCGCCGTGGCCCAGGTGCGCGCGCTGGCCCGGGAAATCGTGGACCAGAAGCTCCCCATCAACATGAACTGCGCCGCGCGCACCGTCATCGCCGACGTGGAGCCGATCGTGCGCGTCTCCGACGAGGTGGGGGTGCCGATCGAGGCCGCCACCTTCATCGGATCGTCGAGCATCCGGCAGTACGCCGAGGACTGGACGCTCGACAAGATGCTCCGCGTGTCCGAGGAGGCGGTGACATACGCCGTCACGAACGGCCTTCCGGTCATGTACGTCACGGAGGACACCACGCGCGCGAAGCCGGAGACGCTCAAGGCGCTCTACGGGGCGGCCATCCGGTGTGGCGCCCGGCGCATCTGCCTGGCCGACACGGTGGGGTTCGCGACGCCGTCGGGGGTGCGGGCGCTGATCAGGTTCGTGCAGGACGAGATCGTGGCCCCCTCCGGCGAGGCGGTCAAGATTGACTGGCACGGACACCGCGACCGCGGCCTCGGCATCGCCAACTGCCTGGCCGCCATCGAGGCGGGGGTGGACCGGGTGCACGGGACGGCGCTCGGCATCGGCGAGCGGGTCGGCAACGCGGAAATGGACCTGCTCATCGTCAACCTGTATCTCCTCGGCCTGCATACCGGCGACCTCTCCAAGCTCCACGAGTATTGCCAGCTGGCCTCGGAATCGACCGGCATCCCGGTGCCCGCGCAGTATCCGGTGGTCGGCACCGACGCCTTCCGCACCGCCACCGGCGTCCACGCCTCCGCCATAATGAAGGCCCGCAAGAAGGGCGACGAGTGGCTGGCCGACCGGGTGTACTCCTCCGTGCCGGCGGGCGTCTTCGGCTTCCGCCAGCTCATCGAGATCTCCCCGGTGTCCGGCCTCTCGAACGTGAAGTGCTGGCTCGAGGAGCATGGCTACGATCCGGAGGATGCCGTCCTGTCGGAGGCGCTGTTCTCGGCGGCCAAGGTGGCCGACCGGGTCCTCGACCAGGCGGAGTGCGAGCGGCTCATCGCGGCGGCCCGGGCGCGGAGCGTGGCCGATGCCACCCGTCACTGACGCGCTGGCGCGGTCGTACCTCGACCTCCGCTGGAACTTCGACCCGGCGGCCGGCACCGCGGCGGGAGACGCGAACTCCGACGCCCGGCTCGGCACCTTCGACGACGTCAGCGTGCGACGGCAGCTCGCCGCCTACCGCGCCATGGCGAGCGCGGTCGAGGAGCTGGAGATCGCCGACCTGCAGGACGAAATCGACCGCACCGCCCTCCTCGACGACATCCGGGTCAACGTCTTCCGCTTTCAGCACGAACGTCCCCACGTCCACGACCCGGCCTTTTGGCTCTCGCACCTGTTCGGCGCCTATCACGGCCTGATCCAGCGCGCCGGCGAGGAGCCGGAACGACGGGCCGCCGCGGCGCTGGCCCGCCTGCAGGCCACGCCGGAGTTCCTGGCCACCGCCACGGCCACGCTGCGAAGCCCGCCGCCGGTCATGCTTGGGACCGCGCTCACGATGCTGGAGGGAGGGATGGGGCTGCCGGGCCTCCTGGCCGCGGAGTTCGCCCGCCGCGCCCCGGCCGCTGGCGACGCGCTCTCGGTGGCCGCGCACGAGGCCTCGGCGGCACTGGCCCACTTCAAGACGACGCTCCGCACCGAACTGCAGGCCAACCCTGCCGAGCTCTCGTTCGCCGTGGGCGAAGACGAGTTCAACCGCCGGCTCCATCACGAGCACGCCCTCCGCTCCACTGCGCCCGAGCTCTGGCGCTACGGCCTCCGGCTGGTGGAGGAGACGGCCGCGGCGATGCAGGCTGCGGCCACGGCGCTGAGCCCGGGCGTGCCGTGGGCGGAGACGGTGCGGCGGCTCCGCGCCGAGGGATTGAGCGTCCCGATGCTCGAGGCCTATGCCGACGAGGTGGGGCGCGCGCGGGGGTTCATCGCGGGCTCCGGCGTCGTGGCCCTGCCGGCGTCGGACCTGCGCGTTGAGCTGACGCCGCCCTTCCTGCAGCACTTCGTCCCGGCGGTCTGGTGCGAGCCGCCGAGTCCGGCCGAGGCGTCGCGCGGCGGCCGACTGTTCATCACGGGCCCGGACGGAGGCGCGGTGCACTCGCGCCACGAGACCTGGGCGTGGGCCGCCGGCGAGGCGTGGCCCGGCCATTTCCTGCAGCGCCAGACGGCGGCCGTCCAGCGCTCGCTGGTGCGCCAGTATCTCTGGACGCCCCTGACGGTGCGCGGCTGGGCACTGTACGCCGAGGAGCTGATGGCCGAGGCGGGGTTCGCGAGCGGGGCGGAGGCGCGGTTGATGGGGCTGGTCCGGCAACTCCGTGCCGCGGTGCGGGTGATCCTCGACATCGGGCTCCACACCCGGGGCATGACGCCGGCCGAGGGCGTCTCGTACGCCATCGAGCACCTGGCAGTGGACCGCGAGGAGGCGATGGAAATGGTGCGGCGCGCCAGCGCGCGGCCGACCTACGCGCTCGCGGACGCGGTGGGGCGGCGTGAACTGCTCAAGCTGCGGGAGAGCTGGCGGGCGCGGGCGGGGCAGGCGGCGCCGCTCCGCGCCTTCCACGACGCGCTGCTGTCCTACGGCGGGCTGCCGGTGTCGCTGATCCGATGGGGCATGGGCCTCGACGACTGACCCGAGGGGAGACCGCTCGTGAGAATCACCGTGCTGACGTACGTGGAGGGGAAGGAACGCTCCACCGAGTACGACCCGGTGGTGATGCAGGTGGTACGGGCGCTCCGCCGGCAGGGCCACCAGGTGGCCATCCTCGGCGTCCACGCCGACGTCAAGCGGGTCCTCGCGGGCCTGCAGCGGCGGCGGCCCGACCTCGTCTTCAACCTGGTCGAGATGTTCGCCGAGAACATGTTCGGCGACATCGCGATGGAGGGGCTGCTCGACCTGCTCGGCCTCAAGTACACCGGTTGCGGCCCCGGCGAGTCCTACCTCACGCAGGACAAGGCCCTCTCCAAGAAGCTCCTCGCCTTCCACGGCATCCTGTACCCGCGGTTCGCCGTCTTCGCCCGCGACGCCGACTTCGAGACCGGCGGCAACCTCCGGATGCCGCTCTTCGTCAAGCCGCTCCGCACCGACGCCTCCATCGGCATCCGCCGCAATTCGCTCGTCACCGACATGAAGTCGCTCATGCGCCGGGTGGCCACCATTCACGACGAGCTCAACGATTCGGCGCTGGCGGAGGAGTACATCGAGGGCCGCGAGTTCTACGTCGGCGTCCTCGGCAACTACGACCCGATCGCGCTGCCGCCGATCGAGCTGGACTTTTCGGGGCTGCCGGAGGGGATGCCGCACGTGCTCGACAGCAAGGCGAAGTGGGACGAGAACAGCGCGGAGTACAAGGGCACCAAGGCGGTGCTGGCCGACCTGCCGGACGAACTCCGTGCCAAGCTGCAGAAGGTGTCGGTGGACGCGTACCGGGCGCTCCGGGTGCGGGATTACGGGCGCGTGGACCTCCGCCTCACCGACACCGGCGACATTTACGTGCTCGAGGTGAACGCCAGCTGCTACCTGGCGCGGGACAGTGAGTTCGCCATGGCGGCGGCCGCGGCCGGCATTCCCTACCCGGCGCTCATCCAGCGGATCGTGGACCTGGCCACCGACCGGTATCGCCGCGGATCGGGGCTCCGGAAGAGCGCCGAGACCGGGAAGAAGCCGACAGAAAACGGGAAGAAGGGCGGGGAGGGTGGGAAGAAGTCGCCGGACGACGGCAAGAAGACCGCCGAGGTCGCGAAAAAGGTCACGGAGGGGTAGGTGCCCCGTGCCGGGATACTCTTCGCCGCCCTCCTGTGCTGCGGAGCCCGCGTTGGCGCCGCACAGACTTCCTCAGGGAGCGTCGACGGCGTCTTCTGGCCCGAGCTGGATGTTTACTACCGCGCCAGCGAGCAGGTCCGCCTCTACGGCATCGCGACCTACACCTTCGGGCCGGCCCCGCTGGTGGACAATGCGCAGTACGGGCTCAGCGTCGATTTCTTCGCCAAACGGAAGAAGTTCTTCAAGCATCGACCCGCGATTGACGCGCTCGCCTTCGACCGCACCCAGCCGTTCCAGCTCCGCCTGGGCTACCGTTACGCCACCGACCTGGGGACGCCGGACCCGGCCACCCAGAACCGCATCCTCGCCGAGGCGACGGGCCGCGTGTCGAGGGGCCCGTTCACGCTTGCCGACCGGAACGGCTTCGACTTCCGGTGGACCGACGGCGAATACTCGACCCGCTACCGCAACCGCCTCTGGCTCGAGGCGGTGCTGACGCTCGGCTCCTACCAGCCGGTGCCGTACGCCGATGCGGAGTGGTTCTACTCGATCCAGAACGCCGAATGGACCAAAGTGCGATACGAGGCCGGGGTGCACTTCCCGATGGGGCACGTGGTTGCCGTCGAGCCCTATGCCGCGTGGGAGGACTCCTGGGACGGCTCGCCCGACCAGCGCGGGCTGGGACTCAATCTCGTATTGTCGTGGTGAGGAACGGCGGGGACGGCTAGCGCAGGTAGGCGCCGGTCTGGACGTAGTTCATGGCGAGCGAGGTCACCAGGGTGGTGAGCGCCACGGTCACAGCCGGTTCTTCTTCCGTGCGGTAGCAGAGCTCGAGGCTCTGCGCGCGGGCCCGAAGGTGCTGGACCAGCACGCGGGTGCGCTCCGGAAAGTGCCCGGTCCACCGGTAGACGTTGCCCAGCAGCTCCCCTTCGAGCCGCCGGAGCAGTTCGGCCGCCGCGACGTGCGGCGTGGTCCCCGCCCGCGTGGCGGTGGCGGGGAAGACGCTCCGCAGCATCGTGTCGAGGTTGAGCCCGAGCCGGGCATCGGCCCCCGCCAGGTCCCGGTAGAACTGCGCCAGCGAATACTCGAGCTCGCCGACGTCCTCGTCGAGCTCGTCGTCCACCACGACCGGGTCACGGTCCAGCAGCGCCGCGACCGTCCGTTCGCAGTATTCCAGCTTCGCGAGCGCCTCGGGCCGCGTCGCGTACTCCGAGCGCCAGTCGAGCCCGGGGGTGATGAAGACCGCGAACGTCTCCGACCAGTCCTCGTCGGGGTGCTTCTGCGCGTACCACCCCGGCAGGTGCCGGACGTGCTTGCGACTGAACGGGACGGGGCGGTAGTCGTCCTCGTACGGCTCGCTCATCGAGCCGAAGAGCGCTTCCCACTCGGCGTCGTCGTAGAGCCGGTAGGCGTAGTTCACCACATGCCCCATCTCGTGGCGCAGGTAGCGGAGGATCTCCTCCCGGTCGCGCCCCTCGACGTGCCCGGTCCGCTCGGCGTGCATCTCCTGCAGCTCGGGGTGGGCCAGGTAGAACGGGATGGCGATGGCCACCGTCTCGAACGGCACGCCCCACTCGGTGGAGAGGTAGTAGCGGGGAGAGAGCCGCCGGAAGCCGACCACATCGAGCTCGCGGCGAAACTCCGCCACGATCGGCTCGAGCTGGGTGCCCTCGATGGTCAGGCCGAGGTCACGGATCGGCGTGGCCCAGATGGTGGCTTCCCGGAAGCCGGTGTCCTGGAGGAGTGGGGCAGTCATGGGGGGGCAAATCTAGCCGCATCGAGCCCCTCGAAAAGCCGAGTGAGGGCTCGGAATAAGCGCTTCAGCACCAGAAGCGAACCTAAAGCACAGTAGGGCAATGACTTACAACGATGTAACAGCCTCCGGTCAACCCGCCCCGCTGCCCCGCGGCCCCGCTGCCCCGCCTGACGGGCGGCTTCCGCCGACCGTCAAGGGCCTCTCCCTCGTCTCGCTCTTCAACGACTTCGCGAGTGAGATGGTCTACCCGCTGCTCCCCGCCTTCGTCACGTCGCTCGGGGGAGGTCCCACGCTCCTGGGTGCCCTCGACGGGGCCTCCGACCTGACCTCCGCCGCCCTCAAGTGGCTGAGCGGGCGGTGGGCCGACCGGGC
>CAYUOK010000026.1:0-3689 GCA_964446395.1 uncultured Gemmatimonadaceae bacterium | reverse complement strand
CCGACCTGACCTCCGCCGCCCTCAAGTGGCTGAGCGGGCGGTGGGCCGACCGGGCCGGGTGGCGGAAGCCGTTGATCCTCGTGGGCTACGGCACCGCGCTCTTCATCCGGCCGTTCATCGCGCTGGCGGGGTCGGCCTGGGCCGTCATCGGATTTCGGGTGGTGGACCGGGTAGGGAAGGGGCTCCGCACGCCGGCGCGCGACGCGATGATCGCGGCGTCCACCCCTCCGCCGCTCCTGGGCCGGGCTTTCGGCTTCCATCGCGGCGCCGATCACTTCGGGGCGGTGCTCGGCTCCGTCGCCGCCTGGTTCCTCCTGTCCCGCGGCGTCTCGGTGCGCGACGTCATCGCCTGGACCTGGCTCCCCGGCGTGGTGGTGATGCTCATCCTGCTCCGGGTGCTTCGCGGCGCCCCCGCGGTCGCGCCGCCCGCCCCGTCAGCTACGAAATCGGTGGACGCGACGGGGCGGGTCTTCTGGGGGCCGGTGCTGATGCTCTCCGCGCTGGCGCTCTTTCGCGTTCCCGAGGCGCTCCTGCTCCTGAGGCTCCAGGGGCTGGGCGTTCCGGTGGCCACGATCCCGCTGGTGTGGGCCGGACTGCACGTCGTCCGGAGCGCCGCGGCGTACCCCGGTGGGTGGCTCAGCGACGCACTCGGCACCCGGGGCACGGTCACGGCGGGTGCGCTCCTCTTTGCGGGGGTGTCGTACCTGATGGGGGGGCCGCTCGGCGAGATCGCGGCGGTGGGGGTGTTCCTCGCGCTCGGCCTGGCGAGCGGACTGCTGGAGCCGGCGGAGCGCTCGCTCGTGGCGCAGCTCGCGCCGGTGCGCACCGGGCGCGGGTTCGGAGCCTACCATGCCGTCACGGGCTTCGCCGCCCTCCCCGCCGGGCTCCTCTTCGGCTGGCTCTACCAGGACATCGGCGCGGGGGTGGCGCTACGCGCGTCCGCCGCCCTCCTGGCGGTCACCGCGATGGGGTGGCTGGTCCTTCGTTCCCCCGGTCCGACCCGTCCACCACGCCCCCCGACACGATGAAGGCCATCACGTCGCTGCTTCCCGCGCCGATCGGGGTGACCTGGTCCGCCGGGAACAGCAGCACCTGCCCGGCGAAGTTGTAGGACTGCGGCAGGTACACGGCCACCAGGTCCTTGAGCCCGAGTGAGTCGAGCGATTCCCGGGTAAGGAAGCCGAGAGCGCGGGCGTTCCCGCCGGCCATCAGCTTCACCACCACCGGCCGGTCGAAGCGCTTCTTTTCCCCCACGAAGGCGCCGAGCACCTCCTTCAGCGAGTTATAGAGGAAGCGGACGAGGGGCACGCGCTCCATCGCCTGCTCGACGAGGCCGAAGATCGAGTTCCAGAGGAAAGTGGTGGCGAGCCACCCCACCAGCGTGATGAGCACGAGCGTGGCCACGAAGCCGGCCCCGTACCAGGGCAGCCCCAGCCAGCTGTCCACCGCGCGGAAGATGCGCCAGCAGACGTAGAGCGTCAGCGCGATCGGCGTGGAGAGCAGGAGGCCGTTCACGAAATAGCGGACCATGCGGTTCATCAGCAGCACCTCGTGGGGGAGTCGCCGTAGCGCGCGACGACATACTCTGCATAGTACTCGCGCTCGCTCGGCAGCGCTTCGTCGGGGTGGTGGCGGCGCCGGTGCTCCACGTACGCCGCGTAGTCGGGCATGCCCGCCATCCGCCGCACGGCGGCGAGGCACCGGGCCATCCAGCCGCGCGCCTCAGGCCGCATAGGTCGTCGCCACATACGGCGCCTCCCTGGTGGTGGCCGGCGTCCGCCCCTGCAGGATTCCCAGCCAGACCCGCACCGACGAAATCACCACGAGCACGACGACCGTCATGAAGAGGGCCGCCACGGCCACGTTCAGCCGGTCGTTGAAGATGAGCCGGGCGCCGCGCGACGCCTCCATCGTGCCGGCCGCCACCTGCGCGGCGGTGGCCGCCGCATGCGACAGGAAGCCGAGCCGCGGGTCCGCGGCGAATATCTTCTGCCAGCCGGCGGTCAGCGTGACCACGAGGAGCCAGGCCAGCGGCAGCAGCGTGACCCAGGCGTAGCGCGCCTTGCCCGAGCGAATGAGCACCGTAGTGGCGACCGCCAGTGCCACGGCGGCCAGCAGCTGGTTGCTGATGCCGAAGAGCGGCCAGAGGGTGTTGATGCCGCCCAGTGGGTCCTGTACCCCCTGCAGCAGGAACCACCCCCAGCCGGCCACCACCGCGGCGGAGGCGAGCACGGTGCTCGGGTACCACGAGGTGCGGCCCATCGGCTCCCAGACGTGGCCGGCCAGCTCCTGGAACATGAAGCGGCCGACGCGGGTGCCGGTGTCCACCGTGGTCAGGATGAAGAGCGCCTCGAACATGATGGCGAAGTGGTACCAGAGCGCGGTCAGGTGGGCGCCGAAGGCGCCGGCAAAGATCTGCGCCATGCCGACGGCCAGCGAGGGCGCCCCGCCGGTGCGCGCCAGCAGGGTGGATTCCCCCACCGACGCGGCGAGCGCCTCCATCTGCGCGGGCGTGACGGCAAAGCCCCAGCCCCGGATCGTCTCGGCGGCGGCGTCGAGCGAGCCGCCCAGCGTGGCGAGCGGGGCGTTGATGGCGAAATACACGCCCGGGTCGAGCACGGCGGCGGCGCAGAGCGCCATGACCGCCACGAACGATTCCGTCAGCATCCCGCCGTAGCCGATGAGGGGGGCGTCGCCCTCGCGGCGCAGCATCTTGGGTGTGGTGCCGCTCGCCACCAGCGCGTGGAACCCGCTGATGGCCCCGCAGGCGATCGTGATGAAGGCGAAGGGGAAGAGCTTGCCGGCAAAGACCGGTCCGGTGCCGTCGATGAACTGGGTGAGCGCCGGGAGCTTGATCGGCGGGAGGACCACGAGGATCCCGACGGCGAGCAGGACGATGGTGCCGACCTTCATGAAGGTCGAGAGGTAGTCGCGGGGGCAGAGCAGCATCCAGACGGGCAGCACGCTCGCCACGAAGCCGTAGCCGATGATCAGCCAGGCGATGGTGGTGCCGCCCATCGTGAACATCGGCCCCAGCGTGGCGTGCTCCGCCACGAAGCGGCCGCCGACGAGCGACGCCATCAGCAGCACGATGCCCACCGCCGTGGCCTCCATCGTCCGGCCCGGGCGCCACACCTTCATCCAGAAGCCCATGAGGAGCGCGATCGGCACGGTGCAGGCGATGGTGAACATGCCCCACGGGCTGTCGCGCAGGGCGTTGACCACCACGAGCGCCAGCACCGCCAGCAGGATGATCATGATGGCCAGGATGGCGATCATCGCCGCGAGCCCGGTGACGGGGCCGACCTCCTCCTTGGCCATCTGGCCCAGCGACTTGCCGTCGCGCCGCATGGAGGCGAAGAGGATGACGAAGTCCTGCACCGCGCCGCCGAGCACGACGCCGAAGACGATCCAGAGCATGCCAGGGAGGTAGCCGAACTGGGCCGCGAGGACGGGGCCCACGAGGGGGCCGGCTCCCGCGATGGCCGCGAAGTGGTGGCCGAACAGGACGCCGCGCGTCGTCGGCACGAAGTCCCGGCCGTTGCTCAGCCGCTCGGCGGGAGTGGCACGTGTCGGGTCGATGCCGAGCACCCTCGTGGCCAGGTAGCGCGAGTAGAAGCGGTAGCCGACGAGGTAGGTGCCCACCGCCGCCAGCACCAGCCAGGCGGCGTTGATGGACTCGCCGCGAT
>CAYUOK010000025.1:0-12142 GCA_964446395.1 uncultured Gemmatimonadaceae bacterium | reverse complement strand
GCGGGGAAGCGGGGAAGCGGGGAAGCAACGCTCGCTGGATCGGGCCAACGCGCAAGGGGCAACCATCGACTGGTTGCCCCTTCTTGCTGTTACGTCCCCGCGTCCCCGCTTCCCCGCCCCTAGCTGGCTTCCGGATCCGCCAGGAAGTCCTTCGCCCCCTCATCATGATCGAAGTGATCCTCGACCGCATGATGCCGCTCGGCCATGACCGTAATCTCGGCCAGGCGTGGCGAGACCATCGGGAACGTCCGGGCGAAGAGGCCGTACGCCAGGAAGAAGAGCCCGGTCATCAGCAGGGTCGGGCCGAGCTCGGGAAGGCCGAAGGTCGGCCCCTCGAGCTCCGTGACCGAGGGCATGACCAGCAGGTACCGCTCCAGCCAGAGCGCCACGAGCGACACGGTGGCAAAGAGCGCCATCGTGCCGGGGAACTTCTTCGGCCCCACGCCGAGCAGCCCGATGAAGGGGATGAGGAACATCCCCAGGAACACCGCCCGCCCGATCGGGAGCCAGGTGCCCCAGAGCCGCGCGAAGACGAAGCCGGTCTCCTCGGGGAGGTTGCCGTACCAGATGACCAGGAACTGGGCGAACATGAGGTAGGCCCAGAACACCGTGAAGCCGAAGCAGAGCTTGCCGAGGTCGTGCCGCTGCTTGGGCGAGATCAAGCTCCAGACGCCGGTCTGGGTGCCGGCATACATGACGGTGAGCGCCAGCAGCATGTGGGCGCCGAGGAAGGAGCCCATGAAGTAGAAGCCGCCGAGGAGGTTCGAGAACCAGTGCGGCTGCAGCGCCATGATGCCGTCGAAGGCCACCATGGTGAACACCATCGCGTAGGTGGCGGCGTAGAGCGGCGCCAGCCGGTGCAGCCGCGCCTCGTGCGCGGCGCGCCCCGCCTCGCTGTTGTCGAAGCCGGCGAGCATCCGGTCGTACCGCGCCCGGCGCGCGCCCTCCGCCTGGCCCGCGGTGTCCGCGATGTCGGGGAGGAGGTCGGCCCGGATCAGCCGCCAGCCGAGGTAATAGAGCGCGGCCAGCCCGATGAACAGGCGGCCGAACATCCACGGCTTCGACAGCCAGAGCGCCTTGGCGTGCGCCATCGAGTGGAGCTGCTCCTGCATGGGCCCGTAGATGTGCTCGTAGCCCAGCGTGAAGATCAGGACCAGCCCGAGGAGCGACACCGGGAAGAAGGCGACCGCCGCCTCGGCGAAGCGCAGCACCACCCCCGACCACTTCGCCTTGACGATCTTGTGGACCGCGGCGATGGCCACCGACCCGCCGGCCAGCCCGGTGAAGTAGAGCCAGTTGACGTGGAAGAGCTGCCAGGCGCGGTCGGCGGCCTCGCCGGAGAGCGACAGGGCGAAGAGCGCGGCGCCGACGACGGCCAGCAGCCCGCCGCCGACCACGAAGAGCTGGAAGCGGCCGCCGGCCGCGTGGCCGGAGAGACGGCCGCGAAGGACGGCGTCGCTCATGGCTTGCCTCCCGCCGCCGGAGCCACCGCGGACTGCAGCTGCCGCACGTAGTTGACGACCTGCCAGCGGTCGTCCTGCTCGGTGATCTTGTCGCCGTACTTGCCCATGATGCCCCGGCCGTAGCGCGTGATGCTGTAGAGGTACCCGTCGGTGTACCCGATGGCGCGCGGGGTCAGCAGGGAGGGCGCGGCCACCTTGGGCCCGACGGGACCGTCGCCCGCCCCGGCCACGCCGTGGCAGACGGCGCAGAAGGTGTGGTACAGCGTGTCGCCGCGCGCCGTCGGGATGCCGTTGGTCGGGTTGAGCTGCTTGTCCGCCGTGGTGGTGTTGGCCACGGCCCACTCGGCGGACCAGTCCACCTCGCCCCCGGTGACCGGGACGGTGCCCGGCGGGGTGTTGCGCGGGATGCCGAGCCGCGAGTAGGGGAAGACGGCCCGCGAGGAGATCATGTGGTCGAACCACGGCACCTGCGCCAGGAGGTTGTCGGGCGAGGGCACGTCGTTGTACCAGGTGTTGCACCCGGTGCCGGCCGCGAGGAGCATCGCGAGGGCGAGGGCGGGCCGCGGACTACGCCGCATGCGTCACCTCCACCGAGCCGGCGCGCGTGAGCAGGCTCTCGACGGCCGCCGCCTGCTCGGCGCGGCAGGGGACGAACACCCCGATGTGGTCATCGGAAAACTTCTCGCTGTAGGGGACCCGCTTCCGGGCGTTCACGGCCGACATGATGATGACGCCGGCCACGGTGCTGAGCGCCCCGAGCAGGATCATCAGCTCGAACCCGAGCACCACGTAGGGCGGCACGGTGGCGATCGGCTTGCCGCCCACCAGCAGCGGCCAGTCGTTCGACATCCAGAAGGTCATGGCGAAGCCCGCGGCGCACCCCGTGAGCCCGCCGACGAGCGTGAAGAGGCGGACCGGGCTCACCGGATGGTCGAGCGCCTCCTCGATCTCGTGGTTGGGGGCCGGCGTGTAGACCGTCAGGTCGGTGTGGCCCTGCGCCTTGAGGGCGCGGATCGCGTCGGTCGCGGCGTCGACGTGCACGAAGCTGCCGAGGACGCCTGGCGTCATGGTCGCCATCAGTGGCCTCCCCGCTTCCTGGGGAACGGGATCGTTTCCTTGATTTCCTGGATCGCGACGATCGGGAAGGTCCGGGCGAAGAGCAGGAAGTACATCCCGAACCACCCGAACGAGCCGGCCAGGATGCCCCAGTCCGCCCAGGTCGGGTTCATCTGGCCCCACGCCCAGGGCTCGTAGTCGTTGGCGAGCGACGAGACGATGATCACGTAGCGCTCGAACCACATCCCGATGTTGATGAAGATCGAGATGATGAACAGCGACGTCAGGTTGGTCCGGATCTTCCGGAACCAGAGCAGCTGCGACACGAAGGCGTTGCAGATGATCATGCTCCACCCCGCCCACCACATCGGCCCGAACGCCCGGCGCCAGAAGGTGACCTGCTCGAACGGGTTGCCGCTGTACCACGCCACGAAGTACTCCATCGCGTAGGCGTAGAACAGGATGGACCCGGTGAAGAGCGTCAGCTTGGCCAGGTTGTCGAAGTGGTAGTCGACGATCATGTGCTCAACTCTGAGCATCTTCCGGAGCGGGATCAGCAGGGTGAACACCATGCCGATGCCGGAGTAGATGGCGCCCGCCACGAAGTACGGCGCGAAGATCGTCCCGTGCCAGCCCGGGATGATGGACATGGCGAAGTCCCAGGACACGACCGAGTGCACCGAGAGCACCAGCGGGGTGGCCAGGGCCGCCAGGTAGAGGTAGCCGCGGGTGTAGTGGCGCCACTGGTTGTCGCTGCCGGTCCAGCCGAGGGAGCAGGCGGCGTAGAGCTTCTTCCGCCAGCCCGACACCTGGTCCCGCACCGCCGCGATGTCCGGCACCAGGCCGACCACGAGGAAGGTGGTGGAGACGGTGAGGTAGGTGGAGATGGCGAAGACGTCCCAGAGCAGCGGCGACTTGAAGTTGGGCCAGAGGTAGCGCTGGTTCGGGTACGGGAGCAGCCAGTAGAAGACCCACTGACGGCCGATGTGGATGATCGGGAAGAGGCCGGCCGTCATGACCGCGAAGACCGTCATCGCCTCGGTGGCCCGGTACACCGCCGTCCGCCACTGCGAGCGGAAGAGGAACAGGATGGCCGAGATCAGGGTGCCGGCGTGCCCGATGCCGACCCAGAAGACGAACGTCGTGATGTACACCGACCACATGATCGGCGGGTTGTAGCCGGCGAGCCCGAGCCCCTCCTTCAGCAGCATCGTGAAGGTGAAGAGGCCGACCAGGAAGAGGCCGACGGCGCCGGCCAGCATCATCACGTAGCCGCGGCTCGGGGTGCCGAGGGTGGCCACGACGTCGCGGGTGACCTCCGCGTGCGTTTGCGCGGGCGTGTACGCGTGGGCCATCGCTACGCCTCCGCCCCGGTGAGGACCTTGGCCAGGTAGGTGATCGACGGGCGCACGTTGGTCTCCTCGAAGACATGGTACCCGCGCGGGTCGGCGGCGCTCAGCGCCACGCGGCTGGCAGGGTCCATCCGGTCGCCGAAGATGATGGCGTCCGACGGGCAGGCCTGCGCGCACGCGCTCGTGACGTCGCCGTCGCGGAGGCCGCGGCGCTCGAGCGCCGCCGCGTTCTGCGCGCCGCGGATCCGCTGCACGCAGAAGGTGCATTTTTCCATGACGCCGCGGGCCCGGACGGTCACGTCGGGGTTGAGCTGCAGGTTGAGCGGCTCGGGGAACGCCTTCTTGTTGTAGGCGTACCAGTTGAAGTACCGCACCTTGTAGGGGCAGTTGTTGCTGCAGTAGCGGGTGCCGACGCAGCGGTTGTACACCTGGCCGTTCAGCCCGTCCGGCGTGTGATAGGCCGCGTACACCGGGCAGACCGGCTCGCAGGGCGCGTTGGCGCAGTGCTGGCAGAGCATCGGCACGAAGCGGGTCTCGAGCGGCTCGCCCTCCTCGCCGCCCTCGTAGTACCGCTCGATCCGCATCCAGCTCATCTCGCGGCCGCGGAGCACGTCCGCCTCGCCCACGGTCGGGATGTTGTTTTCGGCGTAGCAGGCGGTGACGCAGGCGGAACAGCCGGTGCACTTGGCCAGGTCGATCGTCATCCCCCACTGCGGATGGTCGCCGGCGTAGTTGCCCTTCAGCGTCGCCGCCTTCTGCGCCGCCGCGAAACCGGCGATCGCCTCGAGCTCGCGCGCCGTGTTGATCTCGTGCGCGGCGCCGCCCGCCTCCTCGTGGTGCGCCTCTTCCGGGGTCAGCCCCTTCCGCGCCGCGCCCAGCGACATCGCCTCCGCGACGCCCCGGCCGAGCTGCCGGTTGCTGCCCTCGGTCTTGGCCACCTTCTGGTAGCGGCGGGTCTTCTCGAGCGTCACCCGCGTGGAGACGTACGGCACGAAGGCCGCGTCGCCGGGGGCCGCCAGGAGGTCGAGCGCGTTGGCGCCCCGGCCGGTGGCGTACTGCCCGAAGGTGGTGTGCCCGTAGCCGAGCGGCGCCGACAGCACGTCGCGGCGGATGCCGGGGTAGAGGTACGCCGGCGCCTCGATGCTGCCCGACGCCGAGACGAGCCGCAGGATCTCGCCCTCCCGGACGTCGTACTCTGCCGCCGTTTCGGGGTGGATCTCGATCCACGACTGCCAGGTGATCTTGGTGACGGGATCGGGGTTCTCGAGGAGCCACGGCTTGTCGGTGCCGCGGCCGTCGTAGAGCAGCGAGGAGGCCGAGGGGGCGAAGAGGAACTCGCCGTCGCCGGTGAAAGCCGGAGAGGTGCCGACCACCGTCTGCGCGCCCGGCGCGAGCCTGACCGCCGACACCGGCGCCGCGTCGTACAGGCCGCCCGCGGCGAGGGTCGTGACCCAGAATGTGGGGAAGTCCGCCGCGCCCCGGGCCTTGGCGACCCCCTGCCAGCGCGCCTTGAGGTACTCCTCCCACGACGCCGCCTGCAGGGTGGCGAGCGGTCCGCCCGCCGCCTTGGCCGCCCGGAGCAGGACCTCGCCGGTGGGCAGGGTGTCGAACACCGGCTCCATGACCGGCTGCATCAGCGACTGCACGCCGGCGCGGGGACGGAGGTCATCCCAGCGCTCCAGGCCGTGTGATTCCGGCAGGAGGAGGTCGCAGAGCGCCGCGGTCTCGTCGAGCACCAGCGCCGTGGACACCTTGTACGGCACCTTGGCCATCGCCGCCGCGAAGCCGGACGACTTGGGCAGGGCGTACACCGGGTTGGCCTCGTGCACCACGAGCACCGCGATCTCGCCCGCCTCCATCTGCTTCTGGAGCGCGGCGAGCGCGGCGTAGCCGTCGCCGGCGTCGAGGTCGGCCCCGAAGCGCACCGTCGTGCCGACGTTGCCGGCCACGTAGTTCAGGATGTTCACCGCGGCGCAGAGCTGCGCGGCGCCGGCGTGCTGGCTCCCGATGCCGCCCGCCACCGCCAGGCTCGGCTCGGCCGAGACGAACTCGCGGGCCAGGAGCTTGATCTGGTCCGCGGTCAGCCCGGTCTGCTGGGCGATCTGCTCCGGCGCGTACGCCGCGAGCATCCCGCGGAGCGCCACCGCGTCGGCCGGCGCGCTGCTGCGCTCGGCCAGGATGACCTGCGCCATGGAGAGCGCGATGGCGGCCTCGGCGCCGGGGACGATGGCGAACCACTCGTCCGCGTTCATCCCGGTGAGCGACATCCGCGGCGAGAGCGCCACATGTTTCGACTTCTCGCCGTTGTGGTAGCCGTGGGAGGCCGCGAACCCGCGCTGGTTCTCGATGGGGGCGAGCCAGGTCTCCAGGAAGTCGGCGCCGAAGGAGACGATGAACTTCGCGCTGGCGAAGTCGTGCGAGGGGAGGCCCGCGACGCCGAAGACCTGCCGGTTGGCGGCCACCATCGGCTCGTGGTCGAAGGGCTGGTAGCGCACCACCCGGCCGCCGAGCGCCGCGGTCCACGCCGCCAGCAGGTCCGAAAAGGTCCCCCGCCCTGCGCCGGAAATGACCGCCAGCCTGCCGCCGGCCGCGCTCGCCTTGGCCGCGAACTCGGCGATGGCGTCGTTCCACGGAAGGTCGGACGTGCCGCCGTCGGCCAGCTTCTTCTTCGGGCCGCGCACGCGGTTCGGGTTGTAGAGCGACTGCAGCCCCGCCTGGCCCCGCGCGCAGAGCTTGCCGGCGTTGACCGGATGCGCAGGATTGCCCTCGAGCTTGATGGCCCGCGCCTCGCGCGTCTTGACGTGCAGTCCGCAGCCGGCGGCGCACTCGGTGCAGGTGCTGGCGTAGTAGGTGGGGATGCCGGGCACCTGGTCCTCGGACTGCACCAGGTACGGAATCAGCTTCTGCACCCGGTCCGTGGAGCAACCGCTCAGCGCCGCCGTTCCCGCCCCGGTCACGCCGAGGACGGTCAGGAAGCGCCGTCGGTCCATCCCGGTGTCTTGCGTCTCGTCCATTGCTGCGCCTCGAGGGCTGGCAGTCGCTAGTAGTGGCAGACGGAACAGTCGCGCGACACGTTCCGCTCCAGGTGGCAGTTGATGCAGAAGCCCATGTTGTTCACGTTGTTGACCTTGAACACCTGGGGCGTCCGGGTGACGTCGCCGTGGCAGGTGGCGCAGGCGTTCGGCCCCATGGCGTTGATGTGGCGCATGTGGGGGAAGTGCGCGTGCCGGGCCAGGAAATAGACCCGGTTCCACTCGACCGGCGTGTTCGTGTTGTAGGCGTCGCGGACCTTGGCGATTTCCCGCTGGGCCGTCGAGTCGGTCCCGCCGATGACCAGGTGGCAGTTCATGCAGGTGGCCATGCTCGGGATGCCCGGCTCCGAGGAGACGGAGACCGAGTAGTGGCAGTACTGGCAGTTGATCTTGAACTGGCCGGCGTGGATGTCGTGGCGGAAGAAGATCGGCTGGCGGGGACCCTTGAGCGCCGCCGAGTCGGACGCGGTCAGGACCGGTGCGACGAGCGAGTCGTTGACGGCGGGGGCAGCCTGCCTGGTGGCCGCGGCATCGCGGGCGAGAAACGCCACAGCCAGAGCGAGGAGGAGCGTTCCGCCGAAGACCGAGGCCAGCTTACGCATGAGCCGTCACCATAATCCAGAAGGGAGACCGGAACTGCTCGTTTGTGAAACAATTCACGAAGATGCAAGTGCAGCAGAGGGAAACGCGTTGCCCCGCGCGGCCCGTATTATACGCCCGGCCTAACGAATGACAACCCTAAGCGATGGAAGGATATCCGATATAATTGTTCGGAATTCTCGAATTCACCCTGCCGCCCGCCGCAACGAGCCCGGGGGTGCCTCCGCCCGCATCCATTCCGCCTTCTTCTTCGCGAACCCGAGGAACGCCGTCGCCAGCCGCTGGTCCGACAGCGCCAGCCAGCACCACCGGACCGGACCGGTCCGCTGGGCCTCGGTGATCGCGTGCGTGACCACGGCGGGGAGGCGGGAGTCGTCCACCTTCCGCTCCTCCACGTCCGAGATGGTGAAGGTGGCGCTGACCCCGTCCTGCATGACGTGGATCCAGCAGAGCTTCCGGTTCCCCAGCGTGTATTCCCACGCCCACCGCCACTGGGGACCGAGGAACTTCACATGTTCGATCACGCCGGGGATGGAGCGGAGGCCGTCGCGGATGAGCTTGAACCGCGCCGCGGCGCTCGGCGGCAGGTCCTTGAGCGGTGCCCTGGGATCCGGCTCCGTCGAAGAGTCGGGATACCGATTGCCCTGCCAGTAGGAACTCGATCGCCCCAAGGGTGGCTCCAGACGTGAGGTGAGGGTACTCCGGAAATCTACGGGGGAGGCGGCGGCGGAGGGAAGCGTCCACATGTGCGAAGCGGCCGCCGCGCGAACGTCTCCACTCCCAACTCGCCCCCGGCGCGGCCGCGAGCATTGCGACTGTGGACGGTCGTGGCCGGATCAGCGAGCCAGAACCGTGGTACGGCGGCCCCGTATCACGGTTCGTCGACGTGCGGTTCGGGCGGCTCGCCGGCCGGCGCCACGCCGTTCCGCTCGAGGTATCGCCTGACCTCGATCCCCATCGCCCGCAGCAACGCCGCCTCCCGCCCGTCGAGCCCCGCCCGAAAGATGATCTCCCGGAACGAGCGCATCACGTGGTCGTGCCGGCGGGTCTTGAAGAAGTCGATGGCCCAGAGGGCGCGCGTCCAGTCGGTGAAGAGCCACTCGATCTGGTCCGCCGCGGCGGGCGCGGCGCGGCGGCGGGGTGGCTTGGTCGGAATGTCCGCCCCGATCCGCACCCGCCACGTCTCGTAGCTCATGATCCCGACCGCCTGCGCCAGGTTCATCGAGGTGTATTCGGCGCTCGTCGGGATGGACACCAGGGCGCGGCAGAAGTCGAGCTCGTCGTTGGTAAGCCCCTTGTCCTCGCGACCGAAGACCATCGCGACCGGGCCGGCCTCGGCGTGGGCGACGATTTCCGTCGCGGCCTCGCGGGGCTCCAGGTACGTGCGCTTGGCCGCGCGGCCCCGCGCCGTGAGCGCCACGCTGTACACGGTGTCGCGGAGCGCCTCGGCGAGCGAGCTGCAGATCTCGATCCGGGCCACCAGGTCGGCGGTGTTGTGCGCGATTCCCTCGATCCGCCAGGGGTCGAACACCTCCGGGTTGACCAGGCGGATGCCCGCCAGCCCGAAGTTCTTGGCCAGCCGCACCGCGCTCGCGATGTTGACGATGTCCTGGGGGGCGACGAGGACGAGGATCGGGGCGGGCCCCGGTTCCGGCGTCGAGGGGACGGTCACTCGTGCAACTCCACCCCCGCCTCCTGCTCGATGAGCCGGATCGGCTCCAGGTAGTCGGCGTCCTCCCCGAGCGCGGCGCGGGCCTGCGCGAGGAGCTCGGAGGTCAGGTGGAGCACCGGGCCGGAGACGCCCTGGCCGTCGAGTACGCCGGTGGCGATCCGGGCGTCCTTGTCGAGGAGGGCGAGCCGGAAGGTGAGCGGCCAGAGCCGTGTCAGCACCCGCTGCGGGACGAGGTACTCGCTCACGAAGCTCCGCCCGCTCGAGGCGTTGAGGACTTCCACCGCCTTCCGGGCCGAGATGCCGCTCTTCACGAGGGCGGCCAGCCCCTCGCCGACGGCGAGGATGTTCACCGCGAGGAGGGCGTTGTTCACCGCCTTCATCGCGTGCCCCGCGCCCAGCGGGCCCATGTGTTCCACCCGCCGGCCGAAGGCGTCGAGGATCGGGCGGGCGCGCCGAAAGACCTCCTCCGTCCCACCCACCATCACCGTAAGGGTGCCCGCCTCCGCGCCGTTGGTGCCCCCGCTGACCGGCGCGTCGGCGAAATCGATCCCCATCGGGGCCAGTCGTTCCCCGATCCGCCGCGTGGTGTCCGGGTCGCCGGAGGTGCAGTCGAGGAACAGCGCCCCCTTCCCCAGCCCGGCGAGCAGGCCGTCGGGGCCGTCGAGCAGCGATTCCACGTCGGTCGAGGTGGGCAGGCAGGTGATGATCACCTCGGCCCCCGCCGCCGCCTCGCGAGGAGTGCCCGCCACCGCGCAGGCGTGCGCCGCCGCGAAGGCCGTGGCGCGGGCACCGGTGCGGTTCCAGACGGTGAGCTGGTGCTGCTTGGCGACGTGGACGGCCATCGGCGTGCCGATGGCGCCCAGGCCGAGGAAGGCGATGCGCATCAGTGCTGTCCGACGTTGGGGTGGATCGGGAGTCAGCCCGCCTGGCCGCGGCGGCCCAGCTCGCGGTCGAACATGTACAGGCCGGAGGTGTTGGTGCCGATCAGCCGGAGCGTGTCCACGATCTGCCGGCTCGTCTTCTCCTCCTCGACCTGCTCGGTGATGAACCACTGCAGCAGCGCCTGGGTGGCGTAGTCCTTCTCCTTTGACGCCAGTTCGAAGAGCGCGTTGATGCTGGCCGAGACCACCGCCTCGTGCTCCGCGGCCGCCTCGAACGCGGCCAGCGGCGAGGCGAAGGTGGCGGGTGGCGCCGCGAGCGCCCGCAGGACGATCGTGCCGCCCCGGTCCTCCACGAAATCGGTGAACTTCATCGCGTGCCCCACTTCCTCCCGCGCCTGGACCCGCATCCACGAGGCGGCACCCGGGTGATTGGTACCGCTGAAATAGGCCGACATCGCAAGGTAGAGATACGCCGACTCCAGCTCCTTGTGGATCTGGTCGTTCATGGCGCCCTGGATCGCCTTTCCGATCTGCATCCGCTCCCCCCCTGGCTGATGGACCTCGGTGCTGCCAGCACGTTGACGCCGGCTCCCGGCCGGCGTACGCTACGCGCGAGCCATGACCCCCAAAGATAGCCTGCCCCACCGGGCCCCGTCAGCGAACCACCCTCCGCTCCCCTGGGCCCGCCTGGTGCTGGCCGGCCTCGGCGCGCTCCTCGTGCTCTTCATCGTGGGGCCGCTCCTCCGCCTCCTGCTCCTGGCGACGCCCGCCAGCCTGGGCGAGGCCCTGCGCGACCAGGAGTTGCTGGCCTCCATCGCGCTCACGATCAGCACCGCCACCGCGGCCACCCTCATCGGCGCGCTCCTCGGCGTTCCGCTCGCCTACCTCCTGGCCCGCCGCTCCTTCCGCGGCCGCCGGATCGTCGAGGCGATCGTCGAACTGCCGGTCGTGATCCCCCACCCGGTGGCCGGCATCGCCCTCCTCCTCTTTCTCGGGCGGAACTCGGCCGTCGGCGGCGCGTTCGCCCGGCTCGGCGTCGAGTTCGTCAGCCACGTGCCCGGCATCGTGGCGGGGATGCTCTTCGTGTCGGTGCCGATCCTCGTGAGCGGCGCGCGCGAGGCGTTCCGCGCCGTGGACCCGCGCCTGGAACGGGTGGCCCGGACGCTCGGGGATCCGCCCGCCGTCGTGTTCCGCCGGGTGACGCTCCCGCTCGCGGGGCGCGGCATCCTGGCCGCCGCCGTGCTCGCCTGGGCACGGAGCGTGAGCGAGTTCGGCGCCATCGTCATCCTGACCTACAACCCGCAGGTGGCGAGCGTCCTGATCTACGACCGGTTCACCACCCTCGGCCTCCCCGCCGCCGTCCCGGCCTCGCTCCTCCTCCTGGCGGTTGCCCTCGGCGTCTTCGCGCTGGTGCGCATCCTCCAGCCGGCGGAGCGCCGATGATCCGGCTCGAGGGGCTCTCGGTGCGCGTCGGCGACTTCCAGCTGCAGGACGTCTCGTTCGAGGTGCCCGCGGGAGGCTACGGTCTCCTCATCGGGCCCTCGGGGTCCGGCAAGACCACGCTGCTGGAGACAGTCGCCGGCCACGTCACGCCACTCGGGGGCAGGGTGCACCTCCACGGGGAGGACATGACCGGCGTGACCCCCGAACGGCGGGGCGTCGGGTTCGTCTACCAGAACTACCACCTCTTCCCGCACCTCGACGTCCGCGAGAACATCCGGTACGGCCTGGTGCGCGGCTCCCTGTCCGTGCAGCAGCAACTGGAGCGGGTCCGCGAGCTCGCCGAGCTCCTCGGCATCGAGCCGCTGCTCGACCGATCGGTGCACCGTCTGAGCGGCGGCGAGACCCAGCGCGTCGCGCTCGCGCGAGCCCTGGCACCGCGACCGAGCATCCTCCTGCTCGACGAGCCGTTCGCGGCGGTGGATCCCGCCACGCGGCACAACCTCCGGCGCGAGCTGCGGGCCATTCACACCCACGAGCGGGTGACGACGCTCCAGGTGACGCACGATTTCGACGAGGCACTCCGCCTCGGCGACGTCGTGGCCGTGATGGCGGAGGGCCGGATCGCCCAGCTCGGCCGGCCCGA